>DATCGU010000071.1:0-8279 GCA_036508735.1 Gemmatimonadaceae bacterium
GAGCCCTCCCTGCAGCGGCCGGATTCGGCGGTGCACTATCTCTCGCGACTCGTCCGGCTGTCGCCGGATGCTGAGGTGACGCGGGATTTGCGATGGGCGGGCCTTGACTCGCTCTTGGCGGTCGCGCGCGCGCGCACCTTCGCCCTTTCGGTGCGCCCCCAGCGGGAGTACGTGCTCATCGGGACGGACGGTCGCGGTTTCATCGACGTTGTGACGTCGCAGAAGGCGACGGTGGTGCTGACGGCAGCGTCGCGCATCACTGGCAGCGTGGTGGTGGTCGACAGCAGCGTGGGCACAACGCGCGCCCGGCTGTCAATGCGCGCCCACGACGGGCAGCAGGCGCTGTTCCAGACCGGGGACTACGTGATGCGCGTGTCCGCGGTGAACTCCGCTCGCACCGATACCTCGATGGTCGTCCTGGACGTGAGCGCGGAGGGGGTGCCGCCGGTGCTCGCTCGTCTCCCCGCACTGGATTCGTCAGCGCTCAAGCCGGAGATCGAGAAGTCGTCGCGGACCAAGGCGGTCGTGTATGGTGGTTTCATTGCGGCGTCGACCTACGCACTTTCGCGGTACGCTCGCACGGACACCCTGTTGAAGGCGCGGTTCCAGCCGGATTCCCGGGCCACCAAAGTTGGCGCGACGATTATGCTGGGCGCGATCCTCGGGAGCATCTTCGACAAGGGGCGGCCGATGCCGGAGAATGTCGCAGGGAACACCGTCCTCAGGGCGAACTTCGCTCGCGAGCTCGCGACCATCACGCAGGAGAACCGTGAGAAGGTGGGAAGTTTCAAGGTCACCATGCGATTCACCGGAGGAGATACCCCATGAGGCAGTCAACTTCCCTGCTTGCCGTGCTGCTGATGGCAGCGGTGCTTCCTGGTGCTCCGCTGTATGCGCAGGCCGACAAGCCGCCAACCTCGCCGAAGGTCAAGCTTCCCGAATGGGTAATGAAGGAGCGCAAGTGGCCGGTCGATCTCCGCGTGGTGCGGCTCTCCGCCTCGGCGCAGCGTCATGAGGAGAATGGGTTGGGCAGCGTCGGCGGCACGGAGACGCTCTCGTTGTCGGGATTTGAGGCGTCGCTGTTCGGTCCCACGGCCGGGCCTGGCATCGGGGCGCGGACGATGTCCGGCTCCATGGCGGCTGGCGGCACGTTCAAGCAAAATGAGGCGTTCGTCGACATCGGAGGGCGCTCATTCGCGCTCGAGGGCGCCTACGTCCGGCGGAGCACGCGCAGCACTGTGACCAGCACCGCGCTCGATTCCTCCTCGACCTTCGTGAGCGCCGGTTTCCACTCGACCGGGCGGGTGGGCGCGAACGGCGTCATCCTGCACTTGCGGGGCGGCTACTTCATCCCGCTGAAGAAGCCCGCGGACAAGGCGGACGCGCTCGAAGGCTGGGAGGGGGAAACGGGGATCAGCTACGCCTGGAACCGGATCCCGCTCACGGCGTTCGTGGGGTACGGCTATCAGCGGCTCCGCCTGTTCCAGCGTGCGGAGGAGCTTTCCTCCGTTACGTTGGGATTCGGCATCTGGATGATCAACCGGTAGCCGGCGAAGGGTGGTCACGGGCCGCACTCTGACGGGGTGCGGCCCCCGTATCGACGGCCATCTGCGCGCAATCCCGTCTTGTGAGAATCCCGGGCTAGCGGTGCGTCGCGAGGTAGCATACGGCCGTTACGACACAAGCAATCAGCGCCCCGGCGCTGAGTACAAGAGTCCGCCACGACCGCGGTTTCGCCGGAGCGCCTACTCCTGACCGGGCCGGCCGAACGATCCGTCTCGTGAACGGGCGGTTCCGTCCGCCGGGCGTCGGCGCGGGCGCCGCAACGGGTGCCGCAACGGGTGCCGCAACGGGTGCCGCAACGGACGCCGAAACGGGGGCCACAACCGGTGACGCTGCGGGGAGACCAGGGCGGCGGGGGGCAGCCTCCGCCGCCATGGGTTGCGTGACGGCCTCCCGCAACGCCAGGATCTCCAACGCGCGCACGCCATACTGGGTACTCCCCGACAGCGTCGCGATGGCCGACGACGCGGCCCGGCGGTCGAACACGAGGTGCTCGAACAGGCGCGCCGGCTCCGCGACGGACGGGTATCGCTGTGCCGGGTCCTTGGCGAGCATGCGGGAGATGGCCCTCGCAACCGAGGGCGGGACATCATGCCGGAACTCGCGGACCGACGGCGCGGGCTCCACCAGATGCTGGAGGTGCACCTCTGGCACTGAACCGACGAAGGGGAGCCGTCCCGCGAGAATCTGGAACGCCGTGACGCCGAGCGCGTACTGGTCGCTCCGTCCGTCGACCTCGTCCCCGCTCCGCTGCTCGGGACTCATGTAGTCCATCGTCCCGAGGACGAGCCCACGCACGGTGAGACGCGCCAGATCCTGCCGCCGTGCGATGCCGAAGTCGCTCAGCAGCGCCCCACCATTGACGGCGAGCAGGATGTTCGAGGGTTTCACATCGCGGTGGATCACCCCTCGCCCGTGCGCGAACTTCAGCGCGGACGCCGCGTCGGCGATCAGGCGTCCGGCTACATGGAGGGGCAGGGGGCCCTGCTCTGCAAGGATCGCCTCGAGCGAGCGGCCCTCGACCATCTCCATTAGCATCACCAACAAACCATCGCGTTGGCGCACGCCGTGGACACCCACGATGTTCGGATGCGCGAGTTGGGCCGCGATCTGCACCTCGCGCCGGAACCGCTCTGTCAGATCGGAATCCAACAGAAATTCAGGCAGCATCGCCTTCACGGCGACCATGCGGTTCAGGACGGGGTCGTGCGCTGCGTATACCACGGCCATGCCACCGCGCCCGATCGGCTGCAGCAGAACGAGTTCTTCGCCAAGCATCAGCTGGACGCGCATCGCGAACGGGTCGCGCGCGTCCTCGCGTGTCGCGCCGCACGTCGGGCAGGCCTCGGCCCTCCCATCGGCCAGCAGGGTCTGGCAGGTCGTGCAGGAGGAGAGGGAGTCGGGCACGGGTTTCAATCTATATCGCCTTGAACTGCTCAAACGGCTGCGTGCAGTCTGCGCAGACCCACAGCGCCTTGCACGCCGTGCTCCCGAATTCGCTGCGCAGCGCCGTATTCGCCGACTTGCAGACGGGGCAGCGCGGCGCCGCGCTGGCACGATGCAACGGCACCAGTTCGTCGCTCGTGTGCGCCTGGCCCGGTGGCGCTATTCCGTACGCCTCGAGCTTCGCCCGCGCCGCCTCGGGAATCCAGTCGCTGGTCCACGCCGGCGTGAACACCGTCTTCACCGTTACCCTGGGTACCCCGCGCAACGCCAGGGCTTCGTGAATGGACTGTTCGATCACGCGCATGGCCGGGCAACCGCTGTAGGTCGGTGTGACGGTCACCGTCACGGCACCATCGGCGTCCACGACCGCGTCCCGCACCACGCCAAGCTCCACCACGCTCAGCACCGGCACTTCGGGGTCCTTGACCTCTTCGAGCCAGACGAGCACCTGGCGGCGGTCGTACGTCGTGGCTACCACGCCGCTACCACTTGGCGCCCGGATGCGACCGCGCCACGATCTGCATCTCGGCGAGCATGTGCCCCAGGTGCTCGGTGTGCTTGCCCTCGCGTCCGCCGCGCTGCATCCACGCCGTGTCGGGCGCTGTCAGCGTGGCCCGCATCAGCACGTCGGCCACCTGCGCCTTCCACGCAAGTTGCAGCAGCGACACGTCGGCGGTGATGCCCGCGGCCACGAGGTCCGCCTCGTCGGCGCCCTGCATGAACAGCTCGCCGGTGTACGGCCACAACAGGTTCACCGCATCCTGCGTGCGCCGGTGGCTCTCCGGCGTGCCGTCTCCCAGGCGAATCACCCACTCGCCGGCATGGCGCACGTGGTACCGGGCTTCCTTCAGCGACTTGGCGGCGATGCCGGCCAGGGTGTCGTCCTTCGACTGCAGCAACGCGTCCCACTGCAGCACGCTGTACACGCCGAACAGGAACTGCCGCACGATGGTCGCGCCGAAATCGCCATTGGGCAGCTCGCAGAGGAGCGCGTTGCGGTACTCCATGGCGTCGCGGAAGTAGGCCAGCGCGTCCTCGTCGCGGCCGGCCCCCCCGGCCCCCCCGGCGCCCCCGGCGCCCTCCACCGTGCCCGCGTACGTCAGCAGGTGGTTGGCCTGGCCAATCTGGTCGAGCGCGATGTTGGCCAGCGCGATGTCTTCTTCCAGGATGGGGGCATGTCCGCACCATTCGGACGTGCGATGGCCCAGCACCAGCCGATCGTCGCCGATGCGAAGCAAGGCGCCGAAGAGTGCGGGGTGCGGGGAGTTCATCAGAATACCTTCACTCCCTTTGGCACCCTGTAGAACTGGGGATGCCGGTACGCCTTGTCGTTGGCCGGGTCGAAGAACGGCCCCACGTCCTCGGGCGTCGACGCCGTGATGGCCGCGCTGGGAACCACCCACAGGCTCACGCCCTCATTGCGGCGCGCATAGACGTCGCGGGCGTTCTGCAGGGCGTGTTCGGCGTCGGTGGCGTGCACGCTGCCGGCGTGCTGGTGCGGCTCGCCATCCTTGCCCTGCGTGAAGACCTCCCAGAGCGGCCAGGAGCGTTCCGGTGAATCCATTACGCGGCCTCCGTGCTGCGTCCAGCCTGCTTGTCGGCGTACGCCAGCGCTGCTGCGCGCACCCACGCGCCGTCGGCGTGTGCCTTCTGCCGCGCAGCCAGCCGCTCCCGGTTGCAGGGGCCGTTTCCCTTCACCACGCGCCGGAACTCGTCCCAGTCGATCGGACCGGTCTTCCAGTCGCCGCTGGCCTCGTCGTATGTCAGGTCGGCGTCGGGCAGCATGAGGTCGATGGCCTTCGCCTGCGCCACGGTGAGGTTCACGAAGCGCTGGCGCAGTTCGTCGTTGCTCTTGCGCTTGATCCCCCAGCGCGTGAGCTCTTCGCTGTTGGGCGAGTCCTTGTCGGGCGGGCCGAACATCATCAGCGACGGCCACCACCAGCGATTCAGCGATTCCTGCGCCATCGCCTTCTGCGCGTCCGTGCCGTGGGCGAGGGTGGCCATGATCTCGTAGCCCTGCCGCTTGTGAAAGTTCTCTTCCTTGCAGATGCGCACCATCGCCCGCGCATAGGGACCATACGATGCCTTGGCGAGCATGGTCTGGTTCACGATCGCCGCGCCATCCACCAGCCAGCCGATGGCGCCCATGTCGGCCCACGTCAGTGTCGGGTAGTTGAAGATGCTCGAGTACTTGGCCTTGCCGTCCAGAAGTTCCTGCTCGAGATCGCGCCGGTCGACGCCCAGCGTCTCGGCGCCGCAATAGATGTAGAGGCCGTGCCCGCCCTCATCCTGCACTTTGGCAAGGAGGATCATCTTGCGGCGCAGCGACGGTGCGCGGGTGATCCAGTTCCCCTCGGGAAGCATGCCCACCACCTCGGAATGGGCGTGCTGCGCCATCATCCGGATCAGTTGCTTCCGGTAGCGCTCGGGCATCCAGTCCTTGGGTTCAATCGACTCGCCGCGCGCAATGCGCGCCTCGAACTCGGCGGTGCGCTGCAGGTCTTCTGTCGCGGCGGGGGGCTGCGTCATGCGGGGGTCCTCTCGAGAACGGCATCGGGCGCGCGCACCAGTTCGCTCGCGGCACCGACGCGGTATCTTTAAGGATACCTTCGGAAGCTACTGTCTGAGCCCTTCTTTTGGAATTGCGCGGCAACCCGACCATGTCCATTACCCCTCCATTGATCGACGACGGCTCCATGGACGTGCACATCGACGATGGCGTCGCCACCGTCCGGTTTGGCCATCACAAGAGCAATGCGCTCCCCGGCGTGCTGCTGCGCACGATGGCGGCGACCATCGAGTCCACGAGCCGGCGAGACGACGTGCGCGTCATCGTGCTGCGCAGCGAGGGACAGGGGGCCTTCTGCGCCGGCGCCTCGTTCGACGAGCTGATTGCCATTGCCGACCCGGCCGCCGGCAAGGAATTCTTCCTCGGCTTCGCTCGTGTGATACTCAGCATGATCGGTGCGCCGGTGCCCGTGGTCACCGCCGTGCAGGGCAAGGTGGTCGGCGGTGGCGTTGGCCTGGTGGCGGCCTCGGACTACTGCATCGCCGTGGAGAAGGCATCACTCAAGCTCAGTGAACTGGCCATCGGCATCGGCCCGTTCGTGGTTGGCCCGGTGATCGAACGCAAGATCGGACCCGGACCCTTCGGTGCCATGGCACTCGACGCCGACTGGCGCGATGCTGCCTGGGCCGAGCGCCACGGGCTGTATGCGGAGGTCGTCGCCGATGCCGCAGCGCTCGACGCGGCCGTCGCCCTGCGCGCGCAGTCAATCGCGGCCGCCAACCCCGAGGCGACGCGCGGCATCAAGCGGGCGCTCTGGCAGGGAACGGAGCACTGGGAGAAACTGCTCGACGAACGCGCGGCAACGAGCGGCGAGCTGGTGCTCAGCGAGTTCACTCGCGCGGCGATTACGAAGTTCAAGACTTCATAGAGGTCTCTTACGGAGACCGGCTCCTCCGGTCTCCGTGAGTGTGTCCCAAGGCTCATCGCGCCGCTGGCACTGTCCCGAACCGCACATTCCGCTGATGCGAGAAGATCAGCGACGTCTCCATGTGCGCCACCTCCGGACGCGTGGCGAACGCCGACAGCGCGAACTCGCGCAGGTGTTCGGCGTCCCGCACCGCCACGTGCACCAGGTAGTCGTTGGCGCCGGCCACGTGAAAGGCGCCACGCACCTCGGGAAGCGTGACGATGTACCGCTCGAACGCCACAATCGCATTGCGCGCGTGCTTCTCCAGCCGGATGGCAATGAGCGCCTCCAGCGTCACGCCGTACGCGCGCGGGTCGACCTCGGCGTGGTAGCCAAGCAGCGCCCCTGACGCCTCGAGGCGCCGCACCCGCGCCAGGCAGCTCGACGGCGCCAGCCCCACCTTGGCCGAGAGATCCTTGTTGGAAATCCGCGCATCGTGCTGTAGGTAGGCCAGGATATCGCGGTCAATTCGGTCAATCAGGTTCGGGTCCGGGTGCTTCCGCACATTATTCGGCATTTATCATCTCTGACGGTGGATAGTGCTAATATAGCTCCATATCGCCGCACAAGGAGCCGTCCATGGAGCAGGGATTCGCCACTCGCGCCGTCCACGCCGGGCGAGAGGATTTCGCTGAACTCGGCGTCCACGCGCCACCACTCGACTTCAGCTCCACATACCCCACCCCGGACCTCGACGCGGCGGCTCGTTCGTTCGACAGTCTGGTGATGGGCGACGCGCCGCAAGGCAGCTTCGTCTACCAGCGGCTGTTCAATCCCACCACCGACCGTTTTGAAAAGGCACTCGCCGAACTCGAAGGGGCCGAAGACGCCGCGGCCTTCGGCTCCGGGATGGCTGCGCTGTCCGCGGTGCTCCTCGCCGCCAAGTCGCGCGGTGGTCACGTGGTGGCGGTACGCCCGATGTACGGCACCGCCGATCATCTGCTGAGCTCCGGCCTGCTCGGCCTCGAGGTCACGTGGGCGCTGCAGGATGAGATCGCGCAGGCCATGCGCCCCGACACCGCGCTGGTGTTCATCGAGACGCCTGCCAACCCCACGCTGGAGCTGGTCGACATCGCCGCGGTGGTGCGTCAGGCCGGAGCGGTGCCCGTGCTCGTCGATTCCACCTTCGCCACGCCTGTCCTTCAGCAGCCCCTCGCACTCGGTGCTTCGATGGTGATCCACAGCGCCACCAAGTTCCTCGGTGGCCACGGGGATGTCGTTGCCGGCGTCGTTGCGGGTTCGCACGCGCTGGTGCGCGACATCAAGCACGTGCGCGCCGCCACCGGAGGGTTGCTGCATCCCCTGTCGTCGTATCTGCTGCACCGTGGCCTTCCCACGCTGCAACTGCGTGTCGAGCGCGCGCAGGCCACGGCGGTGCTGCTCGCCGAGCGCCTCGCCGAGGACGCGCGCATCGCGAGCGTGCGCTTTCCCGGGCTCGCGGGCCAAGATCCGCGCGGACTCGTCGGTACGCAAATGAAGGGGCCCGGCAGCGTGCTCAGCTTCGAGTTGGCCAGTGACGACCCAGCGGTCATGCGGGCCTTCGTCGGCGCGCTGAGGCTGATCACGCCGGCGGTCAGTCTCGGTTCCACCGATACGCTCATCCAGCCGCCGGCGATGCTCACGCATCGGGTGGTGGATGCCGGGGCGCGCGAGCAGACGGGGATCACGGCGGGGTTGCTGCGCCTGAGCGTCGGCCTCGAGGATATGCGGGACCTCTGGCTTGACCTCGACAAGGCGCTGTCGGTCGTGCCGGCGCGTGCGGTACGCAGTGGGGCCGATCGGATGGCGGTCGCG
>DATCGU010000072.1:0-7828 GCA_036508735.1 Gemmatimonadaceae bacterium
GCTCCCCGTCTCTTCGCGCAGGCAGCGGCGTTCACCGACCCGGGCGGTGCATTGTGGCCGAATGCCGTGCTCGTGCTGCGCACGCGCTGGGGCTGGGCGCTTGCCGCGCAGGCAATCACCGCAGCCATGGCGGGGGCCGCATTGATCTTCGGACGCCGACGGCACACTTGGCCTCTCCTGGCCGAAGTCTGTGTCGCAGGGCTGGTTGTCATTCCGGCCTTCCTGGGTCATGCCGGCGCCGCCCAAGACTTGCGCGCACTGTCGGTGCTGGTGGACGTCGTGCATCTCGCGGCGGCGGGCGGCTGGGTTGGCACCCTGGGGCTTCTCACCACGGTAACACTGCGAGAGCGCCGTGAAGCGGACGGCCCGGCGCTCACCGCCGCACTCATCGTCGCCTTCCACCCCGTGGCGATGGTCTCGGCCGCCGCGGTGTTCGTCACGGGGCTTGGCACCGCGTGGCTGCGCATGGGAGTGCCGGTGGGCATTGCATCGTCTTCGTACAGCGGTCTCTTCGTGGCCAAGTTGCTGCTCGTGGGAGTCACCGGCGCCATCGGCGCGGGGCACTCGAAGCAAGCCAAGCGACGTCTACTGGCGGTGGACCTGCGGTCCATCAGCCGGTCGCTCGTGGCTGAAACCCTGCTGGCCGTGCTGGTGCTCGCGGTTACGGCGATCCTCGCGGGCACCGATCCAATCGCCTAGCTCCCGTCCGGGGACGCCGTCAGCCTTGCTCCCATCCGCGCCTCGGGCGATTCTTCATCCTTCAAGCGCCAGTTCCTCGTGTTTGCGGGCATGTTCCTTGTGCCCTCTACGTCGCCGTGCCCGGCAGCGGCCGCAGCGTGCCCCCCGCAGCGCTCGGCAAGACCGGCAGATGACGCCGGCATCCTCCCGTCGCGAAGAAGAGAAATATGGGTAAGCTCGTCATCCTGATGATCACCGCCTTCATGGACATGGTGGGGATCCTCATGATCGTACCCCTGCTGCCGTTCTACGCGAAGGAGATGAACGGCACCGGGTATGTGTATCACGTGCTGAACTCGCTCCACATGAGCGGTGACGGCGCCGTGGTCTCGGTCCTGATCGCCACGTTCGCCATCGCGCAGTTGACGAGCGCACCATCGTGGGGCCGCGTTTCAGACCGACTCGGCCGACGGCCGGCGCTGATGATCGGCCTTGGGGCATCGACCATCGCCTACGTGATCTTTGCGTATTCGCGGTCGCTCGACTGGCTGTTCATCAGCCGCGTCGTGCAGGGAGCCGGTGGCGGCACCGTGGGCGTGATCCAGGCATACGTGGCCGACGCCACGAAGCCCCAGGACCGCGCCAAGGCCTTGGGCTGGCTGTCGGCCGCCACCAACGCGGGGGTCGCACTCGGCCCGGTGCTTGGCGCGCTCGCCCTGGGCTTCGGCGCGAAAGGACCAGGTCTCGCGGCGGCGGTGATGTCGATCATCACGATGGCGTTTGCCTACTTCTTCCTCACGGAATCGCACGACTACGCGGCGGCCAAGGCCTCGGGCAAGGTGGTGCGCGGCTCGCGAGAGGCGCTCTGGCGCGTAGTGTCGCACAGTGGCGACCCGGCATCGCGCCTCATCTGGATCTACGCCATCACCATGGGCTCGTTCCAGGCGATGTCGACGACGCTGGCACTCTTTCTCGCCTGGAAGTTCGGGGTCACGGCCAAGACCATCGGGTTCTTCTTCACGTACATCGGCGTCATTTCGGTGGTCACGAGGGCCGGGATTCTCGGCACGATGGTGGACCATTTCGGCGAGGCGCGCCTCTCGCGGCTCGGCATGTTCCTGCTGGCGTGCGGCCTCGGTGGGATGCCGCTGGCGCCGAGCATTCCGACACTCGCCATCGCGGTGGCGCTCGTGCCGTTGGGGACGGCATTCACCTTCCCGTGCGTCACGGGCCTGCTTTCGCGCGTGGTACCGCAGCACGAGCGCGGACTCTACATGGGCGTGCAGCAGACCTTTGGCGGCGTGGCACGCGTGGTCGGTCCCCTCTATTTCGGATGGGCATTCGACCACCACGGACCGGGGATTCCGTTCTACACGGCGGCGGTGATCGTGCTGCTCACGATCCTGCTCGGACTCGACATGGAGAACTACACGAAGCCCACTGCGGCCGAGGCTGCAAGCGAGGAGCTTGGTGCCAGCATCTAGCAGCTAGCCGCTAGTTGCTAGCGCCCGGCTCCGAGTCCAGCACCGCCTTGGCGATCTCGACCATCGGCTTGGAGCGATCCTGCGACGAGCGCTGCAGGATGCGGTATGCGTCGGGCTCCGAACAGGCCGTGCGGCGCATCAAGATACCCTTGGCCCGCTCGATCACCTTGCGGTCCTCGAGCATCTGCTTGAGGTTCGCGGCTTCCTGACGCGCCTGGCGCAGGGCCCCCGTGCGAGCCACGGCCAGCCGAATGGTGGAATCGAGCACACGCGGTGGCACCGGCTTGGCCAGGAATGCCACGGCGCCCGACGCGTCGGCCTCGGCGTCGGTCAACTGGATGGTGTCGTCGCCGCTGATGAGCACGATCGCCACGCCAGGCAGGGCGAGGGAGATCGACTGCGCCGCCTCGATGCCGCTCGTCCCGGGAAGGTGCACGTCGAGCAGGACAGCATCGGGATTCAGATCGCGCGCTCGCGTCTCGGCGTCGGCGGCGTTGGCCACGGCGTCGACGACGACATGCCCGAGCGACACCAGCAATTCGCCCAGCGATTCACGCGCGGCCAGCTCGTCGTCGACGACAAGGACTCGGGCACCAGGGGCGACGGGCGGGGTCTGGACGCTGGTCATGTGTGTTTCATACTGCACCTAGGCATCGGGTGGCGACAGAGGAAGCGTGAGCCTTGCCGCCGACCCTCCGCTGGGAACCTTCTCGAGCGTAAGGTCGCCGCCGTGGCGCCGGACGATGCCCCACGCCGCCGAGAGGCCGAGTCCGGCATCGGGTTCGCCCTTGGTCGAGACAAACGGATCGAACGCGGCGTCGGCGATTGACGCGTCCACGCCGGGGCCGTCGTCGCGGACCTCGAGCAGCGCCGTGCCGTCGGCAGCCCACGTGCGAACCTGCACCGTTCCACCACCACGCAGCGCGTCCAGTGCATTGAGCAGCAGTTCGAAGACGGCCGTGCGCAGGTCGGTCCCGTCACCCGACACGCGCAGTGGTAGCGTCGCGTCGCACTCGATCCGTACGGCCGGAGCTTCCGCGCTCGATGACGCGAGCGTGGCGCACAACGCCACGCTCTCGCGAGCCACCTGCGACAGGTCGACGACGGACGCATCCGGAAAACGCATCGCATCCTGCCGCAGGAAGTCACGCAGGCGTTCGGCCATGCGACCACGTGCCTGCGTGAGTTGCGACAGGCGCTGCGAGAACTCCCGCACGCGCACGGGATCGTCCGCTTGTTGCTCCAGCAGGAATGCCAGGTTGGAGATGGGACTCAACACGTTGCGGAACTCGTGCAGCAGGCTGGCGGCCACGCGTCCGGCGGCCGCCAGCCGCTGTTCTCGTGGCGTCGTTCCCGTAGTCTCCGGCCCCATCTCTCGCCGTGTCATGCAGTGACTACCTCGGCGCTCCGGCCAAAGAACATCCCCACCGTCACCACCGTGACCGCACCGATCACGTTGTACCAGAGGAACGCCACCGACGGCGCGCCGTAGTTCACCGCGCCGACGGCGGCCATGCCAGAGAGGAGCCCGAAGAAGGCGCCGTTTGCCCGGGTGCGCGGAATCATGGCGAGAATGAAGACGCCGAGGATGGAGCCGTAGAAGTACGACCCGAACCGGTTCACCACCTCGATGAGCGAACCCAGCGAGACCGCGAAGGTGGCGACCACGCAGGCAAAGACTCCCCACGCGCCCGTGGCGGCGCGCGAGACCGCGAGGTAGTGCGAGTCCTCGGCTTCCGGCTTCACCCACCGCCGGTAGAAATCGATGACCGTCGTGCTTGACAGCGAAGCCAGTTCGCCGGCCACCGCCGACATGGCCGCGGCAATCACCGCTGCGATGAAGATGCCCGCCAGCCCCACGGGCATCTCGGTGAGTACAAAGTGCGGAATGATGTAGTTCACATCGCGCGACTGGCCGGTGACGCGTTCGGCGGCGGCCAGCGCGTCCTGCCGTACAGCCGACACTTCGACGTCGCCAGCCATCACGGCCGTCCGCGCGGTGGCATCGCCGGTGCGCGGCGTGCGGGCGAGCGCGCGCGCCGCCGCGGCACGATGCGCCAGCGCCGCCCCGTAGCGCTGCTCCACGGCGGCGAAGGCCACCGGATCGGCGGCGCGCACGCGCGCGGCTTCCGCCGGGTTGTAATAGAGCGGCGGCGTGGTGAAGACGTAGAACACGAAGACGAGCACGCCGACCAGCAGGATCATCGCTTGCAGCGGAATCTTCCAGTACGCGCTGATCAGGTGCGAACTCCGCGCCTCGTCCACCGAACGCGCCGTCAGGTAGCGCTGCACCTGGCTCTGGTCGGTGCCGAAGTACGAGAGCATCAGGAAGGTGCCGCCGATGATCCCGCTCCAGAACGTGTACGTCTTCGTCAGCGTGAACGAGAAGTCGAAGATCTGCAGCCGCCCGGCCGCCCCGGCAATGCGCAGCGCGTCGTCGGCCCCCACCGGGATGCGCACGAGCAGCACCACGATCATGGCGGTGAGTGCCGTGATGACGATGACCATCTGCTTCACGTCGGTCCACGCCACCGCCTGCACCCCACCGATCATGGTGTAGAGGACCGTCGGCACGCCGATGAGCGCCACCGACCAGTGCAGCGACCAGCCGAAGATCGACGAGAAGACCACGGCCGGTGCGGCGATGATCGTGCCGCACGAGAGGCCGCGCGACAGGAGGAACAGGAAGCTCGTCATCGAGCGCGTCTTGGCGTCGAAGCGCCTTTCGAGGAACTCGTACGCCGTGTACACCTTGGCGCGGTGCAGGAACGGCACGATCGTGACGCCGAGGATGACCAGCGCGATGGGGAGCCCAAAGTAGAACTGCACGAACCGCATGCCATCGGTGGCGCCCTGCCCCGTGGTGCCGATCATCGTGATGGCCGACAGCTGCGTGGCCATCACCGACAAGCCGACCACCCACCACGGCAAGTTGCGGTTGCCGAGGAAATACCCTTCCAGTTTTCCGGTTCCCTTGGCCCGGCGAATTCCGTCGATCGAGATGTAGGCCAGATAGCCGAGAACGATCGCCCAGTTGATCCAGTGCATGTCGTCCTCAGCCCGCGTATCGGTGCTGCAACGCGTACAGGAGCACCCACACGATCAGTTCCGCCCCGAGCACGCGCACGAGCACCCGCCGGAAGGGAGTGCTCATGGCTGCACGCGCGGCGTGGGCTTGGCGACGGGAGCACGGCCAGCCGAGAGCAGGTTCACAAACAGGCGCGCGCTCCCCGGCACGCCGGCCGGGAACTGGCGGAAGAGCGACAGCGTCGTGTAGACGTAAGTGCCCTTGCCGTATCGCGCCATCAGGATTGCGCCGTTGTTCTCGGGCTCGCCGGGGTCGTGCATCTCGAGCGGCGTCGCGTACTTCGGATCGATAACGCTTGGCATGTACAGCGAGCGCTCCTGCACCCAGTCGGCCCAGTCCCTCTCGCCGATGCGGTTCGGCCATCCCAACAGGCTTGACTTCGCATCGCGGACAGTGACCGGCGCGTCCTCCAGCGTCACCCGCTGGGCGGTGCGGGCCAGGGACACGGGATACGGCATGATGCCCGTTCGCGCCATCTCCTGCTGGCCGTATTGCACCAGCAGGGTGCCGCCCTCCTTCACGTAGTCGAGCAGCCGACGGTTTCCTGCCCGCAGTTCACTCGATGCCTGGTAGGCACGAGGCCCGACGATCACCGTGGTGAAGCGGTCCAGCGGCACGAGAGGAAGTTCCTGCGGCGTGATGACCGTCACGGGGACGCCCAACTGGCGCAGCCCCGGTGCCGACAGGTCGCCCACCCCCGGGATGTACGCCACCTGCATCCCCGACGGCACGTTGATTTCCACCGACTGAAGCCAGAGCGCTGACGATCGATACAGGTGGATGGGCCGGATGTGCGAGTACTCGATGGCACGGAAGCCCTCGAGGTACCTGCCCATCTCACCCTCGGCGGTGACGCCGAACACGTACCGTCCCTCGGGAAGCGTGCCACGGATGCGCAGGAAGAGTTCGCGCGTCTCGAGCGGATCCAAGGTCACGGTGCGCACGGCGGAGTCCACCGTGATGCCCTTGGGCAAGATGACCTTGAGCGTGTAGCTTCGCGCTGCCGTGGAGTACGACTGCACCGTGAGGCGCAGCATGCGGTCCACCGGCTTGCCCGCGGGCATCCACTCGAGTCCGCGATCAAACGACAGCGAGACGGCCGGCGCGCCGCCGACCGGACGGTTCTGCTCGCCAAGCACGGGATCAGCAAACCGGTACACGAAGGGCGCGTGCAGCGACGACACGGTCACGCCGGCCACCGTGACGTCCACGCCCGCGTCTGACTCGCGGCGCACGTCCTCGCGCAACGCGACGCCCCGCACAAGCCCTCTCGACACCGCCGACACGCGACCCAGCCCGTCCGGCGGCGACTGCCGGTCGGCGAACATGTCGCCCTCCCGGCCACCGAGCCACCACGGACGCGTGTCCACGAGCCCGACGAGGTTGCGTGTGAAGCGCCACGAACTGTCCGGGGCAATCGTCACCGGCGCCGGCAGCGGCGTGGTATAGCCGCCGATCGTCACCGCGTTCACCGACACCGGGAGGGTGCCGCGATTGAACACCGTGATCGTGGCCGGCATCGAGTCGCCAAATGCCAGCAACTCGCGCTCGGCCGTGGCCTCCACGGCGACGCCAGCCGCCTCGAGCAGCGCGTCCGCGCTGCGCTCGCGCATCTGGTCGAGCGCCGCGTCGGCATCAAGCTGCGCCTCGGTGCAGCTCGGGGGTTGCGGTGCGCGACTCCCAACCGCGACAAGACAGCCGGGCAACGTCTCGCGCGCCTGCGCAATGGCCCTGGCTGCTTCCGCAAGGTGGCCCACCACACGATCCGGATGCCGGAAGTCGAGGAACGCGCCCGCCGAGTCGGCGTGGAGGCGCGCGACCTGCAGCAGGCGCCGGCCTTCCGGTGGAAGGCCGGCATCGAGCCGGGCCAGCGAGGTGTCGATGCCGTCAAACAGCGACTTCTCGCTTTCGGCGGGCGTGGACTCGTTGACGCGCGAGGCCTGCCGGGAAACCGCATCCATGGCCGTCCCGCGGCGCTGCAGCACGCCGAACCCCTGCGAGCGATGCTGACTGCGGCTCTCGCCGGCGATTTCGGCGTAGCTGCGCCCAGCAACCGGGTTGAACTCGCCCACGTTGAACGACAGCGTGGCCCGTACGCCCGTGAAACGCGCACCGCGGTAGAACTTCTGGGCTTCCCACGCGGGGCCGAACGTCGCCACGGGGAACCGCACGGTGTCGGCGGACGCCTCGTACGCTTCGCGCGCTACGATGCCCGACACCTGGTGATGCCCATGGCCGTCCGACGCTGTCCCCGAGAACACCGACATGATGACGTTCGGGCGAAACGCGCGCACCACCGTGACGACGTCGCGCAACACCGCCTCGTGGTCCCAGTGCTTGAACGTCTCCTCGGCGGTCTTGGAGAAGCCGAAATCGTAGGCGCGCGTGAAGAACTGGTGGCCACCGTCCACGCGGCGCGCGGCAAGCAGTTCCTGCGTACGGATGGCACCCAGCGCCTCGCCAAGCTCGTTGCCGATCAGGTTCTGTCCGCCGTCGCCGCGAGTGAGCGACAGGTACGCCGTCTCCACGTGGCGTCCGCGACTCAGCCAGGCGATCAACTGCGTGTCCTCATCGTCAG
>DATCGU010000073.1:0-4779 GCA_036508735.1 Gemmatimonadaceae bacterium
CGGCGTCGCCAGCTGGATCAGCAGGCGGAGCGCGTTCTCCGGCGTCTTCGCCATCGTTTCATCGAGGGCATAGGCGGCGTACGACGGGTACCCGAGGATCTGTGCGCGCTCCGGACGGAGCTGGGCGAGGCGCAGGATGGCCTGGCGCGTGTCGTTGCTGTCCCCTCGTGCGGCGCGCGTGGTGGACGCCTCGAAGAGCCGCTGCCGCAGGGCGCGGTTCTGCAGCGACGACTGCGCCGGCTGCTGCGTGGTATTCTGCAGCGGCAGCAGCCACTTGCCCGTGAGGCCTCGGGTCTTGGCAGCCCCGGATGCGGCGGCCATGTCGCCGGCGCTCAGGCCGACGAGCTGGGTCGAGTCGTCGACGACGACGCCGCCCGAGCGCGTGGCCGATAGCAGCCGCCGACCGAAGTCGTTGGTGAGCGACGCCTGCTCCCGGTTCAGCGCGCGCAGCCGCGTCTTGTCCGCCTCGGACAACAGGGCGCCGGCGCGCACGAAGTCGCGGTAGTAGCGCTCCACGACCAGGCGCTGCAGCGAGTCAATGCCGAGGCTCGCGCGCCGGTCGTAGAGGCTCTTGATTCGCAGAAAGAGGGTGTCGTTGAGGCTGATGGCGTCGCGGTGCGCGGCCAGCCTCGGCGCCAAGGCCCGCTGGATGGCCTGCAGCGTGTCGTTCGTGTTGGACGAGGTGAGCGCGCCGAAGACCCGCTGCACGCGCGACAGCAGCTGCCCTCCGCGTTCGAGCGGGAGGATGGTGTTCTCAAACGTCGGCGCGGCCGGCCCGTGGATGACGGCCGCCACTTCGGCGAGCTGCTGGCGCATCCCTTCTTCGATGGCCGGCTGGAAGTCGGTGTTGCGGATACGCGTGAAGTCCGGCGCCTGGTAAAGCAGGCGGCTCGGCGCCGCGAAGGGGTTGGTGCTGGGCAGCTGCGCGGAAGCGCCGCCGCTGCAGGCGATTGTGGCGATACCGAAATGGATCGCGAGACGACGGATGCTGAACATTGAAGTGACCCGGTGAGCAGGAAGAAACCGGGGGGCCGTCACAGAGAGATCTACATCCCTCAACTGCGGGGCGACAGGCGTCCCGGTGCGCATGTCGGTCTCTTCTGTCGTCGTCCGCCTGCGCACGAACACGCGTCCGCTCCTCGTGCACGGAGGGCGGGGCAGATGAAGGTCTGCCCTTCCTGCGGAGCTCGCGACCGTCCTATTCGTCGCCCGCTGCGTCCGTCACCGGCATGTACACCCGGAATACTGTGCGTCCCGGCCTGCTCTCCACGTGGACCACCCCACCGTGCGCACGGGCGAAGCCGAGCACCACCGGCAGTCCGAGTCCCCGTCCCGTGAACTTGCTCGAGAAGAACGGGTCGAACAGCTGCTCGATGTCGCCAGCAGCGATCCCGCTGCCTGTGTCCGCCACTTCGATGCACGCGTACGACGGGTGACGCGGCTGCCAATCGATGGGGAACCTATTGGTCGCGGGAACGTCGGCGGCTCGCGCCGTCGTGACGGTCAGGTGCACTTCACCAGGGCCGTCCGAGCGCGCCTCGACGGCGTTGGTGACCAGATTGGCCAGCACCTGCTGGATCTGGTTCGCATTCGCATGGACCTGGGGACCCGGTGATGGCAGGGTCGTCTCCAGCGCGGTGCCCTGCGGCAACACGACACGCAACAGCGGCAGGCAGTGCCGACATGTGACGCAGAGGTCCTGCCGCTCGCGTTGGCCGTGTGACTGCCCCAGATAGGTCAGCATCTGCGTGCTCACTTCGGCCGCCCGCCGCGCCGACGTCATGGCGTCCGCCAGGTAAGAAATGCCCGTCGCCTGTGCGGGCAGTGCGGTCATGGCCGCCTCCAGGCCCATCATCACCGCCTGGAGTTGGTTGTTGAAGTGATGCGCAATGGCACCGGCCATGCGGCCAAGGCTCTCCGACTTCTGGAGCTGGCGGTTCATCGCCTCCAAACGCTCCTTCTCCGCCTCCACCTGCTTGCGCGCGGTGATGTCTCGGACGATGACCACGAGGCCAGTCGGAGTGCCCTCGGCATCACGCATGAACTCGCTGTTGACCTCGATGTCGAACATGGTGCCATCGAGGCGAAGCCCATGGTATTCACTGGCACCCGTCCTCACACCCTGTCGCCGCAACGCCACCTGGGCCATCGCTCGCGCCCGATCCTCGGGGACGATGAAATCGGTCACCGGTCGCCCGATGAACTCGTGCGGCTCTGCATATCCGAAGAGCTGCATGGCCATGGGCGACACCATGACGACGCGTCCCTCAGGATCTGCGATCGTGATGTCGTCCGGCGACGCGAGCAGGATCGACCGGTACCGCGCCTCGCTCTCCAGCAGCGCGCGCTCCGCCAGCTGGCGCTCGGCGATTTCCCGGGTGAGCTCCTCGTTCGCCCGGCGCAAGCTGTCGTTGGCGGCCGAGAGCTGGGCCGTTCGCTCGGCGGTCAGCTGCTCGAGGAAGCGGTTGCGTTCCACCAGGTTCGTCAGCGGATAGACCTCGCCGTCCTGCACCCCGTAGTACGGAATGGAAATGCTGCTATGCGCGATCTTCCAGCCGCCGGACTCCTTGCGGAAGATCAGCACAAGACGCGCGGTTTCGCGCGACAAAATGTGATCCTCGATCGGCAGATGGATGACGAAGAAGCCGGTGGCGACGGCGATGGTCTCCGCCAACGACTGGATCGAGACATCCTTGAGTTCGATGCGGATGGCGTCCTTGACCTGGGCGAAATCCAGCCGAGTGATCGCCACCCATTCGTCCCGGTCCTTCACCAGGAAGTCGCCACCGCCGGTAAAGCCCGAGAAGTTCTCGCTGAACTGCGCCGTCAGCAGATCATCGCGACCGAGGTACATCTGCAGGTAGTCGTCGAACAGCCGGCGCAGTTCAGGGTTCTCGTTCGGATTCATGATGAATCAATCTAGGCGAAGTGGGCACCGATCGTCGCTCAGTCCCATTTCGCCAGGCGACAATGATTTCACTGAAGGGACTTCAGCTTGGCCGTGACTTCCGCCACCTGTTTCTCGAGTTCCCGCATCCGCACGATGAGCTCCGGAAGTTGTTGCACTCCGATCCATTGCCGCTTGGCCTGCTTGTCGGGCACGGCGGGGAAGCCGAGCACGGTTTGCCCGTCGGCCAGGTCGCGCGTGACCCCGGACTTCCCGCCGACCGTAACTCGATGCCCAATGGTGAGATGTCCGGCAACTCCGGACTGGGAGGCGATCACGCAGTAGTCGCCGAACTGTGTGCTGCCGGCAAATCCGCATTGTCCCATGATGAGGCAGTGTTGTCCGAACACGACGTTGTGGGCGATGTGCACGAGATTGTCGATCTTCGTGCCGGCGCCGATCACGGTGGAACCGAGGGCGGCACGGTCGATGGCGGAGTTTGCGCCGATCTCCACGTCGTCCTCGATGATCACGTTGCCGACCTGGAGGACCTTCCGATGCCGGCCCTGATCGAAGACGTAGCCGTAGCCGTCAGAACCGACGACGGTGCCGGCGTGGATCGCGACGCGATGGCCGATCCGGGTGCGCTCGTAGAGCACGACATTCGGAAACAACCGCACGTCGTCGCCGACCTGGCAATCGCGTCCGATGTGGTTCCCGCCGAGCAAGGCGGAGCGGGCACCGATCGTGACGCCCGGGCCGATCACGCAGGCTGGTCCGACGTACGCCGAGACATCCACCTGGGCTGTTGGGGCGATGTCCGCACTGGGGTGAATGCCGGGAGGATACTCTTCCGGCGAAAAGAACAGCGGCAGGACCCGGGCTGCGGCCACCCGGGCGTTCGGGACGCGGATAATGACTTTACTGGTCGAAGAGAAAGGGCCTGACACCAGAATGGCCGATGCCGCGCTGGCGTCAGCGGCGGCGAAATGGGTGTCCTTTTCAGCGAAGGTCAGGTCGCCGGGGCCTGCAAGGTCGGCGGAACTGAAGCCAGTGAGCGCGATGGTACCGTCGCCGATGATCTCGCCTTCGAGTTGTTCGGCGATGCGAGCAGCTGTGTAGATCATGGGAGTATGCTGTGAGGAGAGTCTGTCGACGGAGGAGCATACCATGGCTCGGCGTCACGCATCGCGCAACGAAGGCGGCGTCAAAGCCAGCATTGTCTGGTGCGGCCGCTCACACCCAGAGTGAGCCGCCGCCGAATGCCAGGCGTTCGCATTCCGTGGAATCAAACGAAGCCCTCAGCCAAATGGCTGTGGGGCTTCGTAGGGCCGCTCCGTTACAGCTTGATGAAGATGCGGCGATCGTACAACCAGTACAGCGCACCCCAGGTCAGGGCGTACGTCACCAGCGCCAGCCACACGCCCTGATACGAGCCGAAGGCGGATGCGATGGGCCCCCCAGCCAGGCGCGCCGCCACCTCCCTGAAACTGATGAAACCCTCGAACGCATACACGGCGATCGCGTTGGCGCCGATCACGACGAACGGGAAGCTCCAGCCGCGCCACTGTTTCACGTCGATCACCCAGTAGAAGAGCGCCAAGAGCAACAGGCTCCATCCGCCGGCGACGAGCACATACGAACTGGTCCAGAGCAGTTTGTTCACGGGCAGCCATAGGTTCCAGATCCACCCTACGGCGATGGACGCCACACCGGCCGCGACGAGGCCCAAGGTCTTTCGGGTTTCTGCACGGGAGGAGCGCAGCCAAACGCCCGCCAGGACTCCCAACAGGCACGTCACGATGGAGGGAAACGTGCTGAGAATCCCTTCGTTGTCCCACGTCCCCTGGTACATCCGGCCCGGGAGATACTGGCGATCGAGCCAGTTCGCG
>DATCGU010000074.1:0-4693 GCA_036508735.1 Gemmatimonadaceae bacterium
TATCGGAACTTGGAGGCGCGGGGCGAGACGTCACGGCCGATTATGCCGTGAACTGTTTCAACGCGCACACCGCGCGCGAGTTCTTCGCCCTCGGCGCCCGCCGCATCACGGCGTCCATCGAACTGACCACCGATGAGATCGCCCAGCTGGTCGCTCCGTGGAATGGCGCGGGTTTCGACGTCCTGCTGTATGGACGACCCGAGGGCATGACCCTCGAGCATTGCGTGCTCTCCGCGGCGTTCGACCGCGAGGTGGCGACCTGTCGTGATTTGTGCGTCCAGAAGCACCCGAATGTGGAGCTCACCGATCCCACGGGCTACCAGTTCCCCGTGGCCACCGACAGCAACTGCCGCAATCGCCTGCTCCACTCGCGGCCCATCGACGGTGCCCAGTACCTCCCGCGCCTGTGGCGGGCCGGCGTGCGCGGGTATCGTGCAGTCTTCAATGTGCGCGGCGACGACGTGGCGGCCATCGTGGGCGCGTATCGGCAGATGCTCAATGCGCTCGCGGCGGGTAGCTTGCCTGCGGTCGACACGGTGCGCACGATCCTGCGTGACCAATACACGCGCGGGCATTTCGCCCGCGCCGTCTGAGGAGTCCATGGACGACAGTCTCTATTTCAACGAACAGCACCTCGCCGTGCGCGAGATGGTGCGGGCCTTCGCCCGCGACGAAGTCGCGCCGATTGCCGCCCAGTACGACGAGTCGCAGGACTTCCCGTGGGCGACCGTCAAGCGCATGGGCGAACTCGGCCTCCTGGGCATCCCGTGGGACGAATCGCTCGGCGGCAGCGGCTTTGACCTCATCGCCTATGTGATTGCCATTCAGGAAATGGCCAAGGTCTGTGCCTCGCACGCCATCACCATCTCGGCCCATACCACGCTGGGAACGTCGCCCATCGTGCACTTCGGCACGGCCGCGCAGAAGGAGAAGTACGTTCCGCTGCTGGCTTCGGGGGCCGTGCTCGGCGGTTTCGGCCTCACCGAGCCGGAGGCGGGCAGCGATGCCGGCGCCACGAAGACGACGGCGGTGAAGAAGAAGGGCCACTACCTGCTCAATGGCACCAAGCGCTTCATCACGCACGGTGGAGTCGGCGAGATCTTCGTGGTCACGGCGGTCACCGATCCTTCGAAGGGAACCAAGGGCATCAGTTCGTTTATCCTGACCAAGGAGACGTGCGACCTCGAGGCGGCGCGCCGGGTGGGCATCGGGCACGATGCCTCGCTCAAGCCGCTGAAGGGATTCCGGTCGGGCAAGAAGGAAGACAAGCTGGGGTGGCGCGCATCCGACACGCGCGAGTTGATCCTCGAGGACGTCGAGGTTCCGGCGGAGAACCTGCTCGGCCAAGAGGGCAAGGGTTTCATCAATTTCATGAAGACGCTCGACGCCGGCCGCGTGGGCGTGGCGGCTCTATCCCTGGGGATTGCCGAGGGCGCGCTGGCCGAGGCGCTCAAGTACAGCGCCGAGCGCAGGCAGTTTGGCCAGCCCATCGCGCACTTTCAGGGCATCTCGTTCCAGCTCGCCGACATGGCCACGGAAGTCGAGGCTGGCCGTCACTTGATGTATCACGCCGCCTGGCTGGCGCAGCGGGGCCAGCCGTACGGGAAGGAAGCGGCGATGGCCAAGCTCTTCTGCTCCGAACTGGCCATGCGGGCCACGACCAAGGCGGTGCAGATCCACGGCGGATACGGGTATACAAAGGACTACCCCGTCGAGCGAATGATGCGGGACGCCAAGATCTGCGAGATAGGCGAAGGTACCAGCGAGATTCAGCGCATCGTCATCGCCCGCCACCTGCTGAAGTCACTGAACGCCTAACCTCCACGCCCCCATTGCGTTGCGGCTTGCGTGCCGTTACCCATCAGGGGCGGGCTGTTGACCGCAGGCAGGCCCCCGGAGCCGGCGACCGCGTGCCCCGGGTTACAAATCCCTACTCGCGTCTGGCGGAGAACGATGGTGCCCGATCGCAGGCGAGGCCGAACTGTCCCGAACCGTGCATTCCTGACGCTGCTCGCTGCAGCGGTGGCGAATGGTCACGAGGTTCTGGCGGCTTTCGCATGGACGATCGTGCGCGCGCAGGGAATGATTCCGACTGTTGTGCATCAGGGTGAGGACGTCCGCGCGACGACCCCCGCCTTGGGCCACGCCACCCTTTGGCCACGCCGTCGTGCGGCGCGAGTGCGGTCGCCCTCGCGTGCGTGCGGCGCGGTAATTCATGAAACGCGAAATCCTCATCTCGGCAACCCAGCGCGAAGTGCGCGTTGCCATCCTCGAGGACGACCAGCTCGTTGAGCTGCAGGTCGAACGTCCGGAAACACGACGGATGGTCGGCGACATCTATTGGGGAAAGGTCGAGTCGGTGCTGCCTGGCTTGCAGGCGGCGTTCGTCGATATTGGCACCGACAAGAGCGCTTTCCTGCACAACTCCGACCTCGTCTATGACGAGGGCGACGATGACGATGCCGAGGAAGACGGCGACGAGCCAGCGGACGTCGAGCAGCCCGACAGCGCCGAGGAAGCCGTTGCAGCGCCCGTGGAAGCCCCCAAGAGGGGCAATGGCGGCCGCCGCCGGCGCAAGGATCCCCCGCAGATACAGGACGTCCTGAAGAAGGGGCAGGATATCGTCGTCCAGGTGTCCAAGGAGCCCATCTCCACCAAGGGACCCCGCGTCACCGCGCAGGTCTCTATGGCCGGCCGATTCCTCGTGTACATGCCGTTCGCCTCGCGCGTCGGCGTGAGTCGCAAGATCGGGGACCGCGCGGAACGCCAGCGCCTGCGCGGCCAGGTGGAAAGCGTGATGCCCAAGAACTCCGGCGGCGTCATCGTGCGCACCGTGGGCGAAGACGTCACGCAGGAGACCTTCCAGCGCGAGCTCACCACGCTTATCAGCCAGTGGGGCCGCATCAACAAGAAGACGCGGTTCGTGGGCAAGCCGCCCAAGCTGCTGCACCGCGAGACGTCGCTCACCCGCGGCATCATCCGTGACCTGTTCTCCACCAAGATCGACAGCCTCACCGTCGACTCGAGGCAGCTGCACAACGAGATCCTCGAGTACCTCACCGGCATTGCGCCGGAACTCGCCGACCGCGTGCACCTCTACGAGGACAAGAAGGGGCTCTTTGACCACGCGGGGATCGAGGGCGAGATTCGCGACCTCTTCAAGCGGCGCTGCGACCTGCCGTCGGGTGGGTACCTGATCATCGAGCCCACCGAGGCGCTCGTCTCGATCGACGTGAACTCGGGGCGCTACACCGGCAAGCGGGACCCGGAAAAGACGATCCTGCGGACGAACATGGAAGCGGCGCGCGAGGTGGCGCGCCAGATGCGCCTGCGTGATCTTGGCGGCATCATCGTGGCCGACTTCATCGACATGGAGACCAAGCAGAACCGCGACAAGGTGCTGCAGGACCTGCGTCAACACCTGGGGCGCGACCGTGCCCGCACCAAGGCCTTCGCCGTCAGCGACCTGGGGCTCATCGAGATGACCCGCCAGCGCGTGCGGCAGAGCCACCTGCAGTCGATGACCGAAGCCTGCCCCGCCTGCCACGGCACGGGGCGCGTCTTCACGGCGGAGACCATCGTGCGCCGCATGGAACGTTCGGTGCGCCGCATGGCGGCCGAGGGACGCCGCGACCACTTGGTGGTGCGCCTGCACCCCGACACGGCCATGTATGTCCTGGAGCAGGAAGCCGACCTGATGAAGAAGCTGGAGAAGGGCGTGGGCTTCGGCATCGAGATGCGCGATGACCCCCTGTTGCGCTCCGACGAGTTCAAGCTGGTGGTGAAGGGGGCCGGCCGCGACGTCACGCAGCAGTACGCGGTGGCGTAGATGCGACGGCCGATGGTGGACGGTAGACGGGGGATGTGCGGAGGCGGTGTTCTACCGTCTACCGTCCACCGTTTGCCGTCGCTTGCGCTGCTGCTCGCTGTTGCGTTCACGTCCGCGTGCCGCGCCGACCGCGCCGAGTCGCCACAGCGCGTGCTCGGCGGGCTTATCACACTCGTGCCGGCGGCACCAGTGCCACGACCGGAGCGTGACACGGCCGTCTTCGTGGTACCGCCCGATTCGCTCATTCCCGCGAACGACCTCGGAAAGGCCATTCGCCGAGGGCGCGCGATCGCAATGGCCACACGGGACTCGCTTCGGCTGGCTCGAGGCGGTGCGTTGCGCTGCACGAGTTGCCATCTCGAGGCGGGAACCAAGCGCGGCGCGCTGCCGTGGGTCGGCTCCTATGCGCGGTACCCGCGCATCGATGACAGCGGAGGGGTGCTCACCGTGCACGAGCGCATCAACATCTGCCTGCGGCGAAACCTGCGCGCTGCGGAGATGAGTCCAAACGACCCGCGCATGGAGGCGCTGGTGGCCTACATCGCATTCCTCTCGCGCGGGGTCCGCCTCGGCTCGATGGTCGAGGGACAGGGCGACGACACGCTCACCGTGCGCACCGGCGACTCGGCCGCCGGCCGCTCCGTGTGGAAGGAGGACTGCGCGGCGTGCCACGGACCGCAGGGTCAGGGGACGGCCCGCGGGGGGCCAGTGTGGGGCCCCCGGAGTTTCACCTCCACGTCCGAAATGGCCAACTGGTCCACCTTTGCCGGCTTCCTGCGCGGGCACATGTCGGCCGGCGGCCGACGCAGCGCGCTCACCGATCAGCAGGTGGCGAATGTGGCGAGTTTTGTGCTGAGGCAGGGC
>DATCGU010000075.1:0-19094 GCA_036508735.1 Gemmatimonadaceae bacterium
CGGCCACACATAATCGCGAATGAACTCCTCGCGCAGGTCGGCGATGTAGCACTCGTCCGCACCAGACGCGATGGCCTTTTCCTTTACGCCCTCCAGCTCATCCCCTTGACCGATGTCAGCGGCCACGCAGATGACCCGGCAATCGTAGTGTTCCTTGAGCCAGGGAACGATGATCGAGGTATCAAGGCCGCCGGAATAGGCGAGAGCGATCGTTTGCATGGGGGAGACGATAGTTGATAGACGATAGCGGACGGCTGGAGGATGAATATTACATATTTATGCGGTAAAGGTCAACCGCGAATGCATCTATCAAGGGAAGAACAGGGAGGAAATTCCAGCTCCACGAGCCACTGCGGAGTGAGAAGATCAGCGTCCGGCGAGGGCAAGGAGGCGCTGGGCGACACGCTCACGCGCCGTCTCGGTGCGGCAGATGATGAGCACGGTATTCTCACCGGCGATCGTGCCCAGGATGTCCGGGTTTCCTTCGGCGTCGATCGCCTCGGCAATTGGCTGGGCGCCGGCGGTGAAGGTTTTCACGACGATGAATTCCCGCGAAAACTCGAGCTTCTGGAACAGTTGGGGAAGCAGTCCACTGAGGAAGGCGCGCCCCTCTTCGCCGGCAGCATGGTCGTCTGCCGTGTAGCGAACGCCGCTGGGAGTGGGTACGCGTGCGATGCGCAGGTCGCGCATGTCGCGTGACAGCGTGGATTGCGTGACATCCCACCCACGCTCGAGCAGGAGCTGGCGGAGTTCCTCCTGGCTGCCAATGGCGCGCGTGGAGACGAGCTCGAGAATGGCGCCCTGACGTTCGCGTTTTGAGGCAGTCACTGGGTTCCTTGGAGGCTGCGAGAGGATAGCACCTGCCAGCGAGCGATGTAAGACGCATTGACAGCGGGGAAGCGCAATATTATGCATTAGTTCGTGCATAAGATTCCAATAGGCATCCTTGGCGCCAGTGGGTATGCAGGGCGTGAGCTGTGTGCGCTCGTGCTGCGTCATCCGCGGCTCGAGCTCGCGTTTGCGACGGCCAACGGTCGGCGCGGCGAGACGGTGGAGCTGCTGGGCGGCGCCGTTGTGACCTTTCAGGCACCGGACGATGTGCCGCTGTCGAGTGCTGCGCTGGTGTTCAGCGCGTTGCCGCACGGAACGAGTGCAGAGTGGGTGCAACGGGTGCGTGACGCAGGAGCACGCGCTGTGGACCTGTCGGCCGACCTGCGCATTGGCAACACCGACGCCGACATCATCTACGGTCTCACCGAGGCGCGTCGCGACGAGATTCGAGGCGCCGAACTGGTGGCCAACCCCGGTTGCTTTCCGACGAGCATCCTCCTGGGCCTGCTGCCGCTGCTGGAGCAGGGGCTCGTGGCGCATGGTGCGACGATCAACGTGAGCGCGGCGAGCGGTGCGACCGGCGCGGGGCTAACGCCGCGTGCCGACCTGCTGTTTGGCGAGATCACGGAGAACTTCCGCGCGTACGGCATCGGGAACACACACCGCCATCTCAGTGAAATGCGCGCGTTCGTGGCGGAAGAAGGGGTGAATGCGGATCTGGTCTTTACGCCGCATCTCCTGCCAGCGGCGCGTGGGATACTGGCCACCATGACGGTGCCGCTGACGACGGCGATTCCCGATCCGCTGGCGTTGTGGCAGGAGCGCTTTCACAACGAACGCTTCGTCGAGATCGTACACGTCCCGCCCGAGACGCGTCACGTGGCGCACCGCAATGTGGTGCGCATCAGCGCCCACGTGATCGAGCACCTGCGCCAGCCGACGCTGCTGGTGTTGTCGGCCATCGACAATCTTATGAAGGGAGCTGCCGGGCAGGCGCTACAGAACGCCAATCTGATGCTTGGGCTCGATGAAGCCATGGGCCTCCCGGCGTGAGGCGTGTGCTCAAGATCGGCGGCCGGGCGCAGGGAGACCCGCAGCTTGTCACGCTGATCGCATTGGCGCTCCAACGTGGCGATTCGATTGCCGTGGTGCACGGCGGCGGCGACGAGGTGTCGGTGTTGCAGCGGCGCCTCGGCCTGGAACCGCAATTCCTTGGTGGGCGTCGCGTGACGAGCCCCGAAGCCCTCGAAGTCGTGCGGATGGTCCTGTCGGGAGCAATCAACAAGCGCCTCGTTGCCCAGTTGCTCAGTGGTGGGGTGCGGGCGGTGGGCATCTCGGGCGAAGATGGCGCGCTCATCCAGGCGCGCGTGACCGATGCAGACTACGGCCGGGTGGGAGGGGATATTGTCGCCGCCTCCACCCTCATTACGCTCCTGTGGAGTGGCGGCTTCATTCCAGTGATCTCGCCGCTCGGCCGCGACGCGGAGGATGCCGAGGGCGCCGGCCTCAACGTCAATGGCGATGATGCCGCCGCAGCCATTGCCGCTGCCCTCGGCGCCGACGAACTGCTGTTGATTGCCGACGTGCCCGGCGTCCTGGACGATGCGGGTAAGCCGATTCGGCAACTCGATGCCGCCTCCGCGCAGGCGCTGGTGGCGAGTGGCGTGGTGAAGGGCGGCATGGCCGCCAAACTGGAGGCTGGTGCGCAGGCATTGCGCAACGGCGTAGGACGCGTGCGTATTGGCAACTTGCAGTTGATAACCGACGCGGCCGCCGGCACGCGTCTCGTGACGTCACCCGTTCCGGTCTGAGGGCTCCCGATGACGATTGCCGTAGCTGCTGCCACCGATGCCCTGCTGGGCACGTATCGCCGTGCGCCCATGGAGTTGGTGCGAGGTGCTGGCGTCGAACTGTTCGACGCGGACGGGAAGGCGTACCTCGATCTCGTGGCTGGTATTGCGGTGAACGCACTCGGCTACGGCGACGCGGGACTCGCGCGCGCGATGCATGATGCCCTCGGCAGCGGCCTGGTGCACGTGTCGAACCTGTACCGAACGTCACCGGGGGAGCGCCTAGCGGAAAAGCTCGTCGAGAGATCGTTTGCCGATCGCGTGTTCTTTTGCAACTCGGGTGCCGAGGCCAACGAAGGGGCGTTCAAGATGGCCCGGAGATGGGCGCGCGCGCACTACGAGTCATCGAAGCACGAGATCATTGCCTTGCGCGGCGCGTTCCACGGGCGGCTGTTCGGCACGTTGGCCGCCACGGACCGCTGGCAGTATCGCATGCCATTCCGGCCGCTGGCCGGCGGCATCTCGATTACCGAGCGGGACCTGGGTGAACTGGATGGCAAACTGAACCCGGAGACCGTAGCTGCGGTCATCGTGGAACCGGTGCAGGGCGAAGGAGGGGTGCGCGTAATCGACCCGGAGTTCCTGCGGGGACTGCGCACGCTCACCAAGGAACGCAAAGTCCTGCTGATCGTCGACGAGATCCAGTGCGGCTACGGGCGCACGGGCACGTTCTGGGCGTACGAGCACTCGGGGATCACGCCCGACATCCTGACCACGGCCAAGCCAATGGCCGGCGGGCTGCCAATGGGCGCCATCCTGATGACGCAGGAAGTGGCCGACGCCATGCAGCCCGGGGATCACGGGACGACATTCGGAGGAGGCCCGTTTGTGGCCAGCGTGGGACTGCACGTCTTCGACCGCCTGAATGACCCGACGCTGCTGGCGCACGTCACCGAGAATGGCGCCTGGCTGGGGGCAGCACTGCACTCCCTCGCGGCGCGTTCCGTGAAGGTTCGCGCGGTACGCGGACTGGGCTATATGTGGGGGCTCGATATCACCGAGACGGCCAAGGACGTGGTGGCGCGCGCTCTCGACCTGGGGCTCCTCATCTGCACGGCCGGGGAGCATACGCTGCGCCTGCTGCCGCCGTTGGTGGCGACGCGCGCCGACCTCGCCCGCGGCGTGCAATTGCTGGAACAGGCGATCGGGTAGTTCCGGCTCTCACGAAAGCCGGACTGAACCTCGGAGTCAGTTGCGATCCATGCAGGTTCGCTTGAAATCGGCAACGAGCTTCTTCGGGTTGTCGAGTTGCGGCCAGAAGTCGGCAAGATACTTCTGCATGTCCGACTTCACCGCCGGTGTCATGGCCGCGACGGTCGAGTAAACCGAATCCATGGTGGCGCGCCTGGCGCGGAATCTGTCGATGACCGGTGCCATGGCGTCGGCGGGGCGGCAGTCGCCGCGCCACAGGCGGTCGCGCACGCTGCGAATATTGAGCGACTTGTCGGGAAAGGCGTAACGCGCACCGACAGCTCCAGTCCAGTCGAAGTCGAACGGCACGGGGCGGATAACGCCAACGGAATCCCGCAGCAACGTGATGTTGTGCAGCCCGCCCACCGACCAATCGGTGTTGCCGGTCATGTAGTGGAAGAGCTGCAGGTAGCCAAGTTCCATCGGGTCGAGGTCGTCGAAGTAGGCGCCCTTGGTCTCGAATCTCCTGGAATTCCGCCGTTGGGCGAGATCGCCGGCGTCCTCTACGAAGAAGCCCCAGCTCTGCACCGTCTTGGTCTTGCCGGTGGAATCCTGGTAAGTGAAGTGCGCGAGCCGCGTGCGATAGCTCCATGGCGTGAGCGCCTGATACATGCGATAGAGTGTGTATTCCTGCAGGATGTACTGCTCATATTCACTGCGCGACGGGCGGCAGCTGGAGGCGATCTTCAGGGTGCGGTGTCCCTGGAAGAGGGTGTTGCTGGCGGCAGATTTCGTCATTTCCACCTTAAGCGGCGGAAAGTCACAGTTGCTCGTCTGCCGGCGGAAATGACCGCGCGTACGCAGCGTGATGGGCACGCGTACCACCGTGCCCGCCGAGTCCTTGTAGGCCACTTCGGCGCCGTGCGTCACGCGATCAGTGGAATCGCGATCGCGAACGAGCGCGCCCAGCCCGGTGGTGATGGTGACCTCAAGTGGATCGGACTTCTTGAAAAGGCCCTGCGCGGCGATGGGCACGGGAACGACCAGCGCCGCAAGCACGAGGATGCGGGCGTGCGAACTCAACGAATCTCCACGCGTTCCACTCCAGCACCGGGAATTGCCAAGAGGACGTCGTTGACGACGCCCTGCGTCACGGAGCGGGCGAGGTCCACGCCGTACTCCGCGAAACGCGTGCCGTCTTCGGTGCGGGCGGCGCCCATGAATTTCCATTGAGAAAAGAGGCCATCGAACTCCCTCTCGACCAGCGGGCGCGTAACGTCCAAGTCGCGGCAGAGCACCCGCAGGAGATGCTGGTGCTCATGACGAATCGTCTCCGGCTGTTCACTGGCCATCTTCTTCCTGCGCTTCCATGCCCGGTCGGCCAGGGCCTCGAGCTGCTCCGGGGCGAGGGACTTCAGCACTTCGTCGTCCATCTTGGCCACGAAGGTGCCGGTGCGACTGGCGACGGTCAGGGCGCGATCCAGTTGCCGTTGTGCGCGCTTTCCCTCGAGCGAGGCTGGCGAGCGGCCAAATTCCGTGGCCCAGAGTCCCACGGCGAGCGCGTTGAAGCCCACCGAAAGTACCGCGGCCACGCCGGGCTGGACCGCAGCAGCCAGGCCTATGCCGGTCACACAGAAGATGGCCGCCGCGTCCTTGGTGTCGTCGAGGTTGGTCCGAAAACGCACGGCAGCAACGATGCCCGCCAACGAAAAGGCAAGCGGCAGGGAATGCTTGACCAGGACGACAATGCCCGCGATGACAATCGGGAGCACGAGAAGCGACTGTACCACGGATTGCGAATACCCCTTCTTCTGCCGGGTCAGGATGTATATCCACGCCACCGGAAGGGCAAAGAGGAACGCGCTGGCCATGGCGACCAGTGTGGGCAATGCCGCGGGACCAGCGCTCGTGGAGGAACGCATCACTGCGCTCTTGGACGCCCCGGCCACAAGAGACTCGAAGCCGGTATCGGACAGGATGAGGCCAACGCCGCCAACCGAGGCGCTGTTCAGCCCGTACAGCGCGACCATCAGCGCCAGGTAGTACAGCGTTGTCCGTAGGAGAATGTTGTCCCAAACCGGGACGGACCTGTTTGAGCTGTTCACGGGAACCCAGGGAAGGACGAGGGACACGGCGACCGTATGCAGAACTTGTGACACTGCCGGCGGGGTAGCAACAGGTGACACCCTCTGGCGAGGGAGCGTGCCGCTGTCCATCGTTGGCGCACCCTCGCGTCGACTCCTTTCCTGGGGACTCCCACCGTGATCTGCCGTTTCCTGGCTGCCGCGTGCCTGGTTGCCGTTGCTTCGCTCAGCGCTGCGGGCCAGAAACCGATCGTTGTCGGCCGACCAACCCTGGTTGTCTTCGTGACGGTCGACCAGATGCGTGCCGACTACTACGCGCGCTTCAAGCCGCAGCTCACCGGCGGCCTCAGACACCTCTACGAGGGCGGCGCCTTCTTCAAGAATGGCTTCCAGGATCACGCCATCACCGAAACCGCGCCGGGACATTCCACGACGATGTCAGGGCGCTTTCCGGTGCACACCGGGATCACGTCCAACGCTCTGGGCGTGAGTGCGGCCGACGCGCCTCTCCTTGGGGGCGCCACCGAGCTGGGCGCTTCGCCATTCCGGTTTCAGGGAACAACCCTCACCGACTGGATGCGCATGGCCGACCCCTCCATGCGATTCCTGTCGGTGTCACGCAAGGACCGCGGGGCGATCCTCCCGATCGGCAAGTCAAAGGGTGACGTCTACTGGTGGAGCGGCAGCGCCGGAATCTTCACCACGAGCACGTACTATGCGGACACCCTGCCGCCGTGGGTGCAGCGATTCAATGCGCGGCGAGGGTATGCCGCGTATGCCGGAAAGTCGTGGAACCTCCTGTTGCCAGCCAGCGAGTACGTGGAACCCGACTCGGTGTGGGAGGAATCTGGTGGTTCAGACTTCCTGTTTCCGCATCCGTTCCCGGCCGAGCTGGCAGATGTAGCCAAGGGGTTCGGAAACTACCCAATGATGGACTCGCTGACGCTGGCCTTCGCGCTGCAGGGGCTGAAGGAGAAGCAATTGGGCGCCGACGCCAATCGCACCGACCTGCTCGCCATCTCACTCTCCACCACGGATGCCATCGGTCACAAATACGGGCCCGATTCGCGGGAAATTCACGACCAGATACTGCGACTCGATCGCTACCTGGGTGCCTTCCTCGACTCGCTCTTCACGCTGCGCGACCAGAAGCGCATCGTGATTGCGCTCACCGGCGACCACGGCATGACGCCGTATCCCGAGGTCCATTCAGGGCGATACCCCAACCAGAATGCCAAGCGGGTGAGCCTGGCGGGGCCCGTAACGGCACTCAATGCATCGCTGGCTGCCGCCGGTGTTCCGGAGAAGGCGTGGGCGTTCGACGAAGGGGTGTTCTTCGTCCACGACGCGGCAGCTTTTGCCAGCGCGAAGGTGAGTGCGGATTCGGTGGCACGCGCCTTCGCGGCGGTGCTGCGAACGGTGCCTGGGGTGATGCGTGCCGACATGTTCACCGATCTTGCCAGGGCCAACCCAGCCAAGGACAAGATTGCTCGGAGATGGCTGCACATGTTCGATGCCGGAGGCGCGGCGAAGATGGCGGTGACACTTACGCCGTACAGCTACTGGGAGTCCACCACCTATGCCACCCACGGCATGCCGCATGATTCGGATGCCAACGTGCCGGTGGTCTTCTGGGGGACGGGGGTCCGGAGGGGCGCGTACGCCGATGTGGTGAGGACGGTGGATATGGCGCCCACGCTTGCGGCGATCCTTGGCATCAAGCCAACTGAAGCGCTTGACGGCGTGATCCTGACGAAGGCGGTTCGTGGAGCGAAATAGGGGCGCCCCGCGTGGTACGGAGGGGCGTGTCCCCTCCGTGGCCGCCGCATTCGATGCACTGCGTTTTGGGCGAGCAAACACACTCGACCTGCGGACAAGCCTTCCTACTGGCTTCGAAGCCACCCGGCGGGTCGAGGCATTCCTGCGGGAGCGGCAAATGGCCCGTGCCGTGGAAGTGCTGGTGATCACGGGTCGGGGCAACCAGAGCACCGATGGCATACCTGTGGTACGACCGGCGGTGGCCGGCGCGCTGGCCAAACTGCGCCGGTGCGGGGTGGTGGAATCGTGGCAGGAACATTCCCCCGGTTCCTTCGTGGTTACACCCGCTCCGATCAAGGCGTTGTTCGAGGTGCCTCGTCGGCACGGGGACCTTGCGGTAGCCGTCGTTGCGGATGACAAGGCGTTTGCCGGACTGACCGACCGGACACGGATGGCATTGCACCAACTTGCCGTTCGGTCGCTGCAACAGTTGGGCGCCCCGGCAGTTGAACCATTCGTGCACGATGAGATGCTCCGCCAATTTTCAGCGCTCGGCAGGTCCATTCCGTCCGGCTCCGATCGTGACGCGCGTTTGCGCGCCGCGGCTGAGGCGACCTTGGACGAACTGGACGACGCCGAGTAAAGACCTGATTCCCCACGCCAATGGACGCATGACCAAGACGCCCATCTTCCTCGAGCAGCGCCCCCTGGGCCACAGCGGCCACCCGACCTCAATACTCGGACTCGGCATTCGCCGTCTTGGCGAAGGCAGCCAGAAGGAGTTCGTGCATGTCGTGCGCGAAGCGATCGACAAGGGAGTGAATGTCATTGAGACGACGCATGAATACGGTGAAGGACGGACGGAAAAATGGCTGGGGCTTGCCCTGGCGGATGGATATCGCCAGCGCGTGAACCTCGTGGCGCAATGCTGCGCACACCTGCGCGACTACAAGACGGCGATGCTGCAGCTTGGCGAAACGCTATCGCGCCTGAAGACAGACCGCATCGACTTGTGGACGTTTCACGAGGTCATATATGACAACGACCCGGACTGGATCTATGACCACGGCGGACTGGATGCCATGCAGGAGGCGCGCGAGCAGGGCAAGGTGCGCTTCATCGGGTTCGGCGGGCACAAGTCGCCGCATATCCACCTGAAGCTTCTGCAGCGAGGCTTCAACTGGGATGCCGTGTTGATGCCGCTGAACCCGCTGGACGCCTCGTTCCGATCGTTTGAGAAGCAGGTGCTTCCCGAGACCATCCGCCGTGGCGCCGCGGTGATCGGCATCAAGCCGATGGCCAGTGGCGCGCTGACGGGGCTGAAGGGAATCAAACCCGAGGAGTCGCTCCGCTACTGCCTGTCTCTTCCGGTAAGCTCGGTGATCACCGGCATGGACTCGACCGCGATACTGCGGAAGACCCTGAAGGTCGTGACCGACTTCAAGTCGTTTCATCCCGGCGAAATGGACGCCCTACGGCAAAAAGCGCGCACGGTGGCCGGCGATGGACGGGCTGAACGGTACAAGACGACCCAGGACCAGGATTTGCCGGCCGGCCTGACTGCGCATGGATTTACGCCGATCACAAAGAGCAAGAAGTAACGTCCGGGCACCGATGTTCTCCCGTGGGTCCTCGATGCGCGGCACCAAGAGGCGTCGCGCATCGTTTGCCTTTCCAACCCAACGTTGATGTTTCGCTCCCTCCGACTGCTTGCCCTGGTTGCCGCGCCGCTCGGTGCGCAGCAGATCACCGGATTCACCGCCGCCAGCGTGGCGGCGCAACGCGCCGCCGAACAGGCGGCAATTGCACGCCCGGACCCGTCACGCGCCATGGAGTTCTCCAAGGCGCTTTCCGACGGTCCGCACGTGTCAGGGACGCCAGCTCAGGCCCGAACGCGCGACTACGTGATCGCGCAAATGAAGGCGATGGGCCTCGAGACCGAAGTGCGCGAGTACCAGGTCTGGATGCCGCACCCGACCAAGATCGAGATGTGGTCCAACGGACGGGCAATGGACCTGCGTGAAGGGCCGGTGGCTGGCGATACCACGAGCTCGAAGTACCCCGAGACGCTGCCAATCAACGGTTACGGGGGCAGCGGAGACGCCGAAGGTGAGGTGGTGTTCGTCAACTATGGGCTGGTGGAGGATTACGCGAGCCTCGACTCGCTTGGCGTGAGCGTGAAGGGCAAGATCGCGGTGGCCCGCTACGGGCGGAGTTTCCGCGGCATCAAAGCGCGGGAGGCAGAGAAGCATGGTGCGTTGGCGCTGCTCATCTACAGCGATCCCCAGGATGACGGTTTCGTGCAGGGTGACGTGTATCCCGAAGGTCCATGGCGTCCGGCTCAGGGGATACAGCGCGGCAGCGTGATGAACGGTGCAGGCGACCCAAGCACGCCGGGGTACGCAAGCAAGTCGGGTGTGCCGCGCATTGCGCTGGACAAGATGCCAGTGCCACACATTCCCGTGGTCCCCATCGGCTACGGCAACGCGGCGGAGCTCTTGGCGCCGGTGCGTGGGACAGCGATTCCGCGCGGGCGGCAGGGCGGGCTGCCGTTCCGATATCACGTGGGCCCTGGTCCGTCGCGCGCGCGTGTGCGCGTGGCGACTGACACGGCGACGGTGCCCCTGAAGGCGATCTGGGACACGTTTGGCGTGGTGAAGGGGACGGAGTACCCCAAAGAGATCGTCGTCATCGGCGGCCATCGCGATGCGTGGGGCCCCGGGGCTGGCGACAACGTGAGCGGCACGGTGACCATACTCGAGGCGGCGCGCGCGGTGGCCGAGCAAATGAAAGCCGGTTGGAAGCCCAAGCGCACGCTGCTGTTCGCCACCTGGGATGCGGAGGAATGGGGGCTCATCGGGTCGACCGAGTACGTCGAGGACGACTCGCTACGCCTGCAGAAGGGGGGCGTAGCGTACTTCAACCAGGATGGCGCCGGTGGTGGCCCGAACTTTGGCGGCGGTGGTTCGCCGTCGCTGCGCGGACTGCTGCGTGACGTCACGAAGACGATCATGCATCCTGACGCACCCACCAAGAGCCTGTACCAGATGTGGCGCGATCAGTCCAAGGTGCCGGAAGGGAAGGAACCAGCGATGGGCGATCCAGGTGGCGGCAGCGATTTTGCCGGTTTCTACAATCACCTTGGGATTCCGCACAGTGACTGGGGGATGGGCGGCACGGGCGGCGGCGTGTACCACTCGCTGTATGACTCGTTCGAGTGGCTGACGCGCTTTGCTGATCCCCAGTTCAAGTACCACACGGCGCAGGCACGAGTGGCGACGGCGATGATGATGCGCATGGCCAACGCCGACGTGTTGCCGTACGACTACGCCGAGTTTGGGCGGACGATGAAGCAGTACGTGACACCGGTGGACCAGGCTTCGGCGGCTGCGGGGTGGGCGCTGAACACGACCTCGTTGAGCGCCGCGATCGTGACGATGGAAGCGGCAGGGGCGGCATTCAACGCCACGCGCGACAGCGTGCTGGCCGCGACACCGGCCAAGGGCGCGACCGCCAAGACCAACCTGGCGCTGATGCAGGTGGAGCGCTCGCTGACACGCCCCGAGGGCCTGCGCACCCGGCCGTGGTACCGCAACCTGATCTACGTGGCGGATGAGAACAACGGATACTCGAACATGGTATTTCCGTCGGTGAACGAGGCGATTCGGGCTGGAGACCAGGGACTGGCGCAACGGGAGCTGGATGACCTGGTGGCGCGGTTTGGCGCGGCGACGGCGGCAATCGAGAAGGCGCGGGCAGCGCTGACGGCGAAGTAGGGCAGGGTACTACCGCGCTCCGCGCCTCCGCGGTGGGCCGTAGAAGCTAGATTATGCGCATGACCTTGTCGTCCGCCGAACTGCGACGTTACGCGCGCCACGTGATACTCCCGCAGGTGGGCGTCGCCGGGCAGGAGCGCCTCAAGGCGTCCTCGGTGCTGGTCGTGGGACTCGGCGGACTGGGTTCGCCTGCGGCGCTGTATCTAGCGGCGGCGGGCGTGGGGCGACTGGGGCTGGTGGACTTCGACCGCGTGGACGAGAGCAACCTCCAGCGCCAGGTGATGCACGGCACGTCGTCCGTCGGCGTGGCAAAGACCGAGTCGGCACGCGCGCGATTGCATGACCTGAATCCGCACGTCGAGCTGCGAACGCACGATGAGCCGCTCACCACCACCAACGCGCTCGCGCTCATTGGTTCGTATGACGTGATCGTGGACGGCACTGACCAGTTTGCCACGCGCTACCTGGTGAACGACGCCTGCGTGATTACCCGCAGACCGAACGTGTACGGCAGCGTGCACCGTTTCGAGGGGCAGGTGTCGGTGTTCGCGACCAAACGTGGCCCCTGCTACCGGTGCCTCTTTCCGGAACCGCCGCCGGTGGGGACCATACCGTCGTGCGCCGAAGGGGGCGTGCTGGGCGTACTTCCCGGCATCGTGGGTTCACTGCAGGCTGCCGAGGCCATCAAGCTGGCTCTGGGCATCGGCACATCGCTGGCGGGCCGGCTGTTGTACTTCGATGTGCTCACGATGCGCATGCGGGAAGTGTCGTTTGATCGTGATGCGGCGTGCCCGATGTGCGGTGACGGTGCCATGCCGCGGCTGCTCTCAGACTATGAGACCTTTTGTGGAACTTCTCCAAACAGCACCGAACGGACCATGAACGACGATGGCACGGAGATGTCGGCGTTGCAACTCAAGGCGAGCCTGCAGGCGGGTCACAAGCTCTGGCTGCTCGACGTGCGCGAGGCGTGGGAGTACTCGACGGCGCGCATAGAGGGTGCCACGCTCATTCCGCTGGGCGACCTGGCCGCGCGCGTGGACGAAGTGCCGCGCGAGGCGGACGTGCTGGTGTACTGTCACCACGGCATGCGCAGTGCACGCGCGGTGTCGATGCTGCGACACGCCGGGTGGGCGCACGTGCGCAACCTGTCGGGTGGCATCGACAGCTGGAGTATCGCAGCCGACCCCAAGACGCCTCGCTACTAGATGGAGCACTGGAAGCGGGCAGTCGAAGCCGCGGTGGTGACGGCTACGGCGGTGTTCGTGCGCCGCAACCTGCATGCACGCTCGGTGGAGAGCACCTTTGAAGCGCGCTATGCCGGCACGCGCAACGTGCAGGGGGTTATAGCTGGCGCGGAGAGCTTCATGCTGGAGGGCAGAGACGACCGCGCCATCGTGTTGCTGCATGGATACAACGATTCGCCGCAGACGTTGCGATCGCCGGCGGCAGCTTTTCATGCGGCGGGGTGGACGGTGCACGTCCCACTCCTTCCCGGGCACGGGCGGTCGCTCCAGGCGTTTGCGGCATCGACGGCCGGCGACTGGATCGAAGCCGGACGCGGCGCGATTCATGAAGCCCTGCGGCGTCACCGTCGCGTGGCCGTCGGAGGCCTGTCGATGGGGGGCGCCATTGCGGCCATCGTCGCGGCAGAGCAGCCAGCCGTGCAGGGCGCGGTGCTGTTTGCCCCGTTCCTGGTGCACAGTCGCTGGCTCGGCGCCATTGCCACCACGTGGCCGCTGCTGAATCTCTGGACCAAGTACCTCACGGGGGGACAGGCGATCCGGTCGATTCGCGATGCCAAGGCGCGCGAGGCGATCATTGCGTATGGATGCTCGACGCCACGCCTGATGCGCGAAATCCAGCGGGTGGTACGCCAGGCGCGTGCGGCGCTGCCGGCCGTGAAGCAGCCGGTATTCGTGGCGCAGTCGGGAGACGACTATCGCATTTCGGCCTCGCAGGCGCAGGACGCGTTCAATGCGCTGGGCTCAACCGACAAGCACCTGCACTGGACCACGGGGAACGGCCATGTGATCACGGTGGACTATGGGCACGAAGAGCTGGCGGCCGAAGCCGTGCGGTGGCTCGTACTACGCGTGCCGAAGCGCTAGGGCACCGCCAGGCGCGTTTCCCCCGGTGCCATCACCCACAAGCGATTGTCGGGGAACTGTGCCATCCGCCACGCGGCGCGGGCGCGCACCGGAGGCTCGTCCACCGGTTCGTCCGTGAGCGCGAAGGTGCCCCAGTGCATGGCGACCATCGCCGGTGCCGACGCGGGATGCGGTGTCGTGAGGTCGCCAAAGGCGCGCACTGCCTCTTCCGGGCTCAGGTGCACAGGCTCCATGATCCAGCGCGGATCGTAGGCGCCAATGGGCATTAGCACCATGTCGAATGGTCCACACCGCTCGCCGATCTCGCCAAAGCCGTCGTGGTACCCAGTGTCGCCCACGAAGTAGATGGCGCGGTCGTGAACCTCCAGCACGAAACCCGACCAGAGCGTGCTGTTGCGGTCGAACGGAGTGCGTCCGGAGAAATGCTGCGCCGGCACGCACGTCACTCGCACGTCGTCGGTGCCGGCGCACTGCCACCAATCGAGCTCGGTGATGTGCCTCACTCCGCGCGAGTTGAGCCGGCGGCCGACGCCCAGCGACGTGAACCAGCGGGTCTTGGGATGCGCGCGTGCGATGGCCCGCACCGACCAGTCGTCGAAATGATCGTAGTGGTCGTGCGACTGCAGTACGATGTCGATGGACGGCAGGTCAGCAAAACGCACGCCCGGCGGGACGAACCGCCGGGGGCCGGCCCACTGCACGGGAGCGCACCGCTGGCTCCATACGGGATCGGTGAGAATGTTCAGGCCTTCGCACTGGATGAGAAATGTCGAGTGTCCCACCCAGGTGATCGCGCATTCGCCGGGTACCGTGCGTGGCATGCGAATGTGCGGGACGACCGGGGCAGGGGGCGTGCTACTCCGGCCCATGACGCCGTACTGGCGCGAGCGCTGCCAAGCCCACTTGAGCATCGCGGTGAGCCCGCGCAGCTGGCCCGTGGGCGAGGGATTGCGGAAGCCGCGCGCGGTGTGGTGAGAAGGGGGCATCCGGGAAAGATCAACGCGCAAACGCCCGCGTGCCACTGGGCGTAGCAATTGCATGAGGTGTGCACCGCGCGGAGATTCCAGCGACCGTCCCCACCGGACCAATCGTGATTCGACGCATTCAAGTAGCCTTGCTCGCCCTCGCCGCCGGCTGCATGCCGCCGCGCGCCAGCCAGGAAGTGACGCCGGTTCGCCTGGCCGAGCCGGTGACCTTCATGCTTGCCCTTCCGCGCGACAGCGCCGATGCGAGCGACCCATGGCGCAACGATCCATTTGTCACTACCAATCACATCGACTGGCCGGGGCCCAACGCCTATCGCTCGGCGAGTGGCGAACCCGGGCCGCTCTACTGGCAGCAGCGTGCCGACTATCGCATCACGGCGGTGCTCGATACCGGCACGCGCCGCGTCAGCGGAACAGTGAGCATCACCTACACCAATAATTCACCCGACACGCTGCGCTGGGTCTGGCTTCAGCTGGACCAGAACCTCTACCGCCCGGGGAGCAAGGGAAGCACGCTCTTTCCTCCCGACTCGCGCTGGGGTGTGCGTGGATTCCTTGGCGGCTACGATCTCACCCGGGTGATGGTCGATGGTTCCGGCGTGGAGGCGCGCGTGAACGACACCATGATGCGCCTCGACCTGCCTTCACCACTGGCACCGCACGGCGCGCAGGCGCTTATCGCGATGTCGTTTTCCTTCAACGTGCCGGAGCACGGCAGTGACCGGATGGGGCGCGATGGCAATCTGTACGAAATTGCGCAGTGGTATCCGCGCATGGCCGTCTACGACGACGTGCGCGGGTGGAACACCGACCCCTACCTCGGCCAGGGCGAGTTCTACCTGGAGTACGGCGACATCGAGTATGAAGTGACTGCACCTGCCGGCTACACGATTGCCGGCAGCGGCGTGCTGCAGAATGCTGGCGACGTACTGTCGAGTGCGCAGCGTGCGCGCCTTGCCTCGGCGGCCAGAAGCAGCGAGCAGGTGGCGATCACCACTCGTGAGGAGGCGAGGGCCACGCCAACCGCCGGCACCAAGACGTGGCGATTCCGCGCCGAACGGGTGCGCGATGTGGCGTGGGCCGGGGCGCCCGACTTTCAGTGGGATGCCACCAGCTGGAATGGCGTGTTGTGCCAGGCCTATTTCCAGCCGGAGCGCACCAAGGGGGCGTGGGACAAGGGCGCCGAAATGACGCAGTGGACCATCAAGACGTACTCGGATCTCGTCTACCCGTATCCGTACCCGCAGGCGACGAGCGTTGCCGGACCAGTGGGTGGCATGGAATACCCCATGTTCGTGATGGTGACCTACGGAGACAACGGCGACCCCAACAGCGTGTTTGGCACCATCGACCACGAACACGGACACGAGTGGTTTCCCATGCTTGTGGGCAGCAACGAGCGCCGCTACGCGTGGCAGGACGAAGGGTTCAACACCTACATCAACGCCTTCTCGAACGAACGCCGCTATGCGGGAACGAGCGCGTACGCCGGTTCGCTGGCCGACTGGAAACACGTCGTTGCCGCGGGCATCGAATCACCCCTGATGACGGCGCCCGACCACATTGATCCTGCGGCGCTGGGCGCCATCGGCTACCGCAAGCCAGCCATCACGCTGCTGACGCTTCGCAACCATGTGCTCGGTGCGGAGGTGTTTGATCGTGCCTTCCGTGAGTACACACGGCGCTGGGCGTTCAAGCATCCCACACCCGGGGATTTCTTCCGCACCATCGAGAACGTTTCTGGAGCCGACCTCAGCTGGTTCTGGCGCAGCTGGTGGTACACCACCGACAAGCTCGACCTGGCGATCACCAACGTGGAAACGCGCGGCGACGGCGACGCGCGCATGGTCTACCTGGAGGTGGCGCGCAAGACGAGGGTGATCTTTCCACCGGAGGTGCGCGTGAAGTATGAGGACAGCACGACCGAAGACTTCCGGTTCCCGGTGGACGTCTGGGCCCGTGGCGCCTCGGTGTCGCTGGCCGCGCCAGCGCGCGGCAAGGTGGTGGGCGCGCGGCTCTGGCCCGACGGCACCGTGCCGGACTGGAATGCGGCAAATGACACTTGGGGAGACGCGCCGAGGGCGACCCCGCCGGGTCCGGTGACGAGATAGATTGGATGTTGATAGACGATAGTTGATAGTGATGAACGAAACGGAGAGAGAGGCCAGATGCCCACGATTACGTGCGCCAGGTGTGGCGAGAAGAAGGAAGGGTTCGAGCGGGCGCCGTTTCCCGGTGCCATGGGCGCGCGCATTCTCGAAGGAACGTGTCAGGATTGCTGGCAGCTGTGGCTGAAACAACAGACCATGCTCATCAACCATTACGGGCTGAACGTCATGGATCCACAGGCACGGCAGTTTCTCACGCGCAATATGGAGGCCTTCCTGTTCAAGGGCGGGCGTCAGGACGACGTCGACACGACCAAGCAAGGGCAGATCACGTACTGAACGGCCGGCCGGTAAAACGGCAGGACGTCCCGCCATCGTGACACCAGCTTGACATTAGTTGCTGCATGTTACTTATTGCGCGCGCGATGCCTTCCCCGAAATCGCGCCGCCACGGCGCTGCCACCATAGACCTCGTGCTCTGTTCCGTCCGCGCCGGGCGGCTGCACGTGCTCGTGGTGAAGTCGGCAATCGGCAAGCACGTGCTCCCGTTCGTATGGAGCGTCGATGGCGAGGCACTCGAACAGACGGTGCGGGAGCTCGCGAAAGACATCACGGGGCACGGCATTTCCTGGCTGGCGCCTGGTGTAGCCCTGGCGAGCAAGAAACACCCCGCCGAGTCGGCACTGTCGGTGCCGTTCGTGGGTGTGATGAACGCGAAGACGCCCACCCCCGCGGGGGCGGCCTGGTATCCGGTGGACGCGCTTCCCGCGCTGGCGTCCCGGCAGCGAGTAATGGCCGAGGGAGCCCTGGAGACGTTGCGACTCCACATGGACGTGGCACCCGTGGCGTTCCGGCTTCTCCCGCCGACGTTCACGTTGAGCGAACTGCAACAGGCATATGAGCTTCTGCTCGGCCGGCGCCTGCACAAGGCCAGCTTTCGGCGAGCGCTGCAGGCCGCCTACCTCGCGGAGCCCACGGATGAATGGCGCAGTGAAGGACGGGGGCGCCCGGCCCAGTTGTTCAAGTTTGCCCCTCGCAAGCGCCGCAGCGGCCACCGCAGCGTCCGTTTCGACCTGATCGGCCACTAGGGACGGGCGGACGCGGTAATCCGCGCCGAACTGGAATGAAACGGTGACACGGAACTTCTGGCGCGGGTAAACGTATTAGTTGCAGAGTGTGTCTAAGATACAAAACGGAGGCAACGATGCTCGCGTACCTGGACTCTCTTTGTGACGCGATGGTGGCGCGCGACCTGACGCGCATGCGCGACCTCGTCAATGACCATCCGCTGGCAAGGCTGCTGCCATCGGATGCAATGTCGGAGGTGCGCCGGTTCCTCGCGGGAAGGACGACCGTGCATGCGGTGCCGATGGCCATGCTGAGATTTCGCGACCAGACCGCGCGGTTGCTCAGTGAGTTGCCGCGCACGGAGCAGGCGCCCTCCGAGCCAGCCACCCTGAAGTATGTGCCGGCGCTGGTCAGCCGCCGGGCACGCCAGGGGCGCCGCGGCACCCGACAGATGGAGTTGCCCCTCTCGGCGTGAGCTTCGTGCCTCTCCGGTCTCCGTGCGAGACGTCCCGGACCAGTCACCCGAGATCCGCCTTGCGTCAGCGTGGCGCACCGAGCCGTTCGAACGGGATGTTCTGTACGGGATATTCGCGCCATCCCCTGTAGTCGAAGTGCCACCATTCGCTCTCGTTCACCGAAAAGCCCTCGGCTTCCATGTACCGGCGCAAGAGCTCACGCCGTGCCCGTTCGACGTCGGTGCCCCCCGCATAGGATGGGTAGGCACGTTCGCTGAACTCGTCGTAGCCACTGGGCATGCGTATCGCGTGCCCCGTCTTGAGGTCATACAGGGTAAGGTCCACGGCAGCTCCGCGGTTGTGCCGGGAGCCTGTGGCCGGGTTGGCGACGAAGGTATGCTGCGAATCGGGAGTCGCCTCCCAGAACATCCAGGTCACATACCACGGACGGTATGCGTCGTGGATGAGCAGGCCGTAACCCTCGCGGGCAAGTGCGTGATGAGCACGCACCAATGCCGCGGCGGCCGGGCGCTGAAGGAAGGCACGCGCCTGCGAATAGAGGGCCGCGCCCATGAAGTTGTTGGTGGATGCATAACGAATGTCGAGCTTGATCGACGAGTCAAGCGTGACGAGCTCCACCAGATCGGAGGCGCGAGATCCCGTGAGACCGGCCGGCGGAGAGAGCGACAATGCCTCGACGCGCAGGGACTCGACCAGCCGGCGCGGTGTGATGCGGAATGTCGCATGCGCAGTGGTGTCGGTCTGCGCGGCGAGCGGGAGGGTGGCGGCGAGGGCCGCGAGTATCAGCAGGCGGTAACGCATGCAATGGAAGAGCGCGTCCCGCAGGAAGAAAAACAAGCCCCGGCGGTGGACGCCGGGGCTTGCCCTGTGCCGGTTCGGCGAGCCTAGCTGCCGACTTTTGCGACGTCGCCAACC
>DATCGU010000076.1:0-3382 GCA_036508735.1 Gemmatimonadaceae bacterium
GAGCCGACGTAGCGGGACGCGAACTCGCCCATGTTCGTCTTGGCGAGGACGATTGCACCGGCACCCTCGAGCCGCGTGACGACGGTCGCGTCACGCTGTGGCCTGAAATCCTTGAATATCGCCGAGCCGTACGTCGTCGGCATGTCGCGCGTTTCCACCTGGTCCTTGAGCAGCACCGGGACGCAGTGCAGCGAGCCCGTCGGCTTCTTCCCGCGCACCGCTGCATCCAGTGAATCGGCCTCGGCGAGCGCCCGCGGGTTGACGGTCTGGATGGCGTTGAGCGCCGGCCCCGCCTTGTCGTACGCGGCAATGCGGTCCAGGTATTGCTGCACGAGCTCGTGACAGGTGAGCCTGCCCGACTTGAGCGCGGCGTGGACGCCCGGAATGGTTGCCTCCACGATGTCAAAGCCTTGGGGGCGCGCGGAGACCGGCACGGCCGCCAAGGCGAGCGTGACCACGGATACCTGCATGAATCGACGGTTCATCCTTCTTTCCCTTTGATAGCGGTAGACGAGTGCCGGCAACTGGCGGGTGACGGCGTCAGACACCGATCACCGTCAACCCCATCGCCAGCGCGGCTGTGGCGAGCGCCTTGTCGTGCGTGGCCATGGTCAGACTCGTGTTGCGTGCGTCGCGCCAGCTGAGCGCGGTGGCGAGATGTATGGCGTCCAGCGTGCCAAGCGGCGTTGGAAACGACTCGGATGCGCGCCGCAGCACCGGGCGCCCCACGTCGACCACCTCCGTGGCCTCGAGCAATCCGTAGACTGCGCTGCGACGGGTGGCGACCTCGTCGGCGGTCAGTGCTCCCATGCGGGCCAGACGGTCCAGCGTGCGCAGGCACTCCACTTCGGTGAGCGCGCTTGCCACCGTCCGCTCGAGTCGCCTCCACTCAACGAGCCGACGCGGCTCGCCGAGGGCGAGTCGCAGCACCACCGAGGGATCGAGGTAGGCGATCAACGCGACGACTGCCGTTCCTCGAGCAACGCGGCCAGACTGTCCACCGTCCGCCGAAGCGGCCGCGGCAGTTTCACGTCACGCAACGATCGCGTGGGCAGGCGCACGACGAGTGGCTCGTCTGCGGCATCGAGGGGTACCAGCCGCGCGACCGGAGTGTCGCGGTCGCACACGGTCACGGCGTGCCCGGCGCGCGCGGCACGCAGGTAGGCACTCAGGTGCGCCTTGAGTTCAGCCACTTTCACGGTCTTCCCGGTCTTCTTGTTCATGGTCATAACATAGTCAAATATGGTCATGAAGGGCAATGCGCCGTTCGACCCTCGACGCCGGTTCGGCCGTCGCTACTTCAGCGGCGGCGGCACGCGACGCCTGGTCGCCTGCTCGAACGCATAGGCCAACTCGATGAGCCGCGGCTCGCTGCACGAGACGCTGGTGAAGCTCACGCCGAAGGGCGTCGGCTGCGCATCGAAGCCACGTGGAAATGCGGGGGTCGGCGCGTTGGGCACGCGGCCAAAGGGCACGATGACCGTGGGATACCCTGGACGTGCCGCGATGCCGGCGCTTCCCGCGCCGGGAAAGAGCAGCGCATCGAGCCGCTGCGCCGCCACCACCTCGGCGATGCCGTGCGTCCCCGCGAGGTCGATGTCCCTGGCGCGATCCGCCTCGTAGCGCGCCTTGTCGGCCACCACGTCCATCTCGTCCGAGATGTCGAGCAGCGACTGCCCGTACTTCATGGCACCGCGGCCGGCGTTGGCGATGTTGAAGAAGCGCAGGTCGGTGAGCGTCTTGATGGGCGTGGCCGTTCCCAGCGACGCGAGCCAGGCGTTGAAGTCGCGCTTCATGCCATACTCGAGCACGGTGGAGCAGTCGGCGTTGCGTCCCTTGCGCGATTCCACGCCACCGCAGACGCCCCACGAGAGGAAGTTCCTGGCCGTATCGGTGGTGACGACGCTCGGGATGTCGGCGGGGTCCACGATCACCGCGCCCTCCTTCTTGAGCGCTTCGATGGCTTCGGCCATCACGGTGGCCTGCGCGGGCGAGAGGCCGCCACGCGGCGTGGGCGAGCCCGGTGTGACGATGCCGTCATAGTACGATTTGCGCGGGATCCCGATGCGCGCCCCCTTGAGCGCGTCGCGCTTGAGGTGCGGGCGATAGTCGCGATTGGCCGGTGGCACGCACGTCTTCGTCGCCGCGTCGTTCGGGTCGGGCTGCGCCCCCTCGAGCGCGCCGAGCATGATGGCCGCGTCCTCCACGGTACGCGCCATCGGCCCCGGAGTGTCCTGGTCGGCGGTGATGGGAATCACGCCATAGCGGCTGATGCGTCCCACGGTGGGCTTGATTGCCACGAGCATGTTCTGGTTGGCCGGGCTCAGGATGGAGCCGGAGGTTTCCGTGCCGACGTTCGCGGCCCAGAAGCTCGCGGACGTCCCGATGCCCGAGCTCGACCCGCCGGTGAACAGTGCCGGACGACCGTCATTGAAGCCGGCGCGCGGATCGGGGCGCGGGTCGTACGGGTTCAGGCCGTACCCGCCGAGTGCGCTGTAGTTGGCGGGCATCGGCGTCGGGCTGCCGGCCACCCAGTTGGCGAGTTCCGTCATCACCGTCTTGGCAATGATGATCGCGCCGGCGTCCTTGAGGTTCTTCGTCAGCGTTGCCTCGTACGGTGGCGCGAGCCCCTTGAAGGCGAGCGCACCGCCGGTGGTCGGCATGTTGGTCGTATGGATGTTGTCCTTGAGCGCCACTGGAATGCCGTGCAGCGGGCCGCGCACGTGCCCCTGCGCGCGCTCGCGGTCGAGCGCGTCGGCCTCGGCGAGCGCCGTGCGGCTCATGGTCATCACCGCGTTCACGGTCTTGTCGTACGTGGCGATGCGCGCCATGTACAGCAGCACGAGTTCGCGCGACGTCACGCGTCCCTCCGTGAGCGCCGTCTGCAACTGTGGAATGGACGCTTCGACCACGTCGAATGGCGTACGGACGGGCGGGGCAACCGGCCGCCGCTGAGCCTGCGCAGGCATGGTCACGACGGCGGGGAGCGACAGGAGCAATGCAAAGGCGCGGCGCATCATGGGAGTCGGGCGGTTGAAGGGACAGATGGAAGATGCTGCCGGAGTATGTCGCGCGCGCTGGGCGTTGGCAACGCGAAGACGCCCTCACGCGACGACGCCCTCACGCGACGACGCCCTCTACGATGCGCTCAACGACGCCCGTTGCCGCCGCGTATCTTGCACGGCAGGTCATCCCGGAGACGCACCATGATGAAGCAGTCCGCCGCGCTCGCGTGCACGCTCGCCCTCGCCCTCTCGCCGGCCACCGCGCAGGATCGCTCGCAGTCGCGTTCCACGGTGTCATCGCGCAACGGCGTGGTCGCCAGCGAGAGCGTGCTCGCATCACAGGTCGGGGCGTCCATCCTCGAGCAGGGAGGCAACGC
>DATCGU010000077.1:0-20900 GCA_036508735.1 Gemmatimonadaceae bacterium
CGCGATGCGCAGGGCGGACGATTGCAGGGCGGCCAGCTTGAGGTCCACAATGCTCCGCACCTCGGTAGCCGCGTTCTTGTCCGCGGCCAAGGTCATGAGCCCATCGGCCACCGCGCGTTGGGCGACGCGCCGGAGCGCGGCGAACTTGGCGTTGGCATCCACCGGCCGCACCCACGTCGAGGCGACGATCACGTCGAGCACCTCGGCCAGCGTCGGCACATTGGGCGCGCGGGCGGCAAAGGCCACCAGGCGCGCGGCGCGCTCGCGCTGAAGCAGGCCATCCACGATCATCTGCGCCAGCGACCTGGCGGCGCCCAGTTCGTCGAATGCCGGACGCGTGCGCGTGCCGATGAGTTCCACGTTGCCACCGTCCTGTCGTGGAACGAAGAGCGCCAGCACCGTATCGGGGATGGCCAGCTCGCGCGGATCGAGCTCGGCAAGCACCGCGGCGAGCGACGCGCGCTGCCGCGCGCCGTCGATGATGCGCGTGGCGAACTGCCCATCACCCTGCACGGCGTTGCTGTATTCCATGCCACCAATGGTCTTGGTTGCGCCATTGAGCGCGAACCGATGGAAGAAATAGAGCAGGGGAAAGCGGTCCTGCAGGATGGCGAGCGGCTCGCCGTCGCGGATATTGCGCAGGCCGAACCGACCCATCGCCACGCGTCGCGTCTCGGTCTGATGGCGCAGGAATTCATCGGCCGTGCCGGCGTCGTCCCACAAGTTGGTCCGCGGGTCACTGGCGTTCTCGGGGCGCGCGTCGCCGTCGCTGAGGTACAGGTAGCCCTTCTTGAGTCCGTCGGCGACGATGGCCTTCAGCGAGTCGGCCTCCGACTCCGGCGGGAAGATGCCGTATCCCCAGTGAATGGCCCAGATGTCGTACACACCGGGGCCGACGGCGTAGGCGGCCGACAGGTCGATCTCGCCGTTCTTGAGGCGAATGCGCGGCGCGGGGTAGTCCATGACCGACGCACGCTCATAGGTGGAGGCGATGTAGTTGTGCTGCAACCCCAGCGTGTGCCCCACCTCGTGTGCGCTCACCTGCCGCACGCGGGCCAGGACGAAGGCCGTGTCGGCCGGGGACGAGGCAGCGCCCATGAAGGCGGCGTAGATGTTGTAGTCGGTGCGTGCGCGGTGCGAGTCCATGCGTGCCATCGCCTTGAGCATCTCGCCGGTGCGTGGATCGGTGAGCGCGCCACCCACCGACCAGCCGCGCTCGTTGCGGTTCTCCCACTGCACCACGTTGTAGCGCGCGTCCATGGGGTCGGCGCCCTCGGGGAGATACTCCACCTTGAAGCCGCCCTTGAGCCCGGCCTTGTCGAACGCCTCCGTCCACCAGCTCACGCCCTGGAAGGTGGCGGTGCGCATGGGCTCGGAAATGCCCCGGTCGATGTAGTAGACCAGCGGGTTCTTGATGGGCGAGTTTGGATCGCGCGGGTTGACACGTTCGAGCCGGTGGCGCGCCGCCCACTGCTGCGCCAACTGGCCCTGGATGGGCTGCGCATAGTCGTTGAAGCCGATGCCGAAGTAGCCCACCCGCGGGTCGACGGCGCGCAGGTGGAAGTGATCGTCGGGGAGTCGCAGCAGCGTGATGTGCTGGCGCAGCGTCAGCGCCTTGCCATCGGGCGCAATGGAGCTGATGATGCGCCCGGGCTGGCCGCTCGCGGCGAATGTCAGCGTCACGTCGATCTCGGTGTTGTCGGCGAACCCCTTCGTATACGGCTTGAAGACGCTCGACCGGTCACGCGCCACGGCGTACGCTCCTTCCTGGCTGCGCTGCAGCGTAGCGCCGACATCGTTCCAGTCGCGCAGCACGAAGTCGGTGGCGTCGACCAGCAACCGGTCACCCTCCTCGGCCACGATGGGCAGCGCCGCGACGGTGCTCGAGGGGAACGACTCGTCCACGGTGCGGCGGTGATCGGCGCCGCCGCTGGAACGGTAGCCCCAGTTCTCGAAGACCACGAAGACCTTGTCGCCGTGCCGGTCGAAGCGCGCCACCTGTTCCGTGCCGCCCGAGCCGCGGTCGACGCCGATGGGATTGGAACCGAGGCCGGTGGCGAGCGTCGTCAGGAAGAGCGCGCGGGCCGAGTCACCGGAAAGTTCCAGCCAGACCGCGCCCGTCTTGTCGTTGAGGTAGACGGGTATGAAGCCGCTGCGCTTCTCGAGGCCGGCGGTGCGCGCGGCGATGGTGGCCGGAGCTGCGGTGGCTTGCTGCGCGGGGACCAGGCAGGGAGTAACGAGCGTTACCCACGCACCGCAGAAAATGGCGGACCGAAAGAACATGTTCAGTCCGGCTTGACCAACGCCTTCACGCCATCGGGCAGATTGAACACGGCCGGATCGACCTTGTCCCACTCGTAGCCGGTGAATACGAGCAAGATATCACCCTGAGGCGTCTTCTGGATCACCTTGGTGGGCATCTTCACGCCGCCCTGCACCGCGTAGTCGGACAGAACGATGGTGACGTCCATCTTCCCCATCTGCGTCTCGGCCGTGCGAATGGCACCGGCAGCCAGCCCGGTCTCAGCGTCGAAATACTGGATGGTCTCGCCGCCGGCGGCCTTCACCAGCTTCACCTTGTAGCACTTGCGCCCCTCGAAATCCTCGAGTGCCATCGTCTCGACGGTCGTGTACTTGCCGAGCTCCGGGAAGTCGGCGAAGAAATCGGCCTGCGACTTGGCTTCATTGGCCATCTCGCCGCTCAACACCATGTAGCCGGCGCCCGGCTGGTTGGCCCACGCCGTGATGCCATCGTAGCCCTGCGACGACTCGCCGAAGGTACCGATGACGATGGTCTGGACGAACTTGTTGGGCTTGGCACGATACACGTTCACCGGCCCCTCGATGCCCATGGCGGCGAGCGAGAAGGTGCCGGTCATGTGCAGCGAACTGTGCTTGTCCATGGCTTCACGACCGCCGATGGCGGCCACGTGCTTGTTCAGCAGCGCCTTGCCGTCGGGCAAGGCCTGCGACGAAGCGACCATGGGGAGCGCGGCGGCGAGCGCCAGCGCGGACAGTGTGCGGCAAACGTTCATGTCTGACCTCAAGTGTTGACGGGGCCGGCCGCAGTTGGCCAACCGATGGGTGAAATGTGGTGGGAACCCGGGGGGTGGCGCCATCCATTTGGGCGCCGAATTCGGACGGGAATCTGCTTGGCCGGCTACCGCGGGGGCGCTGCCAGCCCCGCCTCGATGGCGAGGCGAATGCGCTCGCGCTGCCGGTCACTGCCGCCCACGATGACCGCGATGAGGTTGTTCTGCACCACGAACTCGGGCAACGCGGCCCATGCCGCCGACGCCTCAGCCTTCGGGAAGGCGGTGAGCGTGTCGATGGTCGCGCTCACGGCGCGGCGCGCCATGCTGTCGCTGTAGATCCACGCCAGCAGGTGCGCGCCGCCCAGTCGATACGCCACGGGCTTCACCTTGTAGTCAGGATGCGGCGGCAGCGAGTCGTCGGGGCGGGGCGCCAGCCCGGCGTCGACCAGGCGCTGCGTCAGCTGCGATTGCCCCCATCGACCCGTTGAGGCCAGCTGCGGCGCACCTCGTGCCGCGCGCGCGACTGCATTGACGTCGCCGCGGTCGCGTGCCGCCTGCGCCTGGCGCGGATCCTCACGGGTGCAGCCGGCCAGGAGCAGGCACAGAAGGTAGACTCGACGCATAATTGAAATATGCCACACCGACGCGCGAACGACGACAACGCCCACGCCGACAACCGCGTGCGCCTGGACAAGTGGCTCTGGGCGGCGCGCTTCTACAAGACGCGCGCGATCGCGGTGGAAGCCATTGCCAGCGGCAAGGTGCAGTGCAACGGCGAACGCCCCAAGCCCGCACGCGAGGTGCGCGTGGGCGACGAACTGCGCCTGCGCATGGGACCATACGAACACGTGGTGATCGTGCGCACGCTCAATCCGCGCCGGGGTCCGGCCAGCGAAGCGGTGTTGATGTATGAGGAGACGGCGGACTCGCTGGCCATGCGCGCCAGGCTTTCGGAGCAGTTGAAGCTCGCCAGCGCGTTCGATCCGCAGGCGTCGTGGACCGATTCCAAGCGGGACCGGCGAGAAGTGCGGCGGGTGCGCGGGAAAGAGTAACGGGGTCTCCGTGAGAGACAGACTCACCCGCCAGCGATACCCGCCAGCGTCGCGTCATCCAGCCGGTGCCCACCCTCGAACGTGATGGCCTCGTACGAAAATCCCGCGTCCGCGAGGCGTGACAGTTCCCTGGCGACGACGTCCGGGGTGGCCCACTTGTCGCGACTGCCCAGCACCAGTTGCAGGCGCGTGTTGCGCAGCGGAGCCGCCGGCGACACGAGGTCGAGTTCGGGAGCGATCAGTCCTCCCCAGCAGACGAGTCGCGCCGCTCGCACCCGACCCGCGGCCACCCAGCGTGACGCCGTGGCCGTCCCCTGCGAGAAGCCCAGCACGTGAATGGGAGGGAGTGCCGGCAGCCCCGCGCCGAGCGACTCCACGAGCAGATCGAGGTAGCCCAGGTAGTCGGCGATTTCGCTCAGGCGGTCTTCGCGCGTCATCCACGACGCACCCACCCTTGCCTCGGCCGGGTTGGTGCCGGAACCCGGCTCGTAATACCGCGAGAGCGCTTCGGGAGCGACGACCATGCGGCGCCCGTCGTCGAGCGCGCGGCACTGCTGCAGAAAGTCCGCAGCCAGCTGGCCGTAGCCGTGAATCGCAATCCACCACTCGCGGGCGAGGGCAGGCGCCGGACCGAAGGCGGCATAGCGGGCGGTGCGGGAGACGGTCAGCAGGGCGAGGCGTACGTCGGGCATGGAAGGAAGATGGCATCTCGAACGCGCCACGAGCCAGTGTCGCGTTGCGCCGGACGGGGCGGAGCGGCTAGAATACGGGCACTCAACCGGAGAACCGCGATGTCGAATTCGCAGCGGGTGTCGCCATCGTCGCAGGGTTGGGGCGTGGCCGCCTTCATCATCATCCTCGCCATCGTGGCCAATACGATGGCGTACCGGATCCACAAGGCGACTTACCTCACGCCCGACGCGTCACCCGCCACCGGCGCCGAGCGCTAGGCGCGTCAGGTCTTGTGCCGGAACGTGATGCGGCCGCGACTCAGGTCGTAAGGCGAGACCTCGACCGTCACCCGGTCGCCCGCGAGCACGCGAATGCGGTGGCGGCGCATCTTCCCCGCCATGGTGGCCAGCACGTCGTGACCATTGGTCAGGCGCACGCGGAACGTGGCACTGGGAAGCACCTCGTTGACGGTACCCTCGAGTTCGATCGCTTCTTCCTTCGCCATAAGTCCGGGTGATCGTTGCGCGGCCTTGGTGCCACCCACCCCGGCCGCATGGGGTAAACCGGGAATCTATAGAGAGAGCGGGCTGGAGGCGAGGAGCCAGCGGCTGGCGCTCCTGTCGCCGCGGGGTGCCGTCGGTTAGCGTCAAGGCTTCCCCTCACCAATCCCATGTCTCATCGACTCTCGCTGGCAGTTCTCGCCCTGATCTCCGCCGCTCCGGTGCTGGCCGCGCAGTCCCCCACGTCCCTGGAAGCCGAAATCAAGCGGCGCACGCTGGCCGTGACTCCCCAGGTGGTGGCGTGGCGGCGCGACATTCACGAGCATCCGGAACTGGGGAACCGGGAGACGCGCACGGCCGCCCTGGTTGCGGCCCACCTCAGGTCGCTCGGCCTCGAGGTGCGCACCGGAGTCGCTACGACCGGCGTCGTGGGAATCCTGCGAGGCGGGAAGCCCGGCCCGGCGATTGCCCTGCGCGCCGACATGGACGCGCTCCCGGTGACCGAAGAGGGGAACCTGCCCTTCAAGTCGACAGTGCGCACGGAGTACAACGGGCAGCAGGTGGGCGTGATGCACGCCTGCGGCCACGACAACCACGTGGCGATCCTGCTGGGCACGGCCACGGTGCTCGCGGGAATGAAGGCCGAGCTCCCCGGCACGGTGACGTTCCTGTTCCAGCCGGCAGAGGAGGGTCCGCCGGCCGGAGAACGCGGCGGCGCGGGAGTGATGATCGAGCAGGGTGCGCTCGACAATCCCAAGGTCGAGGCGGTGTTCGGCCTGCACGTGCGGCCGGGACGCATCGGCGAAGTGGGCTATCACGCCGGCGGCGCGATGGCGAGCAGCAACGCCCTCACCATCGTGGTGCACGGCAAGCAGACGCACGGCGCGGTGCCGTGGGGCGGCATCGACCCGGTGGTCGTGTCGGCGCAGGTGATCACCGGACTCCAGGCCATCATCTCCCGGCAGATGAACCTGGCGGTGGCGCCGGCGGTGCTCACCATCGCCACCATTCACGGCGGCGTGCGGAACAACATCATTCCCGACAGCGTGGTGATGACGGGCACGATCCGCATGTTCGACCCGGCGATGCAGCAGGACATCCAGGCGCGCATCCGGCGGACAGTCACCGATCTCGCCTCGGCATGGGGCGCCACCGCGACCGTCACCATCGTGCCGGGCACGCCGGTGCTGGTGAACGACCCCGCCCTCACGGCGCGCATGCAGCCCACGCTGGAGCGATACGCCAAGCGCGCCTTCGCGGACATTCCGTGGACGCCGTCGGAGGACTTTGCGCTCTACGGCAGAAAGGCGCCGTCGCTGTTCGTCTTCCTGGGGGTAACGCCCGACAGCATGAAGGTGGAGGACGCCGCGTCGAACCACAGCCCGAAGTTCTTCGCCGACGAATCGGCGCTGCCCTACGGCGTGCAGGTGATGACCGGGCTGGCGGTGGACTACCTGACGAACCCGCGGCCGAAGCCCTGAGGTGTTCGTTCCCGTCCCCGACCTGATGGACCACCTCGTCGCCGGCTTGCAGACGACGAGCCGGGTGGAACTCGTGGCCGTCGCCTTCGGCCTCGTGAGCGTTTACCTCTCGACTCGCGAGCACATCGTCAGCTGGCCGACGGCGATCGTGAACGTCGCCATCTTCTTCTTCCTGTTCTGGAAGGCCAAGCTGTACGCGAACGCGGTGCTGCAGCTGGTTTATCTCGCGTTGTCAGTCTACGGCTGGTACGAGTGGCTGTATGGCGGCGCCCGGCACACGCCGCTTCGCGTCACGCGGGCGCGGCGCGTGCACTGGCTGGTGCTCACACCGCTGTTCCTGGTGGTCGGGCTCTTGCTGGGCGCCCTCCTCCAACGCTACACGGACTCGCCAGTCCCGTATTTCGACGCCCTGTTGACCAGTGTCAGCCTCGTTGCGCAGTGGATGATGACGCGGAAGCTGCTGGAGAACTGGGTGATCTGGATCGTGGCCGACATCGTCTACGTGCCGGTGTTCATCCAGCGCGGTCTCCCGTTCACGGCGCTGCAGTATGCCATGTTCCTGGTGCTCGCGGTTGTGGGCTGGATCGGGTGGCGGCGGTCGCTGGGCGCCGTGCGCGAAGAACCCGTGGCCGCGTGACGTGGCGCGTGGTGGTAACCGGGTCGGAGTGCACGGGCAAGACGACGCTCGCGCAGGCGATCGCCCTGCGTCTTGGCGCGCCGTACGTGGCCGAACCGTCGCGCGCCTACGCCGAGGCTCGCGGCGGCGTGCTGAGCGCCGCCGACGTCGAACCCATTGCGCTGGCGACGATCGCCGCGCTGGGTCAGGGGAAGGGTGCGGGGGTTGTTATTTGCGATACGGACCTGGTGAGCACCGTGGTGTACGCGCGGGCGTACTACGGCTCGTGTCCAGCCTGGATCGAGGCAGAGTGCAGGGACCATCTGGGAGATCTGTACCTCTTGTGCACACCCGACATCCCATGGGTGGCCGACGGCGTGCGCGACCGGCCGCTGGCCAGCGAACGTACGGCGATGCATGAAGCGTTCGCCCTGGCGCTGCGGGACCTGGGGGCGCGGACGGTGCTCATCGAGGGAACGGGCACCGCGCGCACCGATCGCGCGCTCGCCGCGGTGAATGCCGCACTCCCGTCGACTGCGGAGCGCGCGTGAACCCCGCGGGCATTCTCGAACTCGACGCCGCCATCCTGCAGGCGACCGTCACCCTGCTGGCCGGCGGGCTCTGTTTCTCGTTGTATCTTCGCTATAAGCAGCGGTACTTCGCGTGGTTCGGCGTGGCGTGGATGATGTACGCTGCGCGACTCGCCGCCATCCTCGCCTTCGTGGTGCAGAAGGACCTGCGATGGCTGTTCTGGCACCAGGTATTCACCGGCGAGGTGGCGCTGGCGCTGCTCTGGACGGCGCTTGTCTTTGCCCACGCCGCGAAGTGGCGCAATGCGTACTGGCTCGCGGTGCTCTTCCCACCCCTCTGGTCGTACGTCGCCATCTACCGGATGGACAACTTCCTGCTCGCCGCGGGGCCGGCCGTGCTGTTCCTCAGCGTCGTCACCTTCGCTACGGGCGTGATGTTCCTGCGCTACCGGCTGAAGAACCCGTCGAGCGGCGCCTCGATGCTCGCCGTGACCTTCCTGCTGTGGGGGCTGCACCACCTCGACTATCCGCTGCTGCGCGCCCGCGGTGCGTGGACGCCGTGGGGCTACTACCTGGACATCCTGTTCGTGCTCGGGGCCTGCGGGGGCATCCTGCTGCTCGTCAACCACGAACTGGCCGACGGGCTGCGGCAGCGCACGGCGGAACTGGAGCACCTGTCGCGGCGCATGGTCCGCCAACACGAGGAGGAACGGCGGGCGCTCTCGCTGGCGCTGCATGACGAAACGGCGCAGGTGTTCGCGGCCCTCAAGCTGCAGCTGGGCGCCATCGGCGAGCGCGTGGAGCCGGCGTTGCGCGACCAGGTGACGGAGGCGATCACGCTGGTGGACACGGGGCTCACGCAGATTCGCCAGGTCACGCACGACTTGCGCCCTTCCCTGCTCGATGACCTCGGGCTGCTGCCGGCACTGCGCTCGCTGGTGGGAGAGTTCTCGTCGCGACGCGAGGCGCCCACCACGTTCGACGCCCCCGACACGCTGCCGGTGGTGAGCGACGACGCCGAGGTGGCGCTGTTTCGCGCGCTGCAGGAGAGCCTGACCAATGTCGCCCGCCACGCGTCCGGCGCCCCGGTGCGCGTGCTGGCGCGGGCCGATGCCACCCACGTACATCTGACCGTCAGCGACGACGGCCCGGGGTTCGACGCGGCGCGCACCGTCGAGGGCTTTGAATTCGCCGGTCGCCTGGGGCTTGCCGGAATGCGCGAACGGATTTCGGCGGTGGGCGGCGACGTCCGGCTGCGCAGCGCGCCCGGCGTCGGTGTGACCATCGAGATCGACGTGCCGCTGGCGGACGGAACGCGCGCCGGAGCGCGCGCATGACCGCTCCCATTCGCCTGGTGCTGGTGGACGATCACGTGATCGTGCGCGAGGGACTGCGCCACGTGCTCAGCGATCCGGCGGATTTCGCCATCGTCGGCGAGGGGGGCACGGCGGCTGAGGCGATTGCGCTGGCCGGCACGCTGCGCCCTGACGTCATGGTGCTCGATATCTCCATGCCGGGAGGCTCCGGCCTCCACGCCGTGCCGGAAATCCTCGAACGAGCGCCGCTCACGCGGCTGCTGATGCTCAGCGTGCACGACGACGTGGAGTACATCCTCGAAAGCGTGCGTTCCGGCGCTCACGGGTACTGCCGCAAGGACTCCGCTCCTTCCGAACTGCGCGCGGCCATCCGCACCGTCTTTGCGGGCGATACGTTCTTTTCTCCGCAGGTGGCCCAGCAGGTGGCACAGGCCCTGCGCGACGGGAGAGCCGCCACGGACAAGGAACCCACCCCGCCACCCAAGCCCGACGTGCTGTCGCCACGGGAGCGGGAGGTCCTGCGCTGGATCGCTGATGGGCGCGCGAACAAGGAGATCGGAGCCCTGCTGGGAATCAGCACCCGTACCGTCGAGGCGCACCGGGATTCCCTGATGAAGAAGCTCGGCATCCGTACGGTCGCGGGGCTCACCCGCTACTGCCTGGAACAGGGGATCGAAGTAGGGAAAATTCTTACGTAGAAGTCACAATGACACCGCCTTAGGGGAAGTCCCTAATTCGATGTCATGAATCCTCGCGCCCTCTTCTCAGCCGCCCGCGTGACGCTCGCCGCCGCGGCTCTTGCCATGGTGTCCACCGCCGCCCGCGCGCAGCAGACGGCTTCCGACCTCCCCAACTCGCTCGCCCGCGACTCGGTGCGCGCCACCCCCAAGACCACCGCGCTCGGCGCGGTGACGATCACCGCCACCCGCCGCATGACCGATGTGCAGGCCGTGCCGACACCGGTGAGCGTGCTCGACTCGAGCCTCATCCGCGAACGCCAGCCGAACTCGGCCGCCGACCTGTTGCGTGAACTGCCCGGCGTGGACGTGATCGGCACCGGCACCAACCAGGCCCGCCCCTCGATCCGCGGCCAGCGCGGTCAGCGCATCCTCCTGCTGCAGGACGGCATGCGACTGAACAACGCCCGCCGGCAGCAGGATTTCGGCGAGATTCCGGGCCTCGTGGACGTGGCCACCATCCAGCGCATTGAAGTCGTGCGCGGCCCGGCCTCGGTGCTGTACGGCACCGACGCCATCGGCGGCGTGATGAACATCATCACCCGCATCCCGACCTTTGCAGAGGATGCGCCGATGGCGGCCGGCTCGCTGGGCTATCGGTACGGCAGCGCCGGTGAACTGACGCGAGGCGAGGCCTCGCTGAGCGCGCGGGCCGGCAACTTCGTGATGCTCGCCACGGGTAGCAAGCGCGACGCCGCCAACTACGATGCCCCGGCCGGCAGCTACGGCAACGTGAACTTCAAGAACGACGTGACGCTCAACAACGCGGGCGTGAACGACAAGAACGCGTCGCTGTATCTCGGCTGGCGCTACAAGACCGGCACCGGCGCCTTCGTGCGCGCCGAGTCGTACGATGCAAGGAACGCCGGCTTCGGCTACGTCGACCCCGCCCTCCTGGGCGGCGACCTGACGAGGATCCAGATCACGTATCCCGCGCAGCACTTCTCGAAGCTGGCCACGGGTTTCAGCAGCGGCCCGATCCAGTCGATCGTCGCCGACAAGGTGGACTTCACGGCCTATCGTCAGGCAAACGGCCGCGACCTGTCGCAGAGCATCTTTGCGCCCTTCGGACAGGGCCTGCCACCCGACGCCGGCATCGACATCCAGACGCGCAACCACACCGACCTCACGACGAACGGCCTGCGCGCCGAAGCCACGAAGGTGTTCTCGCGCAACATCGTCGTGTACGGCGTGGACTACTTCCACGATTATGCGACGGGCAGCGACTCGAGCCAGACGACGGTGATGGGCTTTGGCCCGCCACACCCCAGCTCGAAGGTGAAGCCGTCGCTCCCCTCGGCGACGCTGGGGAGCGTCGGCGTCTTCCTGCAGAACGACCTGCAACTGCACGAGCGGCTGTCGCTCATCGTCGGCGGGCGCTGGCAGCAGGTGAGTTCCGATCCCAAGGCGACGGTGGGCTTTGCGACGCTCCCGGCGGGCGACGTGCAGTCGACGACCGTCTTCTCCACCAATGCGCTGTTCAAGGTGACCTCGCAACTGAATCTCGTGGCATCGGTGGGCCGCGGCTTCCGCGCGCCGAACCTGGTGGAGCGCTATTTCAACGGTCCCACGCCGGAAGGCTCGGCGTACCAGTCGGCGACGCCCGGCCTGAAGCCCGAGAAGAGCCTCAACACGGACTTGGGCCTGAAGTACCGGGCCGACCGGTTCGCCGCGGAGGCGTTCGTGTACCGCAACGACATCCACGATGCCGTGCGCATCTCGCCGACCGGCGCGAAGATCAACAACCTGCCCGAGTACCTCAACGTCAATGTCGATAAGCTGCGCGCCTCGGGTTATGAAGCCACCGGGACCATGCTGCTCGACCACGGCGTTACGATGAGCGCCAACTACTCGCAGGTGAAGTCGTCAAACCTGCTCGACAGGTCGAGCCCGGTTGGCGACACCTACTCCAGCAAGCTGGTCGCGACGCTCGGCTGGCGTGATGCCGGCAACCGCTTCTGGGGCGAGTACGTGGTGCGCCACAACGGCGAGCAGAAGGACATCGTCGCCGGCTCGAGCCCCGTGGGCAACACGCTCCCGGCTTTCGTGGTGCACGGCGTGCGCGGCGGAGCACGGCTCTTCACCCTTGGCGGCGTCCGCCAGGATCTCGACATCCAGGTGAACAACATGACGAACAGGCTGTACGCCGAGGCGGCCAACGCCGGCTTCTTCCGGCCGGAGCCGAAGCGGAACGTCGTCATCGCCATTCGCTCGAGCTTCTGACCGATGCGCTCCGCAATCTACTACATCCCGATTGCGACGACGCTTGTCGCGCTGGCGTTCACCGGCATCCTCTTCCGGCGATGGCGCCAGCGCGGAGGGACGCATCACCTCTGGTGGGCTGCGGGAACCCTCACTTATGCGCTGGGTACGATCACCGAGAGCGCCACGACGCTGCTTGGCTGGCATCCGATGATCTTCAGATGGTGGTACATCACCGGTGCTTTGCTCGGCGGGGCGCCGCTGGCGCAAGGTTCGGTGTACCTGCACACGCCCCGCCGGGTGGCCAACGTGCTCTCGGTCGTTCTCGTAACTGTGGTCGTCGTCGCATCGGCGTGCGTGCTGCTCAGTCCACTGCGCCTTGACCTTGTGGAACCGTACCACCTGTCGGGGAAGGTGTTCGCCTGGCAGTGGGTACGTGCATTCAGCCCGTTCGTGAACCTGTATGCGTTCGTGTTCCTCGTGGGCGGCGCCATCCGCTCGGCCCTTCGTTACCGTCGACAGGTGGAAACGCGGAACCGCTTCCTCGGCAACGTGCTCATCGCCGTTGGTGCGATGCTACCCGGGATCGGCGGCACGTTCACCCGCTTCGGACACACCGAGGTGCTGTACGTCACCGAATTTCTCGGACTCGTGATCCTTTACTTCGGTTTCCGGCTCAATGTCACGGCGGCTCCGGTGGCCGCGGCGGCGCCACCCATCCCCGAGATGCTGACTGCATGAACTGATCGAGGTTGGCTTCCAGGCGCCGACGGCCCCCACACCCCCCGCGGCGCCAAGCACCAACGGCCCGCATCCGGCATCACGCCGGGTGTGGGCCGTTGGACTTGCCGGCGTTCCTACCTTGCCGTTCGCGCGGGCACGACGGAGTCGAGTGACTGGTCGAGGCGGCGCACGAACTCGGCGATGGTGCGCACGGCGCCGACGTAGCGCGCCGCATTGACCTTGGCGAAGTCGTCGGTGGGGCGATGGTAATCGGGATGGTCCTCGACGCCGAAATAGACGAACGGAACCCCGGCGGCGTAGAAGGCCCCCTGGTCGGATTGCTGGATCCAGTTCTCGCGCGGCCCCCGCGCGTCGGTATCGTGGCCGAGGATCAGCTTCACCGGCGAATCCGCCGCCGTGGCCTCGAGCAACGGCCTGAAGAACGGATAGGGCGAGGCCCCCGCCGCATAGATCTCGTTCTTGTCGAGCCGGGCAACCATGTCGAGGTTCACGTCGGCCGCCACGCGGGCCAGCGGCAGCGGCGGGGCGGCCACAAAGGCGCGCGCGCCGCGCAACCCGCTTTCCTCCCCGTCGAAGAAGGCGAAGATCATGGAATGGCGCGGCGCATGCCTCGCGTACGACTCGGCGAGGGCGAGCACGGCGGCGGTACCCGAGGCGTTGTCATCGGCGCCGTGAAACACCTGGCCATCGCGAACACCCAGGTGATCGTAGTGCGCGCTGACCACGATCACGCGCGACGTGTCGGCACCACGCACCATGGCCAGCACGTTAACGCCCTCGTGCACGCTGGTGTCGCGCATCTTCACCTCGAACGAGCGCACGTAGCCGGGAGCGAGCGGCACGAGGCCGGCGCCGGCAAGCCGCCGCACGAGCAGCGCGCGCGCGGCCGCGCTGCCGCGCGTGCCCATGCGCCGCCCTTCCATGGAGTCGGCCGACAGCGCGCCAAGCGTGTTCCAGAGGGACGCCGAGTCGATGGCGGGCAGCGGTCGGACGACGCGCTGTGCGCCGGCGCAAGGTGCGAACGCGAGGAAGGCCGCGACGAGGGCCGCGACGACCACGGCCAGATGGCGGTTCATGATCATGACCGGAAATTATGGGACAAACGCGCTAGCGCGAGTTCTTGTGCATCAGGTCCACGAGCTCGTCGTACATCGCGTCGGCCTCCGCACCGCCCTGGCGAATGGCCGTCGCGGCGCAGTGCTTGAGGTGGTTGCGCATCAGCTCGCGCGACACGGCGCGCAGCGCCTCGACCACCGAGGACACCTGCGTGAGGATGTCGGCGCAGTAGCGGTCCTCCTCGACCATCTTCTGCAGGCCGCGCACCTGTCCCTCGATGCGGCGCAGGCGCTTGACGTTGCTGGCCTTGATGTCGGGATCCACCGCCACGGCGTGGCGTTCCTCCGCACCGTGGGCGGCACAGCCACAGCCTGTGGCGTGTACCGGAAGCGTCTTGCTCATGAGGCGCGAACCTCGAGTTGGGGAAGCGGAGGACGTGAGGGACCTGGGGGACCGGGCCGCCAGCGCCGCAGGCGCAGCGAGTTGGTGACGACCGATACGGAACTGAACGCCATCGCCGCGCTGGCGAGGATGGGGCTGAGCAGCAGGCCGAACGCGGGGTACAGCGCCCCGGCCGCCACGGGAATGCCGATCACGTTGTAGCCGAAGGCCCAGAACAGGTTCTGGCGCATCGTCCGCATGGTGCGGCGCGAGAGCGCGATGGCATCGGCCAGGCCGTGCAGGTCACCGCGCACCAGCGCAATGTCCGCCGCCTCGACGGCAACGTCCGTCCCCGTGCCGATGGCAACCCCCACGTCGGCCTGCGCCAGCGCCGGCGCGTCGTTGATGCCGTCGCCCACCATGGCCACCACGCGACCCTCGGCCTGCAGGCGCTTCACCTCGGCCACCTTGCCGTCGGGCAGCACCTCGGCAACGACGCGGGGAATGCCCGCCTGCCGCGCCACCGCGTCGGCCGTGCGACGATTGTCGCCGGTGAGCATCACGACGTCGAGCCCGAGAGCGAGCAGCCGCGCCACGGCATCGCGCGACGTGGAGCGCAGCGGATCGGCGATGGCGAGCAGGCCGGCCACCTGGCCGTCGACCGCGACGAACACCGCGGTTTTGGCCTCGCCCGACAGCCGCTCGGCGTCGGCGGCCAGCGGCGCAACGTCGAGCCCCCAGTCGCTCATCAGCAGCGCGTTGCCGACGGCGACGGCGCGGCCGTCGACGACACCGGTGGCGCCCCGCCCTGGAGTGGCTGCGAACGACTCGGAGCGCGAGAGCGCGAGACCGCGAGACTCGGCGTGACGCACGATGGCGCCGGCCAGCGGATGCTCCGAGCTGCGCTCGACCGACGCCACCAGGCGCAGCAGTTCGTCGTCGGTGGCGACGGCGGCGGTGCGTATCACGTCGGTGACGTCGGGCCTTCCTTCGGTCACCGTTCCGGTCTTGTCGAGCACCACGGTGGTCACGTCGCCGGCGCGCTGCAGCGCCTCGCCTCCCTTTATGAGAACGCCCAGCTCGGCGCCCTTGCCGGTGGCCACCATCACGGCGGTCGGGACGGCCAGGCCCATGGCGCACGGACAGGCGATGACGAGCACGGCGATGGCCGCGGCAAATCCACGAACGGCGGCCACGCTGGCAATCGCACCGCCATGCTGAAGCACGAGGAACCAGATACCGAACGTCAACAGCGCGATGCCCAGCACCACCGGCACAAAGACGGCACTGACACTGTCGGCAAGCGCCTGGATGGGAGCGCGCGAACCCTGCGCATCGCGCATGAGCTGCACGATGCGGGCGAGCACGCTGTCGGCGCCAACGGTGGTGGCGCGATACTGGAAGGCGCCCCGGCCGTTGACGGTGCCGCCCACCACGGCGTCACCCGGGCCTTTCATCACCGGCATGGACTCGCCCGTGAGCATCGACTCGTCGACGTCGCTGGCTCCGCTGGTGATGATTCCGTCCACCGGAACGCGTTCGCCCGGCCGGACGACGACGTCGTCACCGGGGAGTACGTCGTCGATGTCGATGTCCGACTCGGCGCCGCCGCGCACGACCCGCGCCGTCTTGGGACGCAGGTTGGCCAGCGCGCGCAGCGCCGAGGCTGTGTTGCGCTTGGCGCGCGACTCGAAGGCGTTGCCCGTGAGAATGAAGGCGATGATGATGATCACCGCCTCGTAGTAGACATCGGGGTTGACGCCCCGCGCGCGGAAGAACGCCGGGTCGATGGTGGCGAGCGCGGAGTAGACGAACGCGGCGCCGGTGCCGACGGCCACCAGCGTATTCATGTCCGACGACTTGTGGCGCAGCACGGCCCAGGCACGGGTATAGAAGTGTCGTCCCGCCCATGTCATGACGGCGGCGGTCAGCAGCAGCATGCCCCACCCCAGCACCGTGGGCGAAATGCGATACACCCACGGGGTCCAGCGCACGAGCCACGGCGTGAACAGGTTCTCCTGCCACCGCATGAGCGGGTCGGTGACCGCGCCTCCGGCACCGTGCGCCGTGTACATCATGAGGGGCATGGAGAAGAACATCGCCACGACGCCAGCCACGGCGGCGGCGATGGCCTTGTTGCGCAGGTGGCGGAACTCGGCCACCTGCGCAACCTCGTTCTCGCTTTGCGCCTCGATCGAGGTCTTTTCGCCGCGCGGGATCTCGGCCTCGTATCCCGTATCGCGAATGACGTCCACCAGCGCCTGCGGCGACACCGCCGTCGGATCGAACGTGACGGTGGCGTTGTTGAGCATCAGGTTGACCGACGCGTCACGCACGCCGTCCACCTTGCTCAGCGCGCGCTGCACGCGCGACTGGCAGGCGGCGCACGTCATCCCGCCCACGGGAATCGTGAGGTGGGAGGACGCACGCGCCGGGGGAGCGGACGGGGCAACCGGGGCAACCGGTGGAACCGGCGGGACCGGCGGGGCTGCGGCAGTCACGAAGCGCTGCCTAAACGGCCGCGACGGCGCTGGGCTCGAAGCCGGCGTCGCGAATCGCGTTGAAGATTTCGTCGACGTTGCGAGTAGACGGGTCGAACCGCAACTGCGCGCTGCCCACCTGCACCTGCTCCACCTGCACGCCGTCAAGCGCACGCAGGGCCTTTTGCACAGACATGACGCAGTGTCCGCAGCTCATGCCGTCAATCTTGAGGTGAAGCGAAGTCATCAGGAACTCCAGGAAGAGGCAGCTGGCGGCTAGCGGCTAGCGAATGAGGGCGGAACCGCCCCTCTCGGAGGTTATATACCCCCTCCCCCTATGTCAAGCCCTGTCCATCACGGCACTGCGGAGGCACGCTAGTTTATGGTCATGACGAATCCACCAATTCCGCAGCGGTCGCTGGGCTCACAGGGACTCCGCGTCTCGGCGCTCGGCCTGGGCTGCATGGGCTTTTCGGGGTTCTACGGTGATGCCGCGTCGAGGGCCGCCGTGGACGGCGTCTCCGTCATCCACCACGCGATCGACCTCGGCATCACGCTCCTCGACACCGCCGACATGTACGGCCCGCTCATCAACGAGGAACTCGTGGGACGCGCGGTGCGCGACCGCCGCGAGCGGGTGACGATTGCCACGAAGTTCGGCATCGTGCGCCACGCCACCGATCCCTCGAAGCGCGGTGTGAACGGGCGACCGGAGTACGTGCGCAGTTCGTGCGAAGGCTCGCTGCGCCGGCTGGGCGTGGAGACGATCGACCTGTACTACCAGCACCGCCGCGACAAGTCCATTCCGATCGAGGAGACGGTGGGCGCCATGGCGCAGCTGGTGAGCGAAGGGAAGGTGCGCTTTCTCGGCCTGTCGGAGGTGTCGTCCGAGACGCTGCGCCGCGCCCACGCCACGCACCCCATTACCGCGGTGCAGAGCGAGTGGTCGCTGTGGACGCGCGACTGGGAGCGCACCACCTTCGCGACGGCGCGCGCGCTCGGCGTGGGCATCGTGCCCTACAGTCCGCTGGGGCGCGGCTTCCTGACCGGGACCGTTACGGCCGACACGACGTTCCCCGCGGGCGACTACCGGCTCAGCACGCCGCGCTTCGTCGGCAGCAACCGCACCGCGAACCTTGGCATCGTCGCGGTCCTCAATTCTCTCGCGGCAAGCAAGGGGTGCACTCCCGCCCAGGTGGCGCTGGCCTGGCTGCTCTCGCGCGGCGACGACGTGGTGCCGATCCCGGGCACGACGAAGGCCGCCCGGCTCGAGGAGAATGCCGGCGCGGCCTTCGTGGGACTCAGTGCGGCCGATCTCGCGCAGCTGGCAGACGCCGTTCCGCCGGGCTCAGCCGCCGGCGAACGGTACCCGGCGGGAATGCAGGCGCTCGTCGACGAGTAGTCGGCGCTCCTCGACGAGCGGTCGCCTCCCGCGCGGTCAGTCGCGCACGTGCGTCAGCCAGCTGTGCGTATCGGGCGCCTTGCCGTGCGTGACGTTCTCGAACGCGGCCTGCAACTGCTGCGTGACCGGGCCCGGCTTCCCTGTCCCGACCTTGATGCGATCGACGCTGCGCACCGGCGTGATTTCCGCGGCCGTGCCGGAAAAGAAGAGTTCGTCGGCCATGTAGAGCGCCTCGCGCGCAATCGCCTCGACGTGCACGGGGATGCCGGCATCGTTCGCCAGCGAAATCACGGTGTCGCGCGTGATGCCGGGCAGCAGCGAGCCATCGACCGGCGGCGTGTAAATCGCGCCATTGCGCACGAGGAAGACGTTCTGTCCGGACCCCTCGCTCACGCGCCCGCCGGTGTCGAGGGCGATGGCCTCGGCGAATCCATTGGCCAGCGCCTCCATCTTGATGAGCTGACCGCCGAGGTAGTTGCCGGCCACCTTGGCCATGGCCGGGATGGTGTTGGGCGCCACGCGCTGCCAGGTGGAGATGCAGACGTCCACGCCGTTCTCGAGCGCGCCCTCGCCGAGGTACGTGCCCCACGGCCAGCACGGAAGGTAGACCTCGAGGGGACTTTCGAACGGCACCATGCCTGCCGCACCGTAGCCGCGAAGGGCCATCGGGCGCAGGTAGCAGGAGTCGAGCCCGTTCTTCACCACGAGTTCGCGGTTCGCCTGCACGAGGTCGCCCAACGAGTAAGCGAGGTCCATGCGATAGACCTTGGCCGAGTTCAGGAAGCGCGTCATATGCTCGCGCAGTCGGAAGATGGCCGGCCCGCGCTGCGTGGAATAGCAGCGGATACCCTCGAAGATGGACGAGCCGAACTGCATGGAGTGGGAGAGCACGTGGACGTGGCAGTCATCCCAGCGGACAAAGGAACCGTCCTTCCAGATCCAGTCGGTCTTGGGGAGTTGGGACATTTTACAGGGGCAGAGGAAGAGGCACAGTGGAGGAACAGGAAGAAGCGAGGAGAAAGTTACAGCAGGCTGCGAATCCAGCCGCCATCGACTGCAATGGACTGGGCCGTGATGTAGCTCGCGCGTTCGGAGGCGAGGAAGGCAGCCAGCGCGGCAAACTCGTGCGGCTCGCCAAGCCGGCCCATGGGGATCTGGCCCTCCCAGCGCGCCAGTTCATCGGCTGGCGTCGTGCCCCTGGCCTTGGCGTTCGCGTCGGCGAGTTCCTCCACCCGTTCGGTGCGCGTGTAGCCCGGCATCAGGTTGTTCACGGTGATGCCGAACGGCGCGACCTCGTTGGCGAGGGTGCGCGCAAAGCCGGTGACCGCGGCGCGCAGCGTGTTTGACAGGATGAGATTGTCCACCGGCTGCTTCACGGCGATGGACGTGACGTTGAGGATGCGCCCCCAGCGGCGTTCCTTCATTCCAGGCAGCACCCCGCGGCAGAGGCCGACGACGCTCTCCAGCGTGAGCGCCACGGCCTTGGGCCACGCGTCGGCCGGCAGCGACTCGAAGGTGCCGGCAGGCGGGCCGCCGGCATTGGTCACCAGCACGTCCACGCGGCCGAACTCGCGCAGCGCCGCGGCAACGAGCGCATCCACGTCGGCGGCGCGTGACACGTCGGTTGCAACGCCCAGCGCCCGCACCCCGTGACGGCCGGCGATTTCGCGCGCCACCTCCGCGATGCGCGCGGCGTCACGCGCGGCGAGCACCAGGTTGGCGCCTTCGGCCGCCAGTGACTCGGCGATGGCGCGCCCGAGCCCGCGGCTCGACGCGGCCACCAGTGCCACCTTTCCACGCAGTTGCAGGTCCATGGTCCGCTCCGCTCCCTACTTCGTGTGGAAATACGCGTCCGTCTTGTTGATCCAGTCGGCTCGCGGCGGATTGAAGACGTCGACGTCCAGCGTGTCCTCGAGCGCCTCGGCCTTGTGCGGCACGTTGGACGGGATCACCAGCGTTTCCCCGGCACGCACGTCGATCACCTCGGATTCGTCGGCCCCGATCCAGAAGCGCAGGGCGCCCTCGAGGATCCAGGTGATCTGCTCGTTCTCGTGCTTATGCTGCGGCACCACCGCGCCCTTCTTCAGGAAGACCTGCGCGAGCATCATGCGTTCGCCGCAGACGAACTTCCGGTCGATGGCGGGGGTGACGGTTTCGCGGGGCATGGTATCCCAGCGCTGGTGCGTGACCGTGGCGGACATGGAATGGGAGGCGAAGGGCGATGACGCGTCGGCGCGCATTCGGCGCCGACGTTCCTACTTGAGCCTTGGCTTGGTGACGCGCGGCACCGGCGTGCACACCGGCCACGTCCGCGGCGCCGACGGCGCTCCGGCGCGCGCCGGCACTCCCGGCGGACCACCGGCGGGCAACGTGCTCAGGTCCACGCGTTCCCGCGTGATGAACGTTGGATCCTCCGATGCCAGGTACGCAAGGCTCGCCACCAGCGTCGCATTATGCCGGAGGTCGTCGAGCACCACCTTGTCGAACGTGTCGCGGTTGGTGTGCCACGTCAGGGTGCTGTAGTCCCATCGCGCGCCACCCATGCCGAACGCGGGCACGCCGTGGCAGGCGAACGAGGCATCGTCGGTGCCGCCGCTCGACGGACGTCCCGGCGAACTGTCAGGGGAAATCATCGCCTGCATCTCGGCTGGCAGTTGCTTGAGCCATGCGTCAAGGTGCACGCGGGCATTCGGCAG
>DATCGU010000078.1:0-5582 GCA_036508735.1 Gemmatimonadaceae bacterium
TCGCAGGCGCTCAAGGACACCGTGGTGGACCTGAAGCATCGCGGCAAGACGGTGATCTTTTCGACCCACCTGATGGACAACGCCGAACGCCTGTGTGACTCGGTGTGCATCATCGCCCACGGCGAGAAGGTGCTCGACGGCACGGTGTCCGGAGTGAAGTCGGAGCACCACAAGCAGAACATCGCGCTGTCACTGGGCGGCGAGACATCGGCCGCCGTCTCGGCGATCCTCGCCGATCACTCGCAGGTGGCGCGCATGGACGACTCCAACCGTTTCTTCGAGATCGAGATGGCACCCGGGGGCGACCCGCAGGTGCTGTTGCAGCGCCTCGTGGCCGCCGGTGCCGCCGTGCAGCGCTTCGAACTGATCCAGCCGTCCCTCCACCAGATCTTCCTCGAGAAGGTCGGGGCGACGGGCGTCGAGGAGGGAATGTCCGGTCATGGCTAAGCTCTGGACGGTCATCAAGCGCGAGTTCCTCGAGCGCGTACGCACCAAGTGGTTCATCATCGTCACCATCTTCGGCCCGGTCTTCTTCGGCGTCATCATGGTGCTGCCGGGCTACCTGTCGGTGAAGGGCATGAAGGACGTGAAAGTCGCCGACATCCGCATCATCGACGCCACCGGCACCGGGCTGGGTGATCGCGTAGCCGCCCGACTTTCGGTCAACGGCTCGGGCGCCTCTGGTGGCGGGGCGACGGGCGAGGCCACGGGCACGCAGGTGCTGGTGGTGGAGCCAGCCAAGTTGGCCGCGGCCGAGTCGCTGGCGACCAAGGACGTGATGGCCAAGACGCGCCGCGGCTACCTGGTGCTCGACTCGCTGACCATCAGCGCGCAGAAGGCCCGCTACGCCGGGCGCAACGCGTCATCGCTGAATGAAGTGCAGATCATCGAGAACGCGCTGCGCTCGGCGATCCTCGGGCAGCGGCTCGAGCGCGAGGGACTCGATCCCAAGCGGGTGGAGGCGCTCACCCGCGTCAGGGTGGACATGGCCTCGGAGCGCATCACGGACGAGGGGCGTGGCGGTTCGGGAATCGGGAGCGCGATCTTCGGGTTCCTCATCGCCTTCCTGCTGTACATGATGATCGTGCTGTACGGGCAGAACATCCTGCGCGGCGTTCTCGAGGAGAAGACGACGCGCGTGGCGGAAGTCATCGTCTCGTCGGTGTCGACCGACATCCTGCTGGCCGGCAAGGTCATCGGCGTCGGCGCGGTTGGGCTCGCGCAGCAGCTCGTGTGGCTGGGAAGCGCGGCGGGACTCTACTACTTCCGCGCGCAGATATTCGCCAAGCTCGGCATGCCGACCGTGCCGGATATGCCGCTGCCGAAGGTGCCGCCGGAGCTGATCGTGGCCCTGGTGCTCTTCTTCATCCTCGGCTACGGACTGTACGCGGCCCTCTTTGCCGCCGTGGGTGCGATGGTGTCGAGCCAGGAGGACGCCAACCAGGCGGCGCAGCCGGTGGTGATGCTGCTGGTGTTCAGCATCATCTTCGCCCAGCCGGTGATGCTCAACCCGACCAGCCGGCTGGCCGAGATCGTGAGCTGGATTCCTTTCTCGGCGCCGGTCATCATGCCCATGCGCATGGCCGTCATCCAGGTGCCGTGGTACGAACTCGTCGGCTCCCTCACCGGTGTTGCCGTTACCTGCGCACTCTGTGTATGGCTTGCAGCGCGCATCTACCGGGTGGGGCTGCTGATGTACGGCAAGCGGCCAAGCATGCGCGAACTGCTGCGGTGGATCCGTCAGTCGTAGTTGAGCGGACGGCGTAGAACGTACGGCGTACGGCTTACAGCTGCTTTACGCTGTGCGCTCTGCGCCGTCCGCCTACCGCGCTCCCCTCGTCGCCTCGATCAGCGCTTCCATGTGCCCCAGGTAGCGTTCCAGTGCGCGCCGGCCGGCGGCGGTCAGGCGAAATTCGCTCTTCGGCACGCGGCCGTCGAAACCCTTCTGGCACTGTACATAGCCCGCGTCCTCGAGCTTGCGCGCGTGCACGCTCAGGTTGCCGTCGGTAAGCGCCAGCAGGTCGCGCAGGTCGGTGAAGCTCACGCGGTCATTCACCGCGAGCGCGCTGATGATCCCAAGCCGCACCCGGTCGTGGATGAGCTTGTCGAGCGCACTGGGCACCGGCCCCCCACCCAACACGGGCACGAGGCCCGGCGCCGTAGAAGCCGGTTTGCGAACGCCGCGCAGGGCGCCGCCGGAAGAGGACTTAGCCACCGTGGTACCTCACAACGAAGAAGCCGAAGATCAGGTGCAACACGCCGAATCCGGTGCCGAGCAGCCAGGGGTGCGTCACGGCAGGAAGCCAGAGCGCTGCCGCGCCGAGGGCGATGAGGAGCGCACCCAGCACCGGCACGGCGCGCACCGAAAAGGCGCCGCCTGACACCACGGCGGCGCCGTAGCAGGTGAGCCAGACGCCGGGCAGGAGGTTCCACGCCGAAGCACGCACGAGGGCCGCGGTGAGCAGTGCGCCGACGATGAGCGCGGGCACGAACGCCAGCGCGAACGTGCGCGCCGGGCCGGTGCGCAGGGATTGCCCTGAGCGCTGCGCCTTGCGGGCCACGGCGATGAGCGCCAGCGGGATGGCAGCGCCGGCCGTCACCAGCCAGAGCGCGAGACGCTGTTCCGGGGTGGAGATGCGCGGCGTGAGCACGGCAGCAGTGCCGCCGAGGATCCCCGACAGGATCATCCCGGCGCCCGAAACGGACGTGAAGCGTCCCGCGCGGACCATGGTGTCGCGAATGAAGGCGAGTTGGTCGGCCGCCTTGTCGGCGAGCGCGGCGGGACGGCTGGACGTGGGCGGGCGCATGTGCTTTGAAAGATAAAGCGAAGAGGGCGAGAGCGCGAGACCGCAAGACCGCAAGACCGCAAGACCGCGACACCGCGACACCGCGACACCGCAAGACCTCGCTCTCGTGCTCTTGTGATCTCGTGCTCTTGTGATCTTCAGTCCGCCGTCAAACAAGAAGGACCGGCTCCCGGAAGCCGGTCCTCTTGCACGTGCGCGGCGCGAGCCGCGTGCGATTGCCAACTCATCGCTTCGAATTGGTAACTGAAAAGGTATAATCGTACCCGCAATTCGCGCCAGAGTGTTTCGGAAATTTCTCAGGCCGCCGCACCGGCCACGCAATGCCTGTCGAACGCACGCGTGAGGTCCTGCGCAATCTCGTCGGCCGTGCGTCCCTCGATCTGGTGACGCTCGAGCATCGTGACGAGCTTGCCGTCCTTCAGCAAGGCGATGGATGGTGACGAGGGCGCGTAGCCCGTGAAGAAGGCGCGGGCCGCCTTCGTGGCATCGATGTCCTGGCCGGCAAAGACGGAGAACAACTGCCCGGGCTTCACGCCGTGCTGCAGGGCCGACGCCACCGCGGGGCGCGCGTTGCGTGCGGCGCAACCACACACGGAGTTCACGACGACCAGCGCGGTGCCCTTGGCGTTGCCCAGGGATTCCGCAACGTCAGCGGCCGTGCGCAACTCCTGCACGCCAAGGCAGGTCAACTCGGCGCGCATCGGCGCAATCATTGGTTCGGGGTAGGTCATTGGGGGGCATCCGGGTATGGGGAGGTTGGCGTGCTGTGTCTATCGGGCCAGCGTCAGGATGGCCGCCTGCGGTACGACCAGGAACCGCTCCTCGTCGAACGTGATTTCCACGGCAGCCTTGCGGAAGAACAGCGCATAGTCGCCGACCTTCGCCTGCATTGGCACGTGCGTCGTCTCGCGGCCGGCCGTGATGCGCCACGGTTCATCGAGATGGTCTTCCACCACCGGCAGCGGCTGCCCGGGCCCGACCGCCACGATCGTCCCTCCCTGCACCGGCTGTCCCTCCACCGCGGTGGCAGGGAGGTACAGTCCCACCTTGGTGCGCTCTTCGCCCTCCTCCACGCGAATGAGCACGCGGTCGCCAACCACGATGAGTTCGTTCTTCTTCTTCACGCGCATGGTTCCGCAGTCGATGGATAATGCGTGGAATCTAGCGGGTCGCTCACGCGAGTTGGGGGACTAGAGGTCTCCGTGAGAGACGGTCTCCGTGAGAGACGGTCTCCGTGAGAGACATCGCCACACCAAAGCCAGCTACTTCACCAGCCACAGTTTTGTCTGCGGTCCCCTGACCCAGCGCGGCGTCCCATCCGTGCCAATCATCATGTCTTCCTCGAGCGCCATCCGGACTGGCTGCCCCTTCCACTCGGGAACGGGTGTGGTGGCCTGCAGCTCGATGGAGTACCACATATTGGCAATCACCTTCGCGTCGCCACGCCCCGGCACGCCCTCCTGGTAATCCCACAGGCCGATCAGCGGACCAGCACCGTGGCCATGCATCCCGATGGGATGTGAATAGATGGTGCCCTCGATGCCCTTGGCCTTCATCGACGAGCGCGCCGCGGACAAGATCTCGTTTCCCGTGCGCCCAGGGCGGATCTCGGCCATCACCATGTCCTGGAGCGCGTTGCCGTTGGCCAGCGCCGCCTTGAGCCCTGCCGGTGCATCCTTCTCTCCCGGCTTCAGCACATAGGCCATGTGCTGCGTGTCGGAATTCAGGCGCAGCGCCGTGATGCCGACGTCACAGTGCAGCACATCGCCCCGCTGGATGACGGCGTCCTCACCGAGCTCCCCCGCACCCGCCCTCTGCACCTCGATGCTGGGCTGGAACCACGTCCCCAGCCCGAGGTCATTCAGTCGCTGGCGCCACCACCATACGAGGTCGCTCGCTCGCGTCTTGCCGGGCACGATCGCCTTGCTGGAGTACATGTCGCTGACGAGTTCCCACACGAGCTGCTGCATCTGCCGGTAGAAGACCTCCTCGTCCGCCACCCGCGAGGCGATGAACTGCAGCGGCAACTGCTCGGCGGGCTTCAGGCGGGCCGTCCAGCGGTTGCCGAGCGCTTCCATCATTCCCAGGTACTCACCGTGCGTCAGGCCGTCGGTGAAGGCGAACACACGCGAGTAGTCGATGCCGATCACACGGGGCTTCCGCTCCTCGACCACCTGCCGGAGCACCTTCCACTGCTCGTCACCCCACAGTTCGGCCTGGCGGCCGCCGACGGCCGCCTCCACCGGGCTGGTGGAGCGGCGGGCCTCGAACACGCCCCCCTGGGAACTGCCACCCAGGGCGATGCGCTCAAGGCACGAGCCGTCGCCAGGATCGGTGCGTCCCGAGGAGGAGCACTTGTCGAACAGCACATAGATGGTGCGGCGGCGCGCGGAGAACGTCGTCGGCGAGACGAACGACGAAAACACGGGGTCCTCGGCGTACTCGCGCATCGGTACGATCCACATGTCGATGCCGTTGGCGCGCATCAGCGACGGAAGCACCGTCTTGAGGCGCGTCTCGAGCCAGCGCTGCTGCCGGTCGGCCTGCTCACGAAGCGTGCCGAACGGACGCGCGCGGTCAGCCAGCCGCCCGGCGGTGCGCTGGGCGTGCGCGGGAAGCGCGGCGCCAAGCACCAAGGCCGCGAACGAAACACGAAGAAGTCGCCTCATGATGGTCCCGCTGGTAGAGGTGTGACTCAGGCCGGCGGCGGCGCCGGGGAGGCCGGGGGGGCCGGGGGGGCCGGCGGCTCCTCAACGGCACGATGGGCCTCGGACA
>DATCGU010000079.1:0-3978 GCA_036508735.1 Gemmatimonadaceae bacterium
GGTGGACCGGAGTATTCGGCCAACGCGGCGTTCCAAAGCGGGCAAATCGCGATTCTGATCCAGTCGACTTCGTCGCTGGCGGGGATCGAGAAGGGTTCGCCGTTCAAGGTGGGGACGGGATTCCTGCCGCGATTCGAGGGCTATCCACGCGGCAACTCGGTCATCGGCGGCGCCAGCCTGTGGGTCACCAAGGGCCAGAGCAAGGAACAGTTGCGCGCGGTGTGGCAGTTCTTAAAGTATCTCGGGCAGCCCAAGGTCGCCGTGGAGTGGCACAAGGGCACCGGGTATTTCCCGTCGGTCAACGCCGCGGTGCAGGACCTTCTGGCCGAAGGTTGGTTCAGCAAGGACCAGAATTACCTCACCGCTTTTCTGCAGATCCTCTCGGGCCGGCGCGACACGGCCGCCGCCACCGGGGTTCGGATGGGGCCGTTCGTGCAGGTTCGAGAGTTCGAGCGCACGGCGATCGAGAAAGCCGTCGCGGGTCAGCTTTCGCCCAAGGCTGCGGTGGACGAAGCGGCGCGCAAAGCCGACCAGCTCTTGGCGGACTTTGCGAAGCTGAACCGTTAGAAGCTCGCCTCGCGCGGGGACGGTCGCATGAGTCCGTCCGTTCCCGCCGGGTTATCTCTCGCCAGCACCGATGGCAAATGTCGTTGAGGAGGAGCGGTTTCCGGGGCACCCTCTACTCCCGTACCTCCTGATCCTGCCGTCGGTGGCGGTGATCGTCCTATTCCTGGTTGTCCCATTCCTGCAGAGCGTGCAGGAATCCTTCTACGCGTCTACTGCTTTCGGCACCAACACGGTGTTTGTCGGACTGCGCAATTACGCGCGCCTGTTCGCGTCGCCGGATTTTCGCCACAGCGCATTTGCCACGCTGGTGTTCGCCGGTTTCGTCATGGTGCTCGGGCTGAGTTTCTCCCTTGCGGTCGCTCACCTCCTCAACCAGAAGATCCGGGGGCAAGGCTTCTATCAGATCGCGCTCATCTGGACGTATGCGCTCTCGCCCGCGGTGGCAGGAGCGATCTGGGCCCTGATGTTCGCGCCTGCGACCGGCATCGTACCCTTCGTCGTCGCCAAGCTCTTCGGCGGCGATCTCATCAACTGGATGATGAACGGCTCGCTCGCGCTCTTCGTCGTATCCGCCGCCGCGACCTGGAACATGCTCGGCTACAACATCGTGTTCTTTCTCGCCGGATTGCAGAATATTCCACAGGAGTTCATCGACGCCGCGAGAATGGATGGGGCAGGGCCATGGCGGACATTCTGGGACATCACGTTTCCCATGCTCTCTCCGACGACGACGTTCCTGCTGTTCGTCAACATGATCTACGCCTTCTTCCAGGTATTCGGCCTGATCGACATCATGACGCACGGCGGTCCGGGGGACGCGACCAACGTCCTCATCTACAAACTCTACCGGGATGCGTTCCTCTACCTCGACACCGGGGCGGCCTCGGCCGAGTCATGCATCGTCTTCGTCGTCATCTCGGTAGCGGCAGTCATCCAGTTGCACTTCGCGACGCGAAAGGCGATCTATGCCCGCTAGGGAGCACCTGAGATGACCCCGCGACTGTGGAAGGCGGGCGCGACCCATGCCGCCCTGATCACGCTGGTGTTGCTCATCACCTTCCCGGTGGTTTACGCCGTGATCGTGAGCACGCTGAGCTTCCAGCAGGCCTATGTGTATCCGCCACGGCTCGTCCCCGGCACCGAGCTGTGGCACAACATGGTCGAGGCCTGGAACCGCGTGCACATGGGCCGCCTGTTCTTCGTCACCTCCGTCATTTCGGTGGGCACGGCGGTGGTGAAGATCATCCTGTCGCTGATGGCGGCGTTCGCCTATACCCACTTCAGGTTCCGCGGCAGGGCGCTGCTGTTCCCAATGACCATGGTCACGCAGATGCTGCCGCTGCCGGTGCGCATCCTGCCGACTTACGAGATGATGGCGAACTTCCACTGGATCAACTCGTACTCGGCGCTGATGTTCCCGTTTTTCGCCAGCACGACCGGTATCCTGCTGTTCCGCCAGTTCTTCCTGACCATGCCGCGCGACCTGACAGATGCGGCGCGCATGGACGGCGCGGGGCCGTTGCGCTATTTCGTCGATATTCTCGTGCCGCTCTCGCGGACCAACATCGCTGCGCTGTTCGTCATCGAGTTCATCTACATGTGGAGCCAGTATCTGTGGCCCCTTATCGTGACCAACACCGAGGACATGCGCGTGGTGCAGATCGGGATCAAGATGCTGATCGCCACGGATCAGATTTCCCCGGCGTGGAACGTCATCATGGCCGGCACCATCGTGGCGATGCTGCCCCCGCTCGTGGTGCTGATGGTGTTTCGCAAGAGCTTCGCGGAGGGGATCGCGATGCAAACCCAGAAATGACCGGCATGCGTTCGCGTATATTGCATGCCGCTGCCTTAAAAACCCTTCACCATCCGGAAGAATAAATGGCTGCCGTTTCGATCCGCAACGTGTACAAGTCCTTCGGCGACGTGAAGGTGATCCAGGGCATCTCGATGGACGTTGCCGACGGGGAGTTCGTGGTGATGGTGGGCCCCTCGGGTTGCGGCAAATCAACGCTGCTGCGCATGGTGGCAGGGCTGGAGACGATCGACTCGGGGGAGATCGTGATCGCGGGCCGGGTGGTCAACGACCTGCAGCCCAAGGACCGGAACATCGCGATGGTGTTCCAGAACTATGCGCTGTACCCGCACATGAGCGTGCACGACAACATGGCCTATGGGCTTAAGATCAGCGGCATGTCGAAGTCCGAGATCGCCGCGCGGGTGAACCGCGCGGCGGACATCCTGGAACTTTCGAAGCTCCTGAAGCGCAGGCCACGCGAGCTCTCCGGCGGGCAGCGCCAGCGCGTGGCGATGGGGCGCGCGATCGTGCGCGAGCCGACGGTGTTCCTGTTCGACGAGCCGCTGTCGAACCTGGACGCCAAGCTGCGGGTGCAGATGCGCGAGGAGCTGCAGGCGCTGCACCAGCGCTTGCGCACCACCACGCTGTACGTGACCCACGACCAGGTCGAGGCGATGACGCTGGCGCAACGCATGCTGGTGATGAGCACAGGCAAGAGCGAGCAGATCGGCGCACCCCTGGACGTCTACACGAAGCCGGCGACGACCTTCGTCGCGGGCTTTATCGGGTCGCCACCGATGAATCTGGTTCCCGGCCGCCTGGACGGGGGCGGCGCGGCGCTGCTCGGCGAAGGCGGCACGCGCATCCAGCTGCCGCAGGCCTACCCCGAGCTCGGCGGGCGCAGCCTGACGTTCGGGGTGCGCCCCGAGCATCTGGAAGTTTGCGCGGACGACGAGGCGCTGCTCGAGTTGCAGGTGGACTTCATCGAGCTGCTCGGCTCGGACTCGCTGGTTCATGGGCACGTCGGCGCGGACAAAAGCCGCACGCGCGTCACGGCGCGGCTGCATGCCTCGGTAAAGGCGCGAAACGGCCGCACGTCGCTGCGCTTCTCCGCCGAAAACGTGCACCTATTCGACTCCGAAACCGGAAAGCGCTTCGAGCCATGAACCACTGGGCGTGCCCGCACATCCTCGTGCACCGTGGCGGCGGGACGCGCGTCGGCGGCTTGTTCGGCTGACGCGGATCGCTCAGCCTGCGGAAATTGGGACCATGTCGGCCATCACCCTGCTCCTCGTCCTGATCGCTGTGGCGCTGTTGTTCGATTTCCTCAACGGGTTCCACGACAGCGCGAACGTCGTCGCCACGATAATCGCTTCGCGCGCGATGAGCGCGCGCGGGGCGCTCACGCTCGCCGCACTGGCCAACCTGGCCGGGCCTTTCCTGTTTGGCATCGCAGTGGCCGAGACCATCGGCGCCGAAGTGGCGGATCCACGAACGATCAGCATTGCCGTGGTTCTCGCCGCGCTGCTCGCCGCCAGCCTGTGGGACGTGGCGACCTGGTACCTCGGCATTCCGGTGAGTTCGTCCCACGCTCTGGTCGGCGGCATCGTCGG
>DATCGU010000080.1:0-11567 GCA_036508735.1 Gemmatimonadaceae bacterium
ACGGAACCGTCATTGACGTCGAGAACACCTCCAACCTGCTGGTGCATGATGGCCGGCGTGCGGCGCTGGTCATCCCCATCGACATCACCGAACGCAAACGGGCGGCGGAAGAACGCGAGCGTCTGGTGGCCTCGTTGCAGCAGGCCCTGGCCGATGTCAAGACGCTGTCGGGCCTGCTGCCCATCTGCTCCTACTGCAAGAAGATCCGGGATGACGGCAACTTCTGGCACAACGTGGAGAGCTACATGACGGAGCATTCCGAAATCACCTTCAGCCACGGCATGTGTCCTGATTGCATGAGGAAACATCACCCGGAATTTGCCGACGAGGTTCTCAACCGTGGGTAGGGCGAGCCTCCCCGGCCAAGACGCCGGCCGCACGCCCTGAGCGCTATGCCGTGCGCGAACCCGCCGACGGCGCAAACGCGCTCGTGCGCTCGAACTCCCCGGGAAAGCGCGTGAACCAGCTCGACACCAGCAGCAGTTCGTCGATCTCGTGGCTCGGCACCGTGCCGTCGGTGCGTTCCGCCGGGGAAAAGACCGCGGTCACCAGGGCGTCGAAGGCGCGCCGTTCCTCGGCGGTGCGGGGCGCCGGCATGACGGCGCGCACGCGCCCGCGGCGAATCACGTAGCTGACGTCATCGCCATGCACGGCGCTCGGCGTGTACACGAACGACAATGATTCCACGGCGAAGCGCAGTCGCGCAAACTGGGCGCGCAACGATTCCAGCCGCTCGATCTTGTCGCGCAGCGCGGCCGCCCGCTCGAACTCGAGGCGAGCGCTGGCCTCGTCCATGGCCCGCTTGAGCGCCGTTACCGGCACGTCGTTGGCGCCCTCGAGGAACGCGTGCGCCAGGGCAAAGCGCGCCGCGTACTCGTCGCGCCGCACGGCGGCCACGCACGGGCCAAGGCACTTGCCGATCTCGTACCGGATGCACCCCGGCGTGCGCGGCCCCAGGGAGAAGAGGTCGGGCTGGTCGGCAAAGTGCATCGGCTGGTCCAGCGCGCAGTCACGCAGTCCGAGCGCGTCGTTGAGTTCCCGCAGGGCCTCGTCGAGCTGCACGGCGCCACGGAACGGGCCAAAAAAGATGCCCCCGTCGTCGTTGCCGGGGCCACGCACGACGCGAAACGAATCGGCGGCGCCGCGCACCACGCGAATGAACGCGAAGTGCCGCGCGTCCCGCTTGCCGGCCACGTTCAGCCGCGGGCGAAAGCGCTTGATTCGCTTCAGTTCCTCGATCAGCGAGGCGAACTCGGTGGGAACGTACTCCCACTGGAGGTCGGCAGCCTCGCGCAAAATGCGCGCTCCCTTGTGTGCAGGATACTCCGCACGGAAATAGCTGAGCAACCGGGAGCGCACCTTCTTGGACTTGCCCACATAGATGATCTCGCCGTCGGCGGAACGCATCTCGTACACACCGGGCAGGTCGCGCGCCTCCGCCTTGACGCGTAGCAGCATCTCGGCGGCCCGCGCGAGCGCCTCGGCGGCGGTAGGGGAGAATGAGGGGCGCTGCCGACGCCGGCTCACTTCTGGCAGCTCCGGCACCACACCGTGGCCCGTCCGTCGATTGAGTGCGACGACCGCAGTGGCGTGCCGCAGCGCTTGCATGGCGCGCCACCGCGTCCGTAGGCCTGCAGTTGAGCGGCAAAGCCGCCGTGCGCGCCGAAGGCGTCGCGATAGTCGCGAAATGACGTGCCGCGCGCCGCTACGGCCGCGCGCAGAACGCCCGTGAGTTCGCGGTGCAGGGCAGAGCACTGTGCGCGCGTGATCGATGAGGCACGGCGGCTCGGGCGAATGCCCGCGAGCCAGAGCGCCTCGTTCGCATAGATGTTGCCCACTCCTGCCAGCCGCTTCTGGTCCATCAGCACCGCCTTCACCGCCCGTTTGGAGCCCCGAATACACTCCGAAAGTCGCTCTGGGGTGAACTCCGGGTCAAGCGGCTCGGGTCCCAGGGCGCCGCTCCAGGCATCGAAGGCGTCATCCGTGAGGACGGCGAACGTACCGAGCCGGCGCACGTCGGTGTAGCGCAGCTCGCGGCCGTCGGCGAGCCGCAGGCGCACGCAGGCGTACTCGTCCGGGTCGGCGGGCGCGCCGAGTATCAGCGCGCCGGTGAAGCGCGGGGTGACGACCGCCTGGAGCCCTGCATCGAGGGAAAGCACGATGCTCTTGGCGCGACGCCAGGCGCGCGTCACCGTGCGGCCGGTGAGCAGGTGCCGGAGCCTGGGCGCGAGCGTCCCGCGCAGCACATCGGGGCGCCGCAGTTCCACCTGTGTGATGCGCGCGCCACCGATCGCTCCGTCCAGGTCACGGGCGATCGTCTCGGTCTCAGGAAGCTCCGGCACTGCGGGCCAGCTCTCGCCAGCCAATGTCGCGCCTATACTGCCGTCCGGCGAAGTGCACGTGCTCGGCGTAGCGTGCGCTGGCCTGCTGGGCGGCACCGAGCGTCGGAGCCAGCGCCGTGACAGCAAGTACGCGTCCGCCGGCGGTGCGTAGCGTTCCGTCGGCGTCACGATGTGTTCCCGAGTGGAAGACCGTCACGCCGGCGGGCGCCGCCGGCAGGACAATCGCATCGCCCTTGCGCACGCTTGCCGGGTATCCCCCAGCGGCCACGACGGTGGTGACGCTTGCCTTCGCCTTCCAGCGCAGCGGCGCGGTGCCGGCAATCGACTGGCCGCGCGCGATGGCGAGCATCGGCTCGAGGAGCGAGGACTCGAGCAGTGGAAGGATGGCCTCGGTCTCGGGGTCGCCGAACCGGCAGTTGAACTCGACCACCCTGGGGCCGTCCTTCGTGAGCATCAGTCCGGCATACAGCAGCCCGGTGAACGGGCAGCCGGCGTTGCGCAGGGCTCGAAGCGTCGGCATGAACACCCGATCCACGGCTTCGTCCACCAGCGCGGCTGGCGCGATCGACACTGGTGCGTACGCGCCCATGCCGCCCGTGTTGGGGCCGGTGTCGCCTTCGCCGATGCGCTTGTGGTCCTGCGCCGCGATCATCGGCAGCACGTGCGTGCCATCGGTGAGCGCAAACAGCGACAGTTCCTCGCCGCTCATGAACTCCTCGACGAGCACCTCGGCGCCGGCGGCGCCGAAGACATTGTCCACGAGCATCGCCTCGACGGCGGCCTCCGCCTCGCTAGTCATCGCGGCCACCACGACGCCCTTGCCGGCAGCAATCCCCGACGCCTTCACCACCACCGGGGCACCCAGGCGGCGCACCTCGGCCTTGGCGGCGTCGGCATCGGTGAACGTGCGCGCCATTGACGTTGGCACGCCGGCGGCGAGCATCAGCTCTTTGGCGAAGCGCTTGGACGTCTCGATGCGCGCCGCGTCGGCCGTGGGGCCGAACGCGGGAATGTCCAGGGCGCGCAGGCGATCGACGAGACCGAGTTCGAGCGGCGCCTCGGGACCGATGACCACGAAGTCGAACCGTTCGCGCGTGGCCAGGGCACAGAGAGCGTCGACGTCGGTGGCGGCTACCGGTTCACACCGGCCCAGCGCGGCAATCCCCGGATTTCCGGGGGCGGCCACGAGCTCGAGGTGCTGGTCATCCTGCAGGAGCTTCCATGCCAGCGCGTGCTCGCGGCCGCCGCCGCCGACGACGAGAACCCTCATCGCGATCCGGTCTTGAATGCGTCGGTGAAGGCGTCCTTGGCCCGGCCAAACATCTCGCCGGCCTTGGCCGCCACCTGCGAAACCTGGTCGCCGTAGTAGGCACCGGCCTCGCTGAAGCCCCGGCCCACATCCTCTGCCGACGGGCGCGCGTCGCTGCGGCGCTCGTACTCTCCGGCCAGGATCCGGTCGTAGCGGCCGGCGTCGATGAAACGCTGCAACTCGCCGGCGCGGACGGTATTGAACGGGTGCTCGCGGAAGACGGTGTTGAGCACCTGCATCACCTTGTCCCAGCCGTCGCCCTGCGTCTCGTACTCGGCGGCCTGTTCCATGAACGCGTCGAGGTCGATCGTCTGGCCGAAGGCCGGGCCCCCGGCGAGCTTGAGGAAGCTCATCATCACCGCGCGGCGATCCTGCACGCCGAGCAGGGCGGCCCGGTCGGAGGACAGTTCGCTCTTGCGATACCACTCGAGCAGGGCCATCTGGAACGGGAAGATGATGGCCGCGGCGAGGAAGGGGAGTCCGCCAAGTCCCACCGTCATGAGAATGATCGCGATCGTGCGGTACAGCACGTGGCCGCTCATGATGTGCCCCAGCTCGTGCGCAATGAGCACGCGCTGCTCGTCGTGGTCGAGGTGCTCGAGCATCGCCGAGTTGACCACGATGAAGGGCTTGTCGAAGCCCATGGCCGCGGCGTTGATCAGCGCGCCCTGCGTGACGTAGAGTTGCGGGCGCTCCTTCCAGTCGAGTGACTCGAGCACGTCGGTGAGCAGCGCATCGAGCTCGGGGCGCTGCCTGGGCCCCACGCGCACCGCATTGGCGAGGAAGAGCTGACGGAGCCCGCGGTCGCCGAAGAAGCTGGCGACCTTGCGGACCACCTGGTCGAAGCCGGGAATGGCGCGCAACGCGTTGAGGGCGGCGCGGTCAGCCGGGTGTTCCCAGGCGGCGGGGGCGATGTCGATGAGCGTGACGCGAGTGGCCATGGAGTGTTCCTCAGAAGGCGACGGAGACCGATGCACACCCTACGGTCCCCGAATGCGCGAAGTGTCGGGCGCCTACAGTCCCTTGAACGCCTGCTCCAGGTCGGCGATGAGGTCCTCGACGTCCTCGACGCCCGTCGAGAGGCGAATGAGCCCATCGGTGATGCCGAGATGCGCACGCCGTTCCGGCGGCACGGAGGCGTGCGTCATCGATGCGGGGTGGCTGATGAGGCTTTCCACGCCGCCGAGCGATTCGGCGAGCGCATACACCTTGGTACGCCCGAGGACCGTGGCGGCCATCGCCTTGCTCCCCATCTCCACACTGATCATCCCGCCGAAGCCCGTCATCTGCTTCATGGCGAGCGCATGCTGCGGGTGTGTGGCCAGTCCCGGATAGATGACGCGCTCGGCGCCCCACCGGTTGGCGAGCCACTCGGCGACCGCGCGCCCGTTGGCGTCGTGCGCCCGCATGCGCAGCGCGAGCGTCTTGGTGCCGCGCAGCGTAAGCCAGCTGTCCATCGGACCAGGCACGGCGCCGGCGGCGTTCGCGATGAACTGCAGGCGCTCGGCCAGCGTGTCGTCGACGGTGACCGCAATGCCGCCCACCATGTCGCTGTGGCCGTTCAGGTACTTTGTGCTCGAGTGGTAGACGATGTGCGCGCCGAACTCGAGCGGGCGCTGGAAGTACGGGGTGGCGAAGGTATTGTCGACAATGAGCAGGATCCCGCGGCGCTTGGCGATGTCGCCGGCCGACGCGAGGTCGGTGAGCCGCATCAGCGGGTTGGTCGGCGTCTCGACGAGCAGCGCCACCGTGGCCGCGGTGATGGCATCCTCGATACGCTGCGGATCCCGCGTGTCCACGAACGAGAACTTGAGGCCGAACTGGCTGAGGATCTTGTCGAACAGCCGGAAGGTGCCGCCGTACACGTTCTCGCCGCAGACGATGTGATCGCCGGCCTTGAACAGCTTCATGAGGGAATCCAGGCACCCCATGCCGCTGGAGAAGGCGAACCCGTGGCGGCCACCCTCGAGGGCGGCGACGTTGCGTTCGAGGGCCTCGCGCGTGGGGTTCCTCCCCCGCGCATACTCGTAGCCCTTGTTCACGCCGAGCGCGTCCTGGACGTAGGTGGACGTCTGGTAGATCGGGGGCATGATGGCGCCCGTCGTGGGATCGGGGCGCTGCCCCGCGTGGATGGCGCGCGTACCAAAGCGCACGTCCAGATCTTCGTCGAACACCCGCGTCATGCCGGCTCCCGGTTGGTAGAGGATGCAAGGAAGATAAGCGCCACCCGGCACTCTGCACGTCCGGCGAGTCGTTACCCTGACGACACCGGGCCGCGGCCGCTCGGCCGGTGGCGCCCGAGGAACTCGAAAGACCGGTCGGTACGCTCGCGGCCGAGGTCGCCCGTATGCAGCCAGCCGTCGCGCACCCGCAGCCCGGCCGCGCCGCCGCCCAGGTAGCCGCGAAAGACATTGTCGCCGCGCACGCAGATCTCTCCCTCGTGTTCCGGTGGCAAAGGTGCGCTGGTCTCGGGGTGGCGAATGGTGACGGCGACGCCGGGAAATGGAATGCCAAGGCTGCCGCGCCGGTTGGGATAGTGCGGCACGTTGAACAGGCAGGCCGGCGCCGCCTCGGTGAGGCCATAGCCCTGCCGCAGTTCGACGCCCGTCAGTTCGAACCAGCGGTCCTGCAGCGCCGTGGCAAGCGGTGCGCCGCCGCAGATGCAGACACGCAGTGCGGGCGCGGCGAGCGGTGCGCCCCGTCGCTCGAGTTCCGCCACGAGCGCAGCGTACATCGCCGGCACCCCGGCCATCAGCGTGATGCCGCCATTCTCCATGAGGTCGAGCGCCGCGACGGGCTGGAACCGGTCCATCGTCGTGACGCGCCCACCGGCCAGCAGCGGCGCCGTCATGGTGACGGTGAAGCCGAACAGCTGGGCAAACGGCAGTGCGGCGAGGACGTGGTCGGCCGCGTGCAGCGATACCGCATCCACGGTGCCGCGCGCGTTGGCCAGCAGGTTGCGGTGCGTGAGCACCACGCCCCGCGGCGCCCCGGCTGCGTTCGAGGTGTAGACGACGGCGCATTCCTCGTTGCGCCCGGGTTCCACCTCACCTTCGAGGTCCAGGCCGAAGTGTGAGCCGAGGTCGATGACGGTCTCGACGCCACCAATCACCACCGAGGCGCTGCGCGGCGCATCGTCGAGCAGGACGACGGGACGGTCTCCGGCGGGTAGTCGCGGCGCGAGCGCTCGCACGGTGAAGACGGCTCCCACGTTGGCGTCGTCGAGCTGGAACGCAATCTCGCCACGCGCCGCGCGCGGGCTCACCAGCACGGCGCCGTGTCCATCGCTGGCGGCCAGCGCGGCGATGTACGCGCCCGAGCGCGGCAGGAGAATGGCGCTGCGGCGAGCGCCGAGGGCGCGCACGAGCGGCACGGAGCGCTGCAGCAGGGTGAAGCCTGCGGCGACGAGCGAGGCCGCCGGCACGCCGTCAATGCGTCCGCCGCCGCCGGCGATGGCGAAGGGCAACAGGGAGAGAGGGTTGGACACGGACGGTAGACGGTAGACGGTAGACGGTAGACGGTAGACATCAGACGGCAGAATCTGCGCGTGCCAGGCTGTTCGGAGCATACGGCGGCGAGGCCAGCCGAAAAGTAGCCGGTCGGGCTCTACCGTCTACCGTCCACCGTCTACCGTCCCCAGTTTTCACTGATGATCGATTCACGCCTGATGATTGGCGTCTCCGGCATCCGGGGACGTGTTGGCTATGGACTCTCACCCGAGGTCTTCGCCCGGTACGCGGCGGCGTTCGGCGCATGGGCACTGGCCAGGGGTCGAGGCGCCGCGGTGGTGCTCGGGCGCGACAGCCGCGTTTCGGGACCGTTGTTTCACCAGGTGGCGCGCGCCGCGCTCGAGTCGGTGGGCGCCGACGTCATCGACCTGGGCGTGACCACCACGCCGACGCTCCAGTTGGCGGTGGAGCATCACCGGGCCGCGGGCGGCCTGGGCATCACGGCCAGCCACAACCCGATCGAATGGAATGCGCTGAAGTTCATCGGCTACGACGGGCTCTTCCTCAGCGCCGCCGACGGCGAGGGCATGCGCGCGCTCATCGCCGACATTCCCTATGCCACGTGGGACAGGCTCGGCGCCACGCGCTTCGACGGAGAGGCGGTCACCCGGCATCTCGACGCCGTGCTCGCGCTGCCCATGATCGACGTGCCGGCGATCCGCGCCCGCAAGTTCCGCGTGGCGTACGACGCCTGTCGCGGCGCGGGCGGAATCATCATTCCGCGCCTGCTCGAACTGCTGGGGTGCGAGGTCGCGGCCATCGAGCTCGAGGCCGACGGCCGCTTTCCGCGTTCACCCGAGCCGGTGGCCGAGAACCTCGGGTCGCTGGGCGACCTGGTGAAGGCCTCCGCGGCCGACATCGGGTTTGCCACCGATCCCGACGTCGATCGCCTCGCGCTGGTGGATGAAACGGGGCGGGCCATCGGCGAGGACTACACCCTTGCGCTGGCCGCGCGCGTGGTCCTCCGTCACCGTCGCGGGCCATTGGTCACGAACCTCTCGACCAGCCTCGTGCTGGATGATCAGGCGGCCGCGTTCGACGTGCGCGTGATTCGTGCCCCGGTGGGAGAGGTCAACGTCGCCACGGCGATGCGTGCGGCCGGCGCGGTCTTCGGCGGCGAAGGCAACGGCGGGGTGATCCTTCCCGAACTGCACCTGGGCCGCGATGCGCCACTCGGCGTCGCGCTGCTGCTGCAGATGCTGGTGGACGCCGGCGAGTCGCTGTCGGCCGTCGTGGCGCGGTATCCCCGGTACGCGATCATCAAGGACAAGCTGGACCGGCCGTCGGCGCCGCTCGACGCTGTGTACACGGCGCTCCGCGCCGCCTTCCCCGACGCGGCCGCCGACACGCAGGACGGCCTGCGGCTGGCATGGCCCGACCGCTGGGTCCATGTGCGGCCGTCGGGCACCGAACCCATCGTGCGCGTGATCGCCGAGGCCCCCACGGCCGACGCCGCGCGCGCGTTGGTAGAGCGCGGACGCGAACTGCTGGCGCACCTCGCGCGCTGACCCACCCAGGCCTGAGAGAATCACGCATGTGCGGCATCATCGGATACATTGGCAGCAAGCAGGCGACGCCCTTCCTGATGGAAGGGCTGAAGCGCATGGAATACCGGGGCTACGACTCGGCCGGCGTCGCGATCTTCGATGGCACGTCGATCGTCACGCGCCGGGCGGCCGGCAAGATCGCCAAGCTCGAGGCCGTGCTCGCCGCCGATCCAGTGTCTGGCGTCGTCGGCATCGGCCACACGCGCTGGGCCACGCATGGGCCGCCGACGGAGCGCAATGCCCACCCGCACCTGAGTGCCGATGGCACGGTGGCGGTAGTGCACAACGGCATCATCGAGAATGCCAACACGCTCAGGGCGGCGCTGCAGGAAGCCGGCTACGAATTCCGCAGCGACACCGACACTGAGGTGGTGGCACACCTGGTGCAGGAGCTCTTCAACGGCGGCGCCCTCGAGGAAGCCGTGATCCTCGCCCTGCAGAAGATCGAGGGCACGTACGGGCTGGCGGTGGTGTCGAGCCGCGATCCCGGCAAGATCGTGGCCGCCCGCAAGGGAAGTCCGCTGCTGGTCGGGATTGGCGAGCACGAACACTTCGTGGCCTCCGACGCGTCGGCCATTCTCTCGCACACGCGCCAGGTCGTCTACCTCGATGACGGCGACGTCGCGGTCATCGAGCCGGACCGCTATCGTGTGCTCGACGTCAACTCGATGCCCCTGACCCGGCGGGTCGACAAGATCGACTGGGACCTCGGCGCCATCGAGCGCGGCGGGTTCGCGCACTTCATGCTGAAGGAGATCTTCGAGCAGCCGCAGACGGTGGAGAACACCATGCGCGGCCGCCTGATCGTGGGGGACGGCACGTCGAAGCTGGGCGGCCTCAACCTGTCGCACGAGCAGCTGATGGCGGTGGACAACATCATCATCACTGCCTGCGGCACGTCGTGGCACTCGGCGCTCATCGGCGAGATGATGATCGAGGAGCTCTGCCGGATTCCCGTGTCGGTGGAGTACGCGTCGGAGTTCCGGTACCGCAATCCGATCGTCACCGACACGACGCTCTGCATCGTCATCTCGCAGTCGGGGGAAACAGCCGATACCCTGGCGGCCATGCGCGAGGCCAAGCGTCGCGGCGCCCGCACGCTGGGCCTCGTCAACGTCGTCGGGTCGACCATCGCCCGCGAGGATGACGGTGGCATCTACCTGCACGCCGGGCCGGAGATCGGCGTGGCGTCCACCAAGGCGTTCACCAGCCAGGTGGTCGCGCTGGCCCTCTTCACCCTCAAGCTGGCGCGCAAGCGCGGCCTGTCGGTGGTGCGCGGCATCGAGATCGCCCAGGCGCTCGCCGCGCTGCCCGAGCAGATCCAGCAGGTGCTCGATCGGGCGGAGCAGCTCGAGCACATCGCCGAGGAGTTCAAGCGCGCGCCGAACTTCCTGTACCTCGGCCGCGGCGTGAACTTCCCGGTGGCGCTCGAGGGCGCCCTGAAGCTCAAGGAGATCTCGTACATCCACGCCGAGGGATATCCGGCCGCGGAGATGAAGCACGGACCCATTGCCCTCATCGACGAGATGATGCCGGTGGTCTTCGTGGCGCCGCACGACGCGGTGTTCGACAAGGTCGTGTCGAACATCCAGGAGGTGAAGGCGCGCAAGGGCACCATCATCGCCATCACGTCGCGCGAGGAGCCGGCGCTGAAGGGACTCCTGAACTACGAGTTCCGCATTCCCGAGACGGTGGACCTGCTGATGCCGGTGCTCGCCTCCATTCCGCTGCAGCTGCTGGCGTACTACATTGCCGTGAAGCGCGGGAGCAACGTGGACCAGCCGCGCAACCTCGCCAAGAGCGTGACCGTGGAGTGACCAGGCCGTGAATCGCGCCGAATTTTTGCAGTGGGCCGCCGCCCTCGTGGGAGCCGGGGCGGTTGGCCCCGTGCCAGCCGGGGCGGGCACGCTGCCCACCCGTCGTCTCGGGCGAACCGGGGTGACGCTGCCGATGCTCGGACTTGGGGGCTATCACCTGGGGCTGGCCGGGTCCGAAGCGGCCGCCCACGCGCTGGTGGACGCGGCCCTCGAAGAGGGCATCCGCTTCTTCGACACCGCCGAGAGCTACCAGAACGGCACGTCGGAACGGTGGCTCGGCGCGGCGCTCGCCGGACGCCGCGACCAGGCCTTCGTGATGTCCAAGTCGTTCGACTTCCCGCGGCGGCGCCCGGAGATGGCCGAACGCCACCTCGAGGGCACGCTCCGGCGGCTGCGCACGGGCACGCTCGATCTCTGGCAGCTGCACAGCGTGCGCACCGTCGGTGACGTCGACCTCGCGTTCGCGCCGGGCGGCGCGTTCGAGAAGATGCTGGAGCTCAGGGCCAAGGGGCTGACGCGGTTCCTCGGCGTCACGGGGCATCAGCAGCCCGAGGCGAACCTGCGCGCCATCCACTACTGGGACCAGGGGCTGAAGTTCGACGTGATGCAGATGCCGCTGAACCCCATGGACTACCACCAGCAGAGCTTCCAGCGGCACGTCCTCCCCGAACTGGCGCGCCGGGACATCGGCGTCATCGCCATGAAGACGAACGCCGACGGCTCGCTGCTCCGGGAGCACATCTGCTCGATCGCCGAGTGCCAGCGCTACGCGTGGTCGCTTCCCATCTCGCTCGCGGTCGTGGGACAGACGACCCCGGGGCAGGTGCGCGAGAACGCGGCGCGGGCGCGCGCCTTCCTGGCCTACACGGACGCCGAGCGGCGCGCCCTGCTCGCGCGCATCGCGCCCCGCGCCGCGCCGGACCTCGAGTGGTACAAGCAGGGCGGCGGCGGCGGGTAGTAGGCCCGCGTCGAGAGGTTACGCTGATTTCGTCCGGAGCGCGACCGCATGGTGACCCTGCGTGTGTCGCCAGCCTACATGATTT
>DATCGU010000081.1:0-2382 GCA_036508735.1 Gemmatimonadaceae bacterium
GCGGTGCTCGAGGAAGCGGCCGCCGCGCCGCCGGTGATCATCGTCGGGCACGGCGCGCAGGCCATCTTCGCGCAGCGGCCCCGCACCCTGCGCATCCGGCTCGTGGCTCCCCTCGCCGACCGCAGCCGCCGCATCGCGCGCCGCCTCGGCCTCAGCGAGAAGGATGCGACCGAGCTGGCGCGCCACTTCGACCGCGACCGCGCGCACTACGTGAAGGAGTTCATCGGGCGCGACGTCAGCGATCCGCTGCTCTACACGTGGCAGGTGAACACGGCGGAGGTGTCCCTGCCGGAGATCGTGCCCATCGTGCAGCTGATGCTGGCGGAACGAACCAGCTAGCGCACGGGCACGATGACGCCGTAGACGGTCGGGCCAGTGTCGAGCGGACCCCCCAGCCATACACGCGCCCCGGCCAGCGCCCACAGCGCCGAGGGCGGGTGGCCGAGGGCGACTGCTCCCGTGGCAGTATCGAGATACAGCTTGCCGTCCTGTTGGCGCAGCACCCCATCCACCACGGGCTGTCCATCAACGCGCAGCGCCAGGAGACGGCTCACCCGGAACGTCGCGCCCTCGGAGCGCCCGCATGCCACGACTTCCACGCCCGAGAGTCGCACCAGCGCCGTCGAATCGGCGGCGCTCGTCGCGGTCAGCCGGGTGACGCCCACGGCCGTGCGCAGGACGAACTGCTGATCCATCGTGGTGCCCGTCACCGCCACCGTGCCGACCACCAGGTCCGTCGCCGGGGCAAAAGGGGTCACCTGGGCGCCCGTGGTGCGCTGGGCGCAGCCCGCCGCCACGACCACGAGGAGGCAGCCGAGCGCACGCCGCCCAACAACACAGGCTAACGCCCGCGGGACAGGTACGCGTCGCATCATCACCTCACTGCACCCGCAGGATGGACAGCCGTATGGTCGTGCCGGCCGGGAGCCCGCTCAGGTTGAGAAGCTGTTTCGACGTTTGGGTTCCGCTCAGCTCGATGAGCCCGGCCGCAGCGCCGGCCAGGAAGCCCGAAAGGTTGAAGCTGCCGAACGCCACCAGGTTCACGTTCAGGGGAAACAGGACTCGCTGGGTGGGGAAATCCGTGTTGTAGCCGGCCCAGATGTCGCGCGTATTCCACGAGGGGAACGTGTACTTGGCGCCGGCGGCCGGCGTGAAGCCCGGATAGTCGTCGGCGATGAGCGTCATCGTCCAGTCGGCGAGGAGTGCGGTGAATGACTGGCCCGTCTTGCTGGTCACGTTGTTGACGCCGGTCAGGTTGGCCTCCTGCACCAGCGACCGGAGCAACGTCGACTCGGTGGGTCCGCCGTACTGATCGACGAGCCAGCGCGCAAACATCCACGCGCTCCCGTAGATGGTGCCGTCCACCGACCCCGGGGACAGCACCGACAAGTCTTCGTTGGAGCGATAGTATTTGTAGAGCCACCCGAACGGATTGTTCATGAGTTGCAGCCCGTTGGGGCACGCCGGCTGCCCGCTGCGCACGTCACAGTACACGGAGTTGGCGTAGGTCGTGTTGGTCTTCCAGCCCACACCCGCGTATACACTCCGACTGAACAGCTCCGTCGCCAGCTGGGCCGTGCCTTCCTCCAGCCAGCTTTCCTCGGGCGCGGGCGCGTTGCGCGCAAGACGCTCCGCGTACGCCACGAGATGCTTGGACTCGTGGACGAGCGTGCCCGGCATGGTCGCGCTCCACCACGCCTTGGTGTCCTGCGTGCCAGCGCTCCCCGTCAGGATCGTGGGCACGCGCGCATAGAAGATCTTGGTGAAGTTGCTTCCGGCCGCGAACGACAGGGCCGGCGGATAAAAGTCGCAGGAGTCGACGTGACCGAGGACGATGCCCCCGCCGGAATACGGCACGTTCTCCGTCGGCGTGAAAAACATCACCACCCGTCCGGGATTGTTGAGCCCGCCAGCCAGATCGTACGCGTTGATGTCGCCGAAGTTCGACAGCACCGCGTACTGGCTCGTCTCGAAGATCTGCCCAAGCGCAATCAGCTCCGGATCCACCTGCCCCGCCGTCGAGGAGGCGTTGTCTTCCAGAACGATGCTGTGCGCGTTCACTGCCACCACGCGCGCCGTCGACGTCAGGTTGGTGGCGTTGCAGCTACCGGTGAGGCCGCGATTGTTCATGGTGACCGTCGAGCCGACGGTCAGCGGGATGACGACGGACTTGAGCGCCATGCGGGCGCGGGCCGCCGCTCGGGCTTCTGCCAGGCCGGGGGCGCTGTGAAACTGGACATAGAGCTCGCGATTCCGCTCCATGATCTCCGCGTGGGCGCGGGCATCGGCCAGGCGCTGGGCGTCACGCACCGCATCAGCCACGGCCATCCCCCGCAAGGCTGCACGCGCCGGTCGAAGGGGCTGCGTGGCCGGCATCGCCCG
>DATCGU010000082.1:0-3275 GCA_036508735.1 Gemmatimonadaceae bacterium
GCAGCGGGCGCTGGAGCAGACCCGGCAGCAGGCGGAAGCGCTGCGTGAACTGAGCAACCAGCTCGAGGCGCGCGTGGCCGAGCAGACGGCGGAGCTGGCGCAGAGGGCGACGCGGGCTGAAGCGCTCTATGCGGTCAGCCAGGCGCTGACGAGCACCCTGGACCTGGAGCGGGTGCTTGCGCTGATCACGGAACAGGCGGCGCATTTGCTGGGCTTTGACTCGGCGCAGGTGTTGCTCGCGCAACCAGACGGCAGCTTTGCCTCGTTGGAGGTATACCCGGGCACAGCGGCTGACGGGCCAGCGACGCGCAACGGCGCGGAGCGGCGCGCGGGGGAAGTCGCGGCGGTCGGCTGGCTGTTGCGCGAGGTGGTCGAGCAGCGTAAGGCGCGCGTGATCCGGTTCGCGGCGGACGACGATGGCGACGGTGACGGAGATGGCGACGGCTACGAACGCGGGAACGGAGCCGCGGAAGCGGGGGCCCCCGCAGCGGGCAGCGCGCTGATATTGCCCATGCACTATGCCGAGCGGGTGGCAGGGGCGTTGATGTTGACGAACGCCAATGGCGAGGCGAACTGCGGCAGCGATGATTTGGTGCTGGGACAAGGACTGGCCGATCAGGCCGCGGTGGCAATCGCCAACGCCCAGTTATTGAGCGAAGCGCGCGAGGCGGCGACGTTGGAAGAGAGGACGCGGCTGGCGCGTGACATCCACGACACGCTGGCGCAGGGGCTGACCGGAGTGGTAGTGCAACTGGGAGCGACGCAGCGGGCGCTGTCGCTGGCGCCGGATGAGGCCCGCGCGCACCTGGCGGTGGCGCTACGCATGGCGCGCGAGTCGCTGGCGGAGGCCCGGTGCTCGGTCTGGAACCTGCGGGCGCCGGCCCTCGAGCGCGGGGATCTGAGCGACGCGCTGCGGGCGTTGACCGTGCGCCCGTTGGGGACGCACGTGGCGGTCACCTTTGAGCAGCGGGGCGAGCCGTGGACGCTGTCGACTGCAGTGGAGTCGACGTTGCTGCGGGTCGGGCAAGAGGCGCTGGTGAACGTGGCCAAGCACGCCCAGGCGAGCGAGGCCAGCGTCGTGCTCGAGTACGGGCCAGATAGAGTGCAGTTGCGCATCCGGGACAACGGCATCGGCCTAGAGCGGCAGGCGTTGGACGAGGTGGCGCTGGCGCCGGGACCGTGGGGTGGGTTCGGTCTGGTGGGTATGCGCGAGCGCGTCGAGGCGCTGGGCGGCAGGCTGGAGATCAGCAGTGAAGGCGGGGTGGAGATAGTGGCGGTGGTGCCGCGCAATGGGGACGTGGCGGAGCGGGGCGACCTAAGTCGCGACGACTTAAGTCGCGACTACGTAGGGACGGAGCGGAGCGACTGAAGTCGCGACTACATAGTAACGACTTCAGTCGTGCCGGGGCGAAGGAGTGAGATGATTCGAGTGCTGGTGGTCGACGATCACCCGGTGGTGAGGCATGGGTTGATGGCGATTCTGCGCTGGGAGCAGGACATTGAGCTGGTGGGCGAGGCGGCCGATGGGGCGGAGGCGGTCCGCATGATCCTGGATCACCAGCCGGACGTGGTGTTGCTCGACCTGCGCCTGCCGCAGCTGAGCGGCGTCGAGGTGATGCGGCGCGTGCGGGGCAAGGCTCCCGGCACGCGTTTTCTAGTTCTGACGACCTACGACACGGACGAATACATCGCGCCGGCCCTGGCCGCGGGCGCGAATGGCTATTTGCTGAAGGACGTGGAGCCCGACGAGCTCTCGCGGGGTATCCATGCCTTGATGCAGGGCGGCGCGGCGCTGGAGCCGAAGGTGGCGGCGCACGTCTTGGGCCACCTGGTGGACGACGAAGCCGGCGACGGGCTGTCGGAACGCGAGATGGACGTGCTGCGCCTGCTGCCCAGTGGGAGCAGCAACAAGACGATCGCAGCGCAGTTGGGGCTCTCGGAGAACACCGTCAAGTCGCACATCAGCCACCTTTTCTCCAAGCTTGGCGTGCAGAGTCGGGCGGAAGCCGTATCCGCGGCCATGCAGCGTGGTTTACTTCCAATAGACAGATAAAGGGATTACTTCATAGGGCTTGGCCCCCGCCTTCGGAGGAGGGCAGGGGCCAAGGGTGTGTGCTGGAAGAAACCTGGTGTCTCGCGAGAAACCAGGTTTCTTCGTGGAAAGGTCTGGCGTTGGGCCTATGCGGCTCGTAGCCTTGGGCCTACGCGGCTCAGGGTACAGTCGGTTTGCCGTTGTCGGTTTCGAGAGCGCCGGCGACGGGATCGGTCCAGAGCTTGCCGGCCAGGTAGTCGTTGAGGTTATCGGCGGTCACGACGACGGAGGGTGTGAGCAGGATCTGCGGCACCTTCTCGCCGTTCAGGACCTTCTGCATGGCATTGGCGACCGTGACGCCCATGCGGACGGGGTCGACACCGAGGGTGGCGGAGAACTTGCCTTGCTTGAGCAGGTCGAGGGTGGGCTGGTTGCCATCGATGCCGACGGCGAAGAAGTCCTTGTTGACGACCTTGCCCAACTGTTCGGCGGCCAGTTCGGCGCCGATGGCCATCTCGTCGGAGTTACCGTAGAACAGGTCGATGTCGGGGGTCTTCTGCAGGGCGACGGTGGCGACCTGGGAGCGGGTGGTGCGCAGCCATTCGGCGGTCTGCTCGCCGACGATGGTGACGTTGGGACAGTACTTGGTGAGGCCAGCTTTGAAGCCACCGGTGCGGCGATGGGAGAAGATCGAGTCGATGCCGAGGAGGATGAACACCTTGCCCTTGGTCTTGTCGGCGGTGGTGTTGTACTTCTTGGCGATCATGTCACAGCTGGCCTTGGCCAGCTTCTCGGCGCCGCCCCACTGGTCGTAGCCGATGTAGGAGGCGACGGTGCCTTCGCTGAAGGGCGTGATGAAGTTGTGGGCGAGGATGGGGATGCCCTTGGCGTTGGCGGCCTTGACGGCGGTGACGGCCGAATCGGTGCCGATGGGGTTGAAGGAGAGGGCCTTGACGCCCTTCTCCAGCAGTTGCTGCACGATGGTGACGAAGCCGGCGAAGTCACATTCGCTGGCCGGCGCCTGCACTTCGAGCTTCCACTTGAGCTCGGCGGTGTGCTGCTTCATGCCCTCGACCATGGCCACGTGGAACGGGCTGGTCAGGGCCGGGGGAACGAAGGCGACGTAAGTGCCCGCACCTGCGCCAACTACCGCTGCCCCGGCCGGCGGTGGCGCAGGTGAGGGCACCTACGTCGCCTTCGTTCCCCCGGCCCTGACCAGCCCGTTCCACGTGGCCATGGTCGA
>DATCGU010000083.1:0-13356 GCA_036508735.1 Gemmatimonadaceae bacterium
GCGCCGACGCGCCCCGGTGGGTGTTCTTTGAGGGACCGCCGACCGCCAACGGGCAGCCGGGCATCCACCACCTGTTCTCGCGCACCATCAAGGACCTGTTCTGCCGGCACCGGGCGATGAAGGGCTACCGGGTGGACCGAAAGGCGGGATGGGACACGCACGGCCTGCCGGTGGAGATCGAGGTGGAGAAGTCGCTGGGCATCAGCGGCAAGCAGGACATCGAGCGCGTGGGTGTGGCCGAATTCAACCGGCTGTGTCGCGAGAGCGTCTGGAAGTACCGCGACGACTGGGAAAGGCTGTCCGCCCGCACCGGGTTCTGGCTGGACTACGAGCACGCGTACGTCACCTACCACAACTCGTACGTGGAGAGCGTCTGGTGGGCGCTGTCCATACTGCACGCCAGGGGACTGCTCTATCAGGGGCACAAGATTCTGCCGTACTGCCCGCGCTGCGGCACGTCGCTGTCGAGCCACGAGGTGGCGCAGGGGTACGAGGACGTCGAGGATCCGTCGGTCTACCTGCAGCTGAAGCTGGTGCAACCGGGCAAGGGCGGCGAACGGCGCATCCTGGTGTGGACGACGACGCCCTGGACGCTCGTGTCGAATGCCGCCCTCGCGGTGCACCCCGACCTCGCGTACGTGGAACTCCGCAAGAAGAGCGGCGCGGCGGAGTGGACGGTGATCCTCGCCGAGGCGCGCGTGAGCGGGGTGATGGGCGCCGACTGGGCCGATCGCTGGGATGTGGTGGACACGTTCGCCGGACGGTCGCTGGCCGGCGCGCACTACGTGCGGCCGCTGGACTGGGCGGCGTACGGCGACGGGGCGCGCGAGATCGTGGTGACCGCCGACTTCGTGTCGGCCGAGGACGGTTCGGGCGTGGTGCACCTGGCGCCGGCGTTCGGCGCCGATGACTACGCAACCGGACAGCAGTACGAGCTGGCGTTCGTGCAGCCGCTGAACGCGCGCGGCGAGTTCCCCGCGGACATGCCGGTGGTGGGCGGACTGTTCGTGAAGGCAGCCGACCCGCTGATCATCGAGGAGCTGAAGCGGCGCGGCGTGCTGTGGAAGGACGGGCGCATCACGCACAGCTATCCCCACTGCTGGCGCTGCAAGACGCCGCTGCTGTACTTCGCGCGGTCGTCGTGGTTCGTGCGCACCACCGCGTTCAAGGATGCGATGATCGAGCGCAACGCGCGGGTGCAGTGGAACCCGCCGGAAATTGGCGCCGGGCGGTTCGGTTCGTGGCTGGAAAACAACATCGACTGGGCGGTTTCCCGCGACCGCTACTGGGGAACGCCGCTCCCGGTCTGGACGTGCGATGCGGACGCCTCGCACATCGAGGTGATCGGCAGCTACGCGGCGCTGGCGGTGAAGACCGGGCACGCGCTTGGCGAGGACTTCGACCCGCACAAACCGCACATCGACGGCTACACGTGGCCGTGCGAAGAGTGCGACGGCACCATGCGACGCGTGCCGGAAGTGATCGACACCTGGTTCGACTCGGGGTCGATGCCGTTTGCGCAGTGGCACTACCCGTTCGAGAACCGCGAGGAGTTCGCGCGGCAATACCCGGGCGACTTCATCGCCGAGGGCATCGACCAGACGCGCGGCTGGTTCTATTCGCTGCTGGCCATCGCCACGGGGCTCGGCGATGCGCTGCACGTGACCGACGGCCGGAAGAAGTCGGCGGAAGACAAGCTGCTCGGCACGGCGCACGAGCATTCGTCCGGCGGCCACTTCCTGCCGGTGGGGACGGCGGAGCCGTACCGCGCGGTCGTGGTGAACGACCTGCTGCTCGATGCGAACGGGCACAAGATGTCGAAGTCGCGCGGCAACACCGTGGATCCGTGGACGGTGATCGAGCGCCACGGGGTTGACGCCATCCGGCTCTTCCTGGTGTCGTCGAGCCAGGTCTGGGTGCCGCGCCGCTTCGACGAGCAGGTGATTCGCGAGACTGCCGGGCGGTTCCTGCTGACGCTGAAGAACGTGTACAACGGCATCTTTGCGCAGTACGCCAACTTCGGGTGGACGCCGTCGGCCGCCGATCCCGCGGTGGCGGATCGCCCGCTGCTCGACCGCTGGATCCTGTCGCGGCTGGCGGCGGCGGAGGCCGTGGTGGACGCCGAACTGCAGCGCTTCGAGGCCACGGCGGCGTCGCGTGCGCTCATGGAGTTCGTCACCGAGGACGTGGCCAATTGGTACGTCAGGCTGTCGCGCTCGCGCTTCTACGAGGTGGACGGCGCCGACAACCGCGCGGCCTTCGCGACGCTGCACGAAGTGCTGACGGTGGTCATGCGCCTGCTCGCGCCGTTCGCGCCGTTCGTGAGCGACTGGATCCACCGTGCGCTGACGGGACGGTCGGTGCACCTGGCCGACTTCGCGCGCGCCGGCAGTGCCGCAGGCAGCGCGCGTGACCTGGCGCTCGAGGCGGCGATGACCGAGGTGCGCGCCCTGTCCACGCTCGGGAGGGCGGCCCGCGAGGAGGCCGGCATCAAGGTGCGCCAGCCACTGCTGCGGCTGGTGTGCGTGGCCGGCGACGCCGAGCCCGCGCTGCTCGAGGCGCTGGTGCCCCTGCTGGCGAGCGAACTCAACGTGAAGAACGTGGAGTTCCTTGGCTCGGCGGACTCGCTGGTGTCGCTGGAAGCCAAGGCGAACTTCCGCACGCTCGGCAAGAAGTGGGGCAAGGAGACGCCCCAGGCGGCGCAGGCCGTGAATGCGCTCGACTCCCTCACACTGCTCGCCTTCGAGCGCGGCGAGCGGCTGGAGATCACGGTGGGCGGCGTGTCGCGAGCGCTCGACGCCGAGGATCTTGCGGTCGTGCGCAAGGCGAGTGGCACGCTGGTGGTGTCGCAGGCCGGCACGCGCTTTGCGGCCATCGACCCCACGCTCACCGACGGCCTGAGGCGCGAAGGGCTTGCCCGCGAGCTCGTGAGCCGCGTGCAGCGCTTCCGCAAGGAATCCGGACTGCAGGTGAGCGACCGCATCACGCTGTGGGTGGCCGGCCCGGCCGCATTGCTCGAGGCAGTGGACGCCCACCGCGCGTGGATCTGTGACGAGACGTTGACGCTCGCGCTGCACGCCAGCGCGGTGCTCGGTTCCGATGTTCCCCCCGGCACGACCGCCGATCTCGATGGCGTGCCTGTTTCCCTCGTTCTCCAGAAGGTATCGTGACGATGGCGCCTCAGACCGGTGGTGAGATGGAATTCAAGGCACTCGCCAAGAAGCAGCTGCAGATACTCGAACGACTCCTGCTCGACGAGCGCAAACGGGTGCTGAAGGAACTCGGCCAGTGGGACGAGACGCTGAACAACTCGAGCCAGGGCGCCACGGGCGACATGTCGAGCTACTCGTTTCACATGGCGGACCAGGGAACGGACGCCTCGGAACGCGAGAAGGCGTTCCTGTTCGCGTCCAAGGAAGGACGCTACCTCTGGCACGTCAACCAGGCCTTGCGCCGGCTCTACAAGAGCCCCGAGTCGTTCGGCCAGTGCGAGCACTGCAAGGGCAACGTGACGTTTGAACGCCTGGAGGCGCTGCCGCACGCCCGCTACTGCATCAACTGCAAGCAGCGCGAGGAAGATGCGAAGAAGTAAATCCGGCATCTTCTGGGGCGTCACCGGGATCGTGCTGCTCCTGGACGCCTTCACGAAGACCGTCGCCGTCGACCGGCTGATCCCGGCGCACCTGCCGCGCTCCGTCTGGGGTGATGGATTGCGCCTGACGCTGGTGTACAACCCGGGCGCTGCCTTCGGACTGCACTTCGGGCCGCTGTCGCGCTGGATCTTCATCGGCCTCACGTGCATGGCGCTCCTCATTCTCGGACGCCTCTACCTCGAGACGCCGCTGCGTCACCGCGTGCGGACGCTGGCGCTCGCGCTGGTGACCGGCGGTGCGCTTGGCAACCTGCTCGACCGGCTGAAATCGGGACGCGGGGTCGTGGACTTCATCGACATCGGCGTCGGAACGCTGCGCTGGCCGACGTTCAACGTGGCCGACATGGCGGTGACGACCGGTTCGATCCTGCTGGCGTGGGTGCTGTGGAATGCCGACGACGTGCCGGCGCCCATGGCGGCGCCCATGCCGGCGCCGCTGGCACCGGCCGAGGGCGACCAGTCGTCCGCTGGCGCCGCCAACTAGCCGCGCCGTGTCGGCCGACGCCGCGGCGGGCACACACCACGACTTCACCGTCGATGCTGACGACGCGCCTCGGCTCGACGTGCTGGTGTCGCGCGTGCTCGGGTTGTCGCGCACGCATTCGGCGACCCTGGTGGCCGAGGGGCGCGTTCTGGTGAACGAACGCCGCGAGCGCGCGAGCTTCCGGGTGGACCGCGGCATGCGGATCGTCGTGGATGTGCCGCCGCCGCCCGGGCGCGAAGTGCTGGCCGAGCAGATCCCGCTGTCGGTGATCTTCGAGGATGAGTCGCTGCTGGTGATCGACAAGGCGGCCGGCATGGTGGTGCATCCGGCGCCCGGCAACTGGAGCGGGACGCTGGTCAATGCGCTGAAGGGCCGGGGGCAGGCCCTGGCGGAAGGAGCGGGTGAAGAGCGTGCCGGACTCGTTCACCGCCTCGACAAGGAGACGTCGGGGCTGATGGTGGTGGCCAAGACGGACCAGGCGCTGCGCGTGCTCGGCAAGGCCATCGCCGATCGGCGCGTGATGCGGCGATATGCCGCCCTTTGCTGGGGGCACCTGACCGATGACACCGTGCAGGTGGACAAGCCCGTGGCGCGCGATCCGAACGACCGCCTGCGCATGGCCATCGTGGCCAGCGGTCGCGCGGCAAAGACGGACTTCGTGCGGCTGGCGCGTTTCATGTCCACCGACCTGCTTCGCTGTCAGTTGCACAGTGGCCGCACGCACCAGATACGCGTGCACCTGGCGTCCATCGGGCACCCGGTGGTGGGTGACGACACATACGGCGGGGGGGGAGCGCGCCGCGTGGTGGGTTTGCCGCCCCACCGGCATTTCCTTCATGCCGCGTGGCTCGTCTTTACTCATCCGGTGTCGGGCGAGCGGATGGAATTCCGGTCGCCGCTGCCGGAGGAACTGCGCCAGTCGCTGCTGACGGTCGCCGAGCTGCCCGATCTGATTGCCTCCCGGAACCCCCTGGACTACCTTGACTTCTATAGAGCCGATCGCTGAACTGACGGCCCAGCGGTACCTGGTATTCGTGGCCGGTGCGCGTCGGTGTGCGTGCGCGCTGGACGCCGTGCGGGAGATCGTCCCGATGCGCGCGGCGACGCGGTTGCCTGGGGCGCCCGACTGGGTCCGCGGCCTGGTGAACCTGCGCGGCGCGCTGATTACGGTGGTGGACTTGTCGGCCCGGTTCGGGCTGTCGCGTCCGGGGACGGCAGGCGACGTGCTGGTGGCGGAGGCGTTCGGCAAGACATTCGGTATCCTCGTGGACGGCGTGAAGGACGTCCTGTCGCTCGATGCGGGGCGGCTGGAGGCGGTTGGGGTCGAACACTCGGTGGGCGGCGTGGTTTCCCACGTCGCGTATGCAGGCGATGACCAGTTGCTGGTGTGCGATTTGGGCGCGCTGGCTCGGCAAGTGCTCGTCATCTAAACGAACGACGCGGGGGTTTCAGTGCCGACGGTGCTCATTTGTGATGACGCGATCTTCATGCGGACGATGGTCGGGGACATTCTCCAGCAGGCCGGGTTCGAAGTCATCGGCGAGGCCGAGACGGGCTCGCAGGCGGTGGAGAAGTACAAGCAGCTGCGCCCGGACCTCGTCACGATGGACATCGTGATGCCCGACATGGGGGGCATCGACGCCGTGCGTGAGATCACGAAGTTCGATCCAAAGGCGAAGGTGCTGATGTGCTCGGCCATGGGCCAGCAGGCGCTGGTGGTCGAGGCCATCCAGGCGGGCGCGAAGGACTTTGTAGTCAAGCCCTTCCAGCCGAGTCGCGTGCTTGAGGCTGTGCAGCGCGTGCTCGGCTGAGCACCAGGCCGACGCCCTGAGCCGCGGCGTGGATTCGCAGCGATACGCTGAACTTTTCCGGTCCGAGAGCCGTGAACAGCTCTCGGCGATCAACCGTGCCCTGCTCGAACTCGAGGCCGCGCCCGAGGGCCGGGAGCCGGTGCACGTGCTCTTCCGGGCCGTGCATTCACTCAAGGGAATGAGCGCCACCATGGGGTACGCGGCGGTCGCGGCGTTCGCCCATGAACTGGAGACCTTGCTTGAGCGCTTGCGCACCGGCGACCAGGTCATCAGTGCCGAGTTGATGGATGCGCTCTTCGCCGCCGCCGACGTGCTGGAAGGCGGCATCGATCGGGCCGTCGACGGCGCGGGTGATCCGCCGCGCCTGGCCGAGGTCCTGGAACAGTTGCGGCACGTTGCCGGCGGCCGGTCCACCCCGGAGTTCCGCGCCAAGACCGACGAGTTCAGCAACGCGGCGGGAGGGTTCCCCGGCGAGTCGGCGGGGACGCCGGCGGCGGCGCCCAACCTGGACGAAGGGCCCGGCGTGCTGGTGCGGGTGCGGCAACGCCCCGACACCATGCTACCCGGCGTGCGCGCGTTCCTGGTGATCCAGAAGGCGCGCGGCCTCGGTGACGTGGTGGCGGTGTCGCCCCAGTTGTCGGAACTGCAGGCGGCCGAGGTGCCGCAGGCGTTCGCGTTCCGCCTGGTGACGGCGATGTCGGTGAGCGACATCGAGTCGGCGATCATCGCCACGGGCGACGTCGAGCACGTGGAGGTGTCGGCGGGCCGGGGACGCCAGCGTTCGGCGGTGCAGATGTCGACGGGCGAGGAGGCGGCGCCCGTGTCGAAGGGGGCGCGCCACGTGCGCATCGAGCTGGCGCGGCTCGACACGCTGATGAACCTCATCGGTGAACTCGTGATCAACCGCGGTCGCCTGATGCAGCTCACGGCGGGCAACGGTGATCCGGCGCTCGACGAGGTGATGACACAGACCGCGCGCCTGGTGGGCTCGCTGCAGAGCGAAATCATGGCGAGCCGCATGGTGCCGGTGTGGCAGGTGTTCGACCGCTTCCCGCGCCTCGTGCGGGACGCGGCGCGGCAGCTGCACAAGGAGATCGAGTTCCAGGTGGAGGGCAAGGAGATTGAACTCGACCGCTCGCTGCTGGACGAGATCGGCGAGCCGGTGGTGCACCTGCTGCGCAACGCGGTGGACCACGGCATCGAGGCGCCCGAGGTGCGTGAGGCCCATGGCAAGCCGCGCACCGGGCACCTGACGCTGACGGCGTCGCGCGAACGGTCGGCCGTGCTGGTGCGCGTGCGCGACGACGGGCGCGGCATCGACCGCTCGCGCGTGCTTTCCCGCGCGCAGGAGCTGGGCATGGTGGGCGGCGACGTCACGCAGCTCGACGACGAGATGCTCTTTCGCGTGATCGCGAGCGCGGGCTTCTCGACGGCGGTGGTGGTGAGCGACCTGTCGGGGCGCGGGGTCGGCATCGACGCGGTGCAGGCGCGCGTGCGCCAGCTGGGCGGCGTGGTGGAATTGGAGTCGGTGCCCGGTGAGGGAACCACGATCACGCTGCGGCTGCCGCAGACGCTGGCGATCGTGCGCGCCGTGCTGGCCCAGGTGGGGGGCGAGCGCTACGCCCTGCCCCTCACGCACGTGCGCGAGACGCTGGCGTGGTCGGATGGCGCCGTGCAGCACGTGCAGGGACGCGAGGTGCTGGTGCTCCGCGACGAGGTACTGCCGCTGATGCACCTGCGGCAGGTGTTACGGGCCCCGGGCGAGGATGACCCGGAGACGGCGGATATCATCGTGCTCGAGCGCGGGAACCGCCGGGCCGGACTGGTGGTGGATGAACTGACCGGTCAGCAGGACATCGTAGTCAAGCAATTCGACGCCGTGCGCGATGGACTGGCGCTGTTCAGCGGGGCGACAATCCTCGCCGACGGCCGGCCTGCGCTGATCGTGGATGTAGGTAGCTTGCTTTGAGCAAGGGAACGCCCTATGGATGAAATTCGCAATCTCTCGGCCCGACAGCTCGATGCGCTGCGCGAGGTCGCCAACATCGGGGCGGGTCACGCGGCCACGGCGCTGTCGCTGATGACCGGCCAGACCATCATGATCAGCGTGCCGCGGCTGGTCGTCTCGGCGGTGAACGAGATCCCCAACCACGTGAAGGAGCGGGAGGAGCCGGTGGCCGCCGTCCTGCTGCGGATGCTGGGGGACCTCACCGGGCTGACGCTGCTCGTGCTCCCGCAAACGACAGCGCTGCGCGTGGCCGAGATGATGGCCCGGAAGCCCCGGGGGACGTTCACGGAGTTGGGCGAGTACGAACAGTCGGCGATCCGGGAGGCGGGGAACATCCTGAGCTCGGCGTATCTGAATGCGCTCGCCGAGTTCATGGGCATGATCCTGCTGCCGTCGCCGCCCGTGCTGGAAATCGACATGTCGGATGCGATCCTGACGTCCACGTACCTCGAATCGAGCCAGGAGACGGACCTCGTGTTCGTGGTCGAGAGCGAGTTCTACCTCACCGAGATCAAGGAGCAGTTGCGCGGCTTCTTCCTGCTGCTGCCCGACAAGGCGTCGCTCGAGCAGATCCTGAAGGCGGTGCGGCTGGAGTGATTGCCCAGGCGCTGACTTCCGACCGGGACCGTGAGGTCCTGCGCTCCCTGGCGCGCCGCGTCGATCCCTCCGATGCCGGCGCGCACAACAACCTCGGCGTGCTCTTCTACAACAAGGGGCTCTACGAAGAGGCGGTGCTGGCGTTCACCAAGGCGCTGGAGCTCGACCCCAAGATGCAGGTGGCCCAGCGCAACATCGAGGTCGCCTACTACAATACCGGCTACTATGACCGGCGGGTCGCCGAGCTCAAGGAGCGGCTGCGCGTGCGCGCCGATGACCGTGAGGCGCGCTGGGAACTGGGGCGGGCGTACGCGCTGCTTGGGCAGAGCGAGGAAGCGATCGCCGAGTTCACCGAGCTGCTGCGCTACAACGAGCACGACATGGGAGCGATCGTCCAGCTGGGGCTCGCCGAGAAGGCGATCGGGCAACTGGACGAGGCGCGGCGCTGGTTCGTGCGCGCGCTCGAAGCCGACCCGTCGAGTTCCGTGGTGGCGTTCTACCTCGGGGAAACGCTCTACAATCAGGGCCGGAATGACGAGGCGCTGGTGTCGCTGCAGCGCGCCATCCAGCTGAACCCCGACAATCCCGACGCGCACTACCTGCTGGGTTTCATCTACGGCGACATGGGGCGGCACGACGAGGCGAAGGCGGCGAACAAGCGCGCCATCCAGCTGAACCCGACGCTGTCGCACGCGCACGCGAACCTGGCGATCGACAAGTACGACTCGCTGAAGTACGAGTCGCAGCTCGCGGCGCGCGGCGGACGCGGGGCGGTGAATCGCATGACCGTGGTGGAGGGCGAAGGGCTGGCCCACTACAACCTCGGGCTCGCCTTCCGGCAGAAGGGGTACTTCACGGAGGCGCTGCGTGAGTACCGCCTGGGCCTCGACCGTGGCGAGGACCGCGAGCTGGTGCTGCAGGCGATGGCCGAGCTGCACCTGCTGCGCAAGGACCCGGCGGCCGCGCTGGAACTGTACGACCGCTTGCTGGCCGACCGCACCGACAGCCCCAAGATGTGGAACGAGCGGGGAGTGGCGCAGCACCAGCAGGGGAAGTACGCGGAGGCCGCCGAGGACTACCGTCGGGCGCTCGCCCTCGATGCGCGGTACGCGCTGGCGTCGAACAACCTTGGCGTGGCGTTGTACCACGGCGGCGACCGCGACGGCGCCATCGATGCCTTCCGTGCCGCGCTGGCCGCGAACCCGGGTTTCGTGAAGGCCCGTGTGAACCTGGCGCTACTGCTCACCAAGGCGCGGCGGCTGCAGCTGGCGCTGGAGGCGTATCGCCAGGTGCTGGTCACCGACGGCGAGCACCCGTCGGCGTGGAACGGCATCGGGCTGGTGCTCGCGGATCTCCGCAAGTTCGAGGATGCGCGCAACGCATTCGCGCGCGCCATCCAGGCGCGCCCCGACTTTGCCGAGGCGCACTACAACATGAGCTTCGCGCTGTCGAACCTTGGCGACTTCGACGGGGCCCTGCGCGAAACCAAGCGCGCGCTCGAGCTCGATCCGTATTACGTGCCGCAGAAGTTCGCGCTCGCCATCGACCTCGAGTACGAGGATCCCGACCTGTCGGTGGTTCCCGACCTTGGCGGCGAACAGCGGATGAGCGGTGGGGTGGGACAATTCGCGTTCGACCCGGCGCTGATGGACTCGCTGTTCTCGGAACTGGCGCCGCCGCCCGCGCCAGAGCCCCAGGTGGTGCTGGAGACCGATCCCTACGCGATGGCCGCCGACTACCTCACGAAGGGACTGTACGACCGGGCCACGGCGGAGACGAGCCGTGCCATCGCGCGCGGCGGTGACGCGGCCGATGGCTACGGCTTGCTGGGAGACGTGCTGTACCGGCAGGGGGCGTACGGCGACGCGCTCGAGCGGTTTCGCGCGGCGCGCGCGGTGCGCCCCGACCACGCGCGCGCCATGCGCGGCGAGGCGCAGGCGCTGACGATGCTCGGCCGCGGTGCGGAGGCGCGCCTCGTGGCCGAGCAGATCCTGCAGTCGTCTCCCGAGGACGTGGAGATCCTCATGCTCGCGGCGTCGGCGCGCTTCGAGGCCGGTGACCCCGCGGCGGCGCTCGAGGCGCTCGACGTGGCGCGGCGCCTGGCCCCGCAGCGTGCCGAAGTGCTGCGCTGGATCGGCAACATCACACGCTCGGTGGGCGACTTCGAGGGAGCGATCGCGGCGTACCGCCACGCGCTGAACCTCGACAAGGACTTTGCCGCGGTGCGCTTCGAGCTGGCCCGCCTGCTGGTGCGGAAGTCGGCGTGGGAGGATGCCGAGCGCGAATTGATGGCCGCCCTCGACACGGTGCCCACCTACGCCGAGGCGTCGCTCGAACTGGCGAGCCTCAAGCGGGTGACGGGGCGCCCCAAAGAGGCGGTCGCGCTGCTGGTGGACCTGCTGCAGGGAGATCCGTACAATTTCGAGGCGCTCATCGCCTTGGGCGAGACCCTGCTGACGATGGGGCGCACGGGCGACGCCAACATTGCGTTCACGCGCGTGCGTCGCTTCGATCCGACGCACGTCGGCGCCATCTTCTACGAGGGCGTGCTGGCCGCGGGGAAGAAGCGGTACCGCGACGCCATCGCCGGGTGGCAGCGTGTCATCGACCTCGAGCCCGCCGGCGAGTTTGCCCGGCGTGCCCGGCGCGAGATGCGCACGGCGCAGGACCTGCTGCTCGTCTTTGGCCGGCGTGCCGAAGGAGAAGCCTGATGGCGATCGAAGGTCCGCTTCGCGAACTCGGCATCCACGACGTCTTCCAGCTGCTCGACCTGAGCCGCAAGACGGGGGTGCTGCGCGTCGTCTCGGAACTGCGGGACAACGAGGGCGTGGTGGCCTTCCACGCGGGGCGCATCGCCTACGCGTCGATCCGGAGCAATCCGCACCCGATCGGCGAGATGCTGATGAAGGCGGGCAAGATTTCGGAGGGTGACCTGGCGGCAGCGCGCGCGCGGCAGACGGAGCACGGCGACCGGCGGCGCCTTGGCGAGATCCTCATCGAGATGTCGTCAGTGACCGCGCGCGACGTCGAGAAGTTCGTGCGCCGGCAGGCCGAGGCCGTGGTATTCGAGCTGATGAGCTGGCGCGAGGGACACTTCCGGTTCGAGGAGTCGAACCCCGAGGAGTTCCCCGAGAACCCGTCGGTGGCGGTCTCCACTGAGTCAGTGCTGATGGAAGCGGCGCGCCGCATCGACGAGTGGTCGCGCATCGCCGACCGTGTGCCGAGCCTTTCGGCGATTGCCGAGTTCGCCGACGTTGCCGAAGACCACGCGGGACAGCTCGACCTGCTGCCGAGCGAGTGGGAGGTCCTGACGAAGATCGACGGCCAGCGCGACCTGCGTCGCCTCGCGGTGGAGGTCGGTCGCAGCGACTTTGACGTGGCCAAGGTCGTCTATGGATTGGTGAGCACGGGGGTAGTGACGCTGCGCATCCCCGACCGCCAGGCGCGCTCCCTTCCAGGCACGGCCGAAGGCGAGGTCGAACGGCGGGTGGCGGCGCGCGCGCTGGTGGAGCAGGGACTGACGTCGGCCGAAGCGGGACGCCTGGACGACGCGGTGCACGTGTGGAAGGAGTACCTGGCGGCGCATCACGACGACGTGGACGGGCCGGCGGTTCGCGACGCCATTGCGGCGGCCGAACGGCTGGCGGCGGCGCTGGAGGGCATCCGTGGCGAGTGACGACGTTCGCACCCTGAGCGAGGCGCTGGCCGCCGACCCGTCGAGCCTGGTCTTCCTCCAGCTCGGCGAGGCGTTGCGCCGTCGCGGGGACCTGGACGTCGCGTTGCTCGTGGCCCTGCGCGGCGTCGAGCGGCATCCCCAGCTTGCCGACGCGCACGACCTGGCGGCGCGCGTCGCGGCCGACCGCGGCGACCTCGATCGCGCCGTCGCCGAATGGGAAACGGTGCTGCAGTATGCCCCGGACCACATCGGGGCGCGCAAGGGACTCGGGTTCGTCTGCTTCCAGCTGGGGCGGCTGGCCGACGCGGCGGCGCATCTGGGTGTGGCGCTCGCGGCGAATCCGGCGGACGCATCGCTCGCGGCCGCCATCCAGACCGTGCAGGCGGCGCTCTCGGAGCGGACCATCGCGGCGGAGCGCGCCACCGTGCCGGTCAACCGCGCGGCGCTGCCGCCGGAGTCCGCTCGTGCCGAGGTCGATGCCGGTGCGTTGTTCGACGACCTGCTGGAGGGGCAACACAGCGCGGCCTTGCTGCTCGACGCTGACGGCCTCGTGCTCGCCGGTCGGTACCAGGCGACGGACGGACGCGATCTCGCGGCCGACGTCGGCGCGCAGTTGTCCGGCGTGAGCGACGAAGCGAGCCGCGCCATGCGACATCTCGGGCTCGGGGCGTGGCGGCAGATCGTGTTCGAGACCGAAGCCGCGTCGGTGGCGATGGCGCCGAGCAGGGACGGCGTGCTGCTGGTCGCGGCGGCGCGCCCCATTCCGCTGGGCTTCGTGCGACGCGTGCTGGAGCGCGCGCTCGATCGGGCGAACTCCTGGCTGGGAAGCGCCTGATGCACGCCCCGTTTTCGCAACTCACCGAGTCGCTGATCCGTCACCGTGGCGTGCTGGGCGCCATGGTCGTGGGCCTCGACGACGGTGTGATGGTGCATTCGACGCTGCAGGTCGGCGTGAATGGCAACGCCTTTGCCGCGCTCACGGCGTCGCTGTACCGCAAGGCGCAGCGATCGGCGGGCGCCGCCGGGTTCGGGGCGACGGGCTTCCTGGAACTGCTGGCGGAGCAGGGGCGGGTGTGCGCCGTGGGCGGCGAGAACCTCGTGCTCGTCGTGGTGTGCGAGGCGCGGGTC
>DATCGU010000084.1:0-9007 GCA_036508735.1 Gemmatimonadaceae bacterium
CCCCGCCGTTGTGCGTTCCTCCCTCCACGCACCTGCCCCCTGCTTCGCCGTTCCCGGACGCCGGGCTATCTTCCAGCGCATGTTCCCCCTGCTCGATCCCTCTGCAACGCTGGTGATTGCCCACCGGGGCAACTCGATGCACGCCCCCGAGGACACCCTGGAGTCGTTCCGTCAGGGGCTCGCGCTGGGGGCTGACGGGCTGGAGTTCGACGTGCGGCTGAGTGCCGACGGAGTGCCTGTGGTCATCCATGACCCGACGCTCGACCGCACGACCGACGGCACAGGTCCGGTGGCCGACCGCACGCTCGCCGAACTGCGCGCCCTGGACGCGGGCTACCGGTTTACGCGGGACGAGGGACGCTCGCATCCCTACCGGGGTGCGGGGATACGCATCTCCACGCTCGCCGAGGTGCTCGGCGCCTTTCCAGGCACGCCGTGCATCATTGAGCTCAAGACGGCGACGGCCACCGCCGCGCTGGCGCGGGCGCTCGAGGACCACGATGCCAAGAGACGGGTGGTGATCGGCAGCTTCGATGACGAGGCACTCGCACCGTTGCGGGGCCGTGGCTTCCTGCTGACCGCCTCAATGCGCGAGGTGCTTCTCCTGTACGCGCGTGCGCTGACCCTGCGCGGGGCCGGCATACCCGCCTACCAGGCGTGCAGCATTCCCCCAAAGTTTCGTGGCATCCCCGTGCCGGTTCTTCATTTCGCGCGGATGCTGCGCCGCTGCGGCGTACCCACCCACGTCTGGACCGTCAACGAGCCGCGCCTGGCCCGGCGGCTTTGGGCGGGCGGCGTCAATGCGATACTTTCCGATGATCCGGGGACGATGCTCGATCTTCTCGGACGATCCCGCCGGACGATTCCCCCAGTGGAGCCTCGATGACGGCACCGACGTCGCCGGCGAAGGACAAGAAGAAGTCGACCGACTACAAGCAGGGATGGGCCGAGGCCAAGGTGCTGATGTGGCGGCATCGCCGCACCCTGGCCATCGGTTTCGTGCTCATGCTCCTGAGCCGCGCGGCCGGCTTCGTGGGTCCGACGAGCACCAAGTTTCTGCTCGATGACGTGGTCGGCAAGAAGCGTTTCGACCTGTTGCTGCCGATTTCGCTCGCCGTCGGCGCCGCCGCGCTGGTGCAGGCGGCGACGTCATTCGGTCTCTCCCAGGTGATCAGCGTCGCTGGCCAGCGCGCCATCACCGAGTTGCGCCGCAAGGTGCACGCGCGCCTCATGCGACTGCCAGTGGCGTTCTTCGACGGCACGCAGAGCGGCGTGCTGATCTCGCGCGTGATGAACGACGCCGAAGGAATCCGCAACCTCATCGGCACGGGCATCGTGCAGATGGTCGGCGGCCTCCTCACGGCAGTCGTCGCGCTGGCCGGCCTGTTCTGGCTGAACTGGCAGATGACGGTCGCCATCGTCGTCCTGCTCGGCATCTTCGGCGGGGGCATGGCATACGCCTTCAAGACGCTGCGCCCCATCTTCCGTGAACGGGGAGCGATCACCGCCGAGGTCAGCGGACGGCTGGGGCAGGCGCTGGGCGGGGCGCGCGTGGTGAAGATCTACACGGCCGAGAAGCGCGAGGAGAAGGTCTTCACGGTCGGCGCCAACCGGCTGTTCCGCAACATTGCGAGCACCATCACCGGAACCTCGGCCATTGGTGCCCTGAGCATCGTGATCATCGGCGCCATCTACGTGGTGCTCATTGTCTTCGGCGGACGGGCCATCATCGAACAACGGATGACCGTCGGCGACCTGTTCATGTACGTGATGTTCGTGGCGCTCGTGGCGTTCCCGGTGGTGCAGATGGCCAGCATCGGCACGCAATTCACCGAGGCCTTCGCCGGGCTCGACCGCATCCGCGAGATCATGCAGACCCCCACGGAAGACGAGCACGACGCCGATCACGACCGCGTGACGGAACTGCGCGGCGAGATCGCCTTCGATGACGTGACGTTCGAGTACCGCGAGGGGCTTCCGGTGCTCAAGGACATCGTGTTCACCGCGCCGGCCGGCACGACGACGGCGCTGGTGGGCTCCAGCGGCTCCGGCAAGAGCACGCTGATTTCGCTGATCATGGCGTTTGCGCGGCCGCTGAGCGGGCGCATACTCGTGGATGGCAAGGACCTCGCCACCCTGCGGCTGCGCGACTACCGCGCCAACCTCGGCGTCGTGCTGCAGGACAACTTTCTGTTCGACGGCACCGTGCTCGACAACATCGCCTTCTCCAAGCCGGGAGCGACCAAGGCCGACGTGCTGGCGGCGGCGCGCGTGGCGCACTGCGACGAGTTCGTGACACAGTTCCCCGACGGATATGACACCGTGGTCGGCGAGCGCGGCGTGAAACTCTCGGGCGGCCAGCGCCAGCGGGTGGCCATTGCCCGTGCCATCCTGAGCGACCCGCGAGTGCTGATCCTCGACGAGGCCACGTCGAGCCTGGACAGCGAGAGCGAGCAGCAGATCAAGGAAGGCCTCCGCGCGCTGCGCACCGGGCGCACGACATTCGTCATCGCCCACCGCCTGAGCACCATCCAGAGCGCCGACCAGATCCTCGTGCTCGAGCACGGCCAGATCGTGGAGCGCGGCACGCACCGCGAGCTGCTGCGCATGAATGGGCGGTACAAGCAACTCTACGACACCCAGTACCAGCTGGAGCACGACCAGTTCATCAACCCCGGGGAAGAGATCGCGCGCCAGGCGTAGCTTGGCGCAGAGCGCGCTCTGCTAGGGTTTCTTCGTTCCCGTCATCTTTCCGCCATCGCCCTGCATCGACCACGAGCCGTCGACCGTGTTGTCTTCCGCCAGCACCAACTCGGCCAGGGCCTCGATGCCCTGCGCCGTGGCGAGCACGAGCTTCATGGTCCGCCCTTCCACCTTGAGCGAGCTGATGATCTGGGTGCCGAAATCTGGGTTCGACAGCGTGCCGCCGTAGCTGCCGTCTTCCTTCTTCTCGACGATCATCTCGAAGTCGGCGGCCTGGCCCTGCACCACGGTCGAGATGGTGTACCTGCCCACCGGGTCGACGGCCGGCGCGGCCGGCTTGGTCTCACCCTGGGCGCGCGATACCGCGGGAAGCAACAGGGCGAGCGCGAGCGCGGCAAACAGACGGGTTCTCATGTCGGGACGGTCCTCATCGGGGGTGACGGGGCCGGCGACGAACCGGCGCCATAGAATATGCCACCGGACGGCCGGGCGCCACGGCCGGGCGCCACGTTGCCGATGCCGCGGCGGCGCCCCATCCTTGGGGGCTTGTGGCCCGAGCTGAGTATCCGGACGAAGTCACCCTCGACCCGATCGCCCAATGAACGTCTGGCCGCAGCCCTATAATCCGCTCCACAGCGCGTTGCTCTCCACGCTGGCCGCCGCACTGCCCGTCGCGCTCCTGCTTGGCGCGCTGGCATCCAACAGGGTGCGCGCGCACTGGGCGGCGCTGCTGGGGCTCGGGACCGCCCTGGTCGTCGCCGTGGCGATGTCCGGCATGCCCGCGCCGGCCGCCGGCGCCGCCGCAGTGCTGGGGGCCGCGTACGGCCTGTTCCCCATCGGCTGGATCCTCGTCAACGTGCTCTTCCTGTACCGGCTGGCGGTGCAGCACGGCGCCTTCGACTCGCTGCAGGAACACATCGCGCACGTGACCGGCGACCGGCGGCTGCAGCTGGTGCTTGTCGCCTTCTCGCTCGGCGCGTTCTTCGAGGGCGCCGCCGGCTTCGGCACGCCGGTGGCCATCACCTCGGCACTGCTGGTGGGGCTGGGCTTCGCGCCGCTCGAGTCGGCGGTGCTGTCGCTGCTCGCCAATACCGCGCCAGTGGCCTTCGGCGCGCTCGGCACGCCGATCATCGCCCTCAGTGGCGTCACCGGCCTCGACGTGCACGCACTCTCGGCAATGGTCGCACGCCAGCTGCCGCCATTCAGCCTCATCGTTCCGTTCTGGCTGGTGGCGGCGTACGCCGGATGGCGCGGCATGCTCGCCGTCTGGCCCGCGCTGCTGGTGGCGGGCGCGGCGTTCGCCATCCCGCAGTATCTCATGGCCACCTATCATGGGCCATGGTTGGTGGACATCGTGGCCGCACTCTGCTCGATGGCGGCGTTCGGGGCGTTCCTGCACGTCTGGAAGCCGCGCGACGCCCTCCCGAGGGTGGCGCGAGCACCCGATGCGCCTCGCATCGACATACGGCGCGCGTGGATGCCGTGGTTCGTGCTGGCCGTGTTCGTGTTCGCCTGGGGGACGCCGGTGGTGAAGTCGGGCCTGAATGCAATTTCCGCGCCGACATTCGAGATGCCCTCGCTGCATCTCGCCGTCGAGCGCACGCCCCCCGTGGTGGCGGTGGCCAAGCCCGAGGCGGCCATCTTCACGCTCAACTGGCTCTCGGCCACCGGCACCGCCATCCTGTTCGCCGGCATCGTGGCCGGCGTGATCATGGGCGCCGGCTGGCGGGGCATCGCCGGTGCATACCGAGATGCCCTGTTGCGGGCGCGAATTCCCCTGCTCACCATCGCCGCGATGTTCGGCGTCGGTTTCGTGATGCGCTACGCCGGGCTCGACGCGATACTCGGCCTCGCCTTTGCGCGCACGGGGCGGTTGTATCCGTTCTTCGGCACAATGCTCGGCTGGCTCGGCGTGGCGCTCACCGGAAGCGACACCTCGAGCAACGTGCTGTTCGGCTCGCTCCAGGTGCTCACCGCCAACCAGCTCGGCATCAGCGCGGTGCTCATGGCCGCGGCCAACAGCGCCGGCGGCGTGATGGGCAAGATGATCGACGCACAGAGCATCGTCGTGGCCGGCGCTGCCACCGGGTATGTGGGACATGAGGGCGTGATCCTGCGCCGCATCTTCTGGCACTCACTGGCGCTGGCGACGCTGGTGGGACTCTGGGTAATGGTGCTCGCCGCGTAGCTCGGCGGCTGTGCCTCTGTCCCGTGCACTTCGCATTATCTTCTTGCCGTGCCGAGCTTCCTCGCCGCCTACCGCCAACTCGATGACGGACGCCATCGCGCGGAGTTCTACCGCATGTGGCGCGCGGCCGCGCACGCCGGCTTCACGCACGTCAGGTCATTCGAGGCCATGGGTTCGCGCGGAGCGCCTCACGTGGAGGAGATGCGCGCGTGGCTCCTCGACGGCGCGCGCCGCGGCCAGCGCATCACGTACCTCGTGAAGACCGGAGGGCCGCGGTTCGAGCCCATGGAGCGGGCCGTGCTCACGCTCGGCGAGGAGACCGGAACGCTGGTGGAGTCGCTGCAGCTGCTCGCCGAGTTCTACCACGCCAAGCACCGCCTGATCCTCTGGATCAAGAAGCAGATGGCGTACCCCATGTTCACCGCGCTCTGCATGGTGTTCATCGCCCCGTTTCCCCTGCTCTACTTCGGCCAGGTGCGGGCGTACGCCGGCTTCGTCATCACCGGCTCGGTGGCGTGGGTGACGACCGGCGGGTCGCTGGTGCTCGCCGTGGCCCAGCGGTATGGCAAGCGGCCACCGATGGTACGCGCCCGGTTCGCGCGCGGGCTCGCCACGGGTGTCGAGGCGGGCTTGCCGCTGCCGCGGGCCATCAGGCTCGCGGCCGAGGCGGCCGCCGATCCCGCCCTCTCGGCGTTCGTCGACGCGATGGATGAACACCAGCTCGTCGCCGGGTCGCTTGCCGAGACGTTCGCCGACGCGCCGCACATGACGGCCGACCTCATCGGGGCACTCGCCGTCGCCGACCGGACCGGCGACTTCTCCACCACGCTTCACCGCCTCGCCGAGTTGTACGAGGACGGCTTCCGCTAGCTGCGCGGCGGACGAGGCGCTGGTGCGCCAGCAGGGCGCGGTGCCGGCGCCACGGGCGCGCCGCCCGGCTTCCATTCCAGTGTTGGTCCGTCGGCCAACAGGCGAGTGGCCGCGGCCGCGGCGTTGATGACCGCCGTCATGTGTTCGAAGTCCACGCCCTTGACGTCATCGCTCGGCTGGTGGTAGTCGGCGTGCAGGTTGTATGAAGACAGCGTGTGCGCCACGATGCCGCGCCGCGCAAAGGCGATGTTGTCGCTTCGCTCGAAGAAGTGCTGGTCGGGACGCCGGTCCGGAACGATCGGCAGGCCGGCCTTCGCCAGCGCGTCGCCCATGTTGGAGCGTTCGTACCCCGTGAGCCAGGCCTTGCCGGACCCCCCGGCCAGCGAATCGGGGCGGCCAATCATCTCGATCTCGAGGTTGGCGACGAACTGGGAGAGCGGAACAGGCGGATGATCGATGAACCAGCGCGTGCCGAAGAGTCCCACTTCCTCGCCGGTCGTCGCGACGAAGAGGATCGTGCGCTTGGGTGGTGGACCGCTGGAGAGCTGGCGCGCGATCTCGAGCACGGCCGTGACCCCCGAAGCATCGTCATCGGCGCCGTTGTAGATGGAGTCGCCGTTGATGGCGCGCCCCACCCCAAGATGGTCGAAATGTGCGTCCACCAGCACCACTTCACCCTTCAGTGCGGGGTCGCTCCCCTCGATGGCTCCGACGACGTTGACCGCCGGGCGACGGCGCTCGGCGCCCACCGTATCGAAGTCGGCGAGCGACTTCAGCAGCACCAGGCGCTCGGTGCGGCCGCTGCGCGACGGCGTGCTCAGCGGCACGGCCGCCACCGGTACGCGCTGGAAATAGCCACTGTCCCCCAGCGGCTTCAGGCCGATACGCTGCATCTCGGCGCCAATGAAGCGGGCAGCCCTCGCTTCGCCCGGCGATCCGGTCAGGCGGCCGGCCATGGAATCGTCGGCCAGAGGGTACAACAGGCGCCTGACGTCGGCCTCGGTGGTCGGGCGCTGGGCGGCGAGTGGCTGCACGCAGGCGGCCAGGAATCCGATGGCGAAGAGGAGTTTCATCGAGTGCAGGGATAGAGGCACGGTGAAGTGCAGGGGGCGGTGTGCGGGGAATGCTACATCATACGTCTTGCCCCGCGCGAACGATGCGGCGAGGTTCCTTCGCCAGCGGCGGGGACGCCGCCCCCTTCCCCCTCCCTGAAGTCCGCCGTGCCTGTTCCTCTGCACTCCACTGTGCCTGTTCCTCTGCACTTCTCCGTGCCTCTTTCCATGCACCGGCCATGCTGATTCCGCCCGTTGGCGACCAAGTCTCGCGTCGCGGCAACTTCATCACAGACGCCATCGCCCGTGCGCTGATGCTGCTCACCGGCTGGCGGTTCGAAGGGGCGCTCCCGAATCTCTCGAAGTTCGTGCTCATCGTGGCGCCACACACCTCGAACTGGGACTTCCCCCTCGGGGTCATGGCCATGTTCGGGCTCGGCATCCGGGGCACGTTCCTGGGAAAGGATACGCTCTTCCGTCCGCCATTTGGGTTCTACTTCCGCTGGCTTGGCGGCGTGCCCGTGGACCGCTCTTCCTCGAACAACGTGGTTGACCAGACCATTGCGTATTTCACGACACGCGACCGGATCATCCTGGCGCTGTCGCCCGAGGGAACGCGCAGGAAGATTCCGCAGTGGCACACCGGGTTCTATTGGGTAGCCGTCGGCGCGGGTGTTCCCATCGTGCCGGTGGCGTTCGACTACCGGCGCAAGCGCATCGTGCTGCACCCGCCCCAGGTGATGACGGGCGACGCCGAAAAGGACATTGCGCACCTGCGGGGCTTCTTCAACGCCGACCAGGCGTACCGGCCGGAGAACTATTGAGAGAATCGGAACTCGAATTCCAATTCCGCCATCCGAGTTCCGATTCCGCTATCATATTGTGATAACCGTACCATTGACTTGCCCTCGGTCGTCTGGGAGCATACTGGACACCGTCGCAAGTCTGGCAGCCGCTCCGCCCAAGCGCGGCCACCACTGCGGGCCGTTTCGACCGGGATACGCTGTGTTACAGAGCAAACCAAGCACGAGCTTTCCGTTGCAGACGCACCCGGAGGATGACGACCGCGCCCTGATGAACCGCGAGGTCGACGCACTGCGTGTGGAGAATCGCCGCGTCATGGGCCGCATGAACTTCCGGAAGCGGCGCGGCTGGATGTTCCTCGCGTTCCTGCTGCTCACGCTCGCCGTCGCGCTGACCGTCGTCGTCTTCCTGCTCTCTCCCACCGACTGGGCGAACAACCAGCAAACGCGCTTTACCCAGATGACGACGCTGCTGCTCGTCATCGTCCTGGCCACGCCGCTCGCCGGCTACTTTGCGCAGCGCTATGACCGACAGCGCGAGCGCGTGCGCGTGGCGCGCCACCGGCAGCAGGAGATCCTGCATCGCCTGGCCCAGCTCGACGGCCTGCTGGGCAAGGGCGTCCGCCGTCGCCGCCGCCGACATACCCGGTCATGGGCCTGGCGCATCGACCCTCCGCAACCGTTCAGCCGCCCGCCGCTGGAGGCGCTCCCCATTGAGGAACTCGAGGAGGCCGCCGCAACCCTCGGCAACAACCTCACCGAGGGACGCGGCATGCGCGCGCTGGCCTACCTGCATGCCACCATCACGGGCGCCGTGACGCTCGTCATCGCCTTTGGCCTGACGCTTGCCGGCCCCGAGTTTCTCGCCAGCTTCGTGAGCGGCAACCCATGGGGTGGCACGACTGGCCCCGACCCGCTGTTGTTCTGGCTGACGCTCACCGTCGTGCTGGTGCTCATCGGTGGCATCGGATCGCACCGCGTGTCGGCGCTGCTGCGCCATGCCCGCGAGTACCAGGATCGCCTGACGGCGATCGAGCGCGCGCTGTGGGACGCGCGAGTGCTAGTACGGGAGCGTCGAGAGGAAGTCTGACAGCACCCGCGTGACGTCGGCCGGCTGTTCGACGGGACTCGAGTGACCGGCCGCGGCAATCATCGCGAGGCGGGAACCGGGTATGAGTTGCTGGATGCGGCGCGACTTGGGCGGCGGCGTCGCCACGTCCTCGTCGCCCACCACGATGAGCGTGGGAAGACGGATCGAGCCCACCTGGTCCAACACCCCCTCGCGCTCGATGACGCCTCGCACGGTGCGCACGATGGATCGCGGACACGACGCGATCTCGGCTCGCCACGACGCGCGGGCTTCGGCCATCTTCGGATCGGTCATGAAACTG
>DATCGU010000085.1:0-2663 GCA_036508735.1 Gemmatimonadaceae bacterium
AGGCTCTTGATCGTCTGGAACGAGCCGGTGGCGGTCTTGTTGGTCGTCGTGTTGCTGAGCGTGTACACGTCCTTCACGACGTAGACCTGGCCCGACTCGCCCTGGCTCACCTGCTGGTCCTGGTCCCACAACCCGCGGAGCTGCAGCTTGGCGCCCAGGTCTGGCCGGAACTGCCGGCGTACCGTGGCCGACACCTGTGCGTTCATCGCCTCTTCCCACAGGTTGCTCATCGACTGGTTGCCGCTATTGTTGGCCGACGACACCGTGAACGTGCGGTACCCCTTCTTGACCCAGGAGTTGTTGATGCGCGAGCGATTGTCGTAGGCGAACGTGCCTTCGAACGTCGCCCAGTCGGTGGGCGTGTACGTCGTGTTGAGCGTGCCGAGGAGACGGTTGGAGGTGTTCACGTTCCCGAGGTTCTCGGTGTCGTACAGGAGGGTGCCGGCGCCGTTGCCGGAGCCCTTCAGTGGGGCGCCACCGCCGAGCACGAGCAGCCGGCCCAGGGTGTCGCGCGCCAGGTAGTCCGTGCCGGCTGGCGCACCGCGCATCAGCTGGCCAAAGAGGGTGCCATTGGAGGAACCGCCCGAGCGGTTGTCCATGATCGCCTTGTCCACCATCATGCTCACCGCCATGGTCATGTCGGAGCGCGGCGCATAGTCCAGGTTCATGCGGACACGCTTCTGCTGCTGGCCGTTGAGCTGCTTGATGGCGCCATGGTCGTTCGTCGCCGCGCCGCTGACGAAATAGCGGACGCTCCCCGCCCGGCCCTCGGCCTCGATCGAGTTGATGCTGATCGGGTTCGAGGTGGAGATCTGGGCGAAGCTGTTGTAGTAGTGGTTCGGCCAGATGCTCGCCTGGAAGTCGTTGAGCAGTTCGCCGCCCGACGCCGACACCGCGTTGAACTGGATGTTCTGCGCCGTGCGCACCGTATCGGCCGCCACGTTGTTGACGCGCATGATTTCGGTCATCCAGTCGAGCGTGCGCGAGCACGGGGCTACGTTGGACGCCCCCGACACGCAGAACCGCTTGCCGGTCTCGTCGAGCTGCAGGTTGTGGTTCAGCGGCATGCCGTAGTTGAGGCTGCTGACGTCGGTGATGCCCATCTCGGAACGGAACGTCCACCGCACCGCGTCCACGTTGCTGCCGCGCTTGGTCTTCACGATGATCACGCCGTTGGCGGCCGTGGCGCCGTAGAGCGACGCACCGGCGGCGCCCTTCACCACCTCCACCGACTCGATGTCGAGGCCGCCGATCTCATCCAGGCTGCCGACGCGCTGGATGGCGCCGTCCACGATGATGAGCGGACTCTGGCTGCGTCCCGTCGCGTTGATCGATGTCGGACCGCGCATCAGGATCTGCGTTTCCGCGCCCGGCTGGCCGCTCGACTGCGCAATGCGCAGGCCGCCCACCTTGCCGGCGAGCGCGCGAATCGGGTCGGCGGCCGGGACCACGAGGTCCTGCGCCGAGACGCGACCGACGTTGAACGGCACCTTCGACCGCTCCGTACCCTCGATCGACCCCGTCACCACCACCTCGCTCAGGCGGTTGATGTCCTTCTTGAGTTCGAAGTTGTACTGGCGCGGCCCGGGGGTCACCCGGATTCCGATGACGCCCTGCGTGTAACCGATGGCGCGCACTCGCAGCGCCACGGCTTGCCCCTGCACGCGAGCCGCCGGGACGGTGATCGCGTACATGCCCAAGGCATTCGTCCGCACCGACACAGCGAGCTCGACGATGACGACATTGGCATCCTCGATCACGGCGCCGACGTCCGACAGGACCTTGCCGGTGATCACCGCGTTCTGCGCCTGTGCGCTGGCCGTGGGAAACGCGAGCAGCGCTCCCAACAAACCCAGCAGACTCACAAAAACACGACTCTGCTTCTTCATAGTTGTCATCTCACTCGCGGTGGAGGGGGCAACGGGGTACAGCGACCGCAGCACAAGCACAAAACACCTTCAGCAGCCCACTAAAAGCTCACATAAAAGAACGACCCGCCGTCGCCGACGGCGAGAATCCGACTCAATGGTGGTGTTTACTCCGACAACACGCCGCGCGTCACAAACCTCGGGGGCGGTTTGGAGAGACACGGTCCCACTCAAGGGTCCGTCAATCGCCGACTAACGTGCGGCCGGAACCCTGACGTGTCAACCACTCTATATGGAACTTTCTTCGGCTTGGTGAATAGAAGATGAATTCTACCCGAGCCGGCACAACACCCCGGCTGCCAGGACCGTCCAATCCGGCCCCTCACCGCACCGGGCGACTTTCCCCGGCAACGAGGCCGATCCTGATCGAACCCGGTGGTGCTCCCACCCTCGCAGCGCTGTCGGCCACGGCACGCAACGCGGCAAAGATGGTCGCTGACCCGCCGCGCGCGAGCGCGGAGTCGGCCTCGCTGGCCGCGTCCCCGTACTGCCCCAGCGCCAGCAGTGCCGCCACTAGATAGCCGCGGATGTCCCCCTGCGCCGGCTCGGAGGCAAGACTCGCCCGCAACTCCACTACCTCCTGTGCTCGCTCGCCCGTCATCCGAAACCATCGGGCAAGATTGTTCCGCACTCGCCACGCCTGCCCGGGCGGCGAAAGGGCGATGGCGCGCCGGTATGCTTCCAGCGCGAGCCCGGGCTTGTCGATCGCGAAGAGCAAGTCGCCATAGCCGCGCT
>DATCGU010000086.1:0-3892 GCA_036508735.1 Gemmatimonadaceae bacterium
ATCGTGAGCGTGCTCACGATGTTGAAGGCGGCCACCACGATGATCAGCAGCAGGATCACGCCCATCCCCATCTTCTCCAGTTTCAGTGCGCGGAAGAGCGAACTGTTCTGCTCCTGCCAGTCCACCGTGTGATACGGAAACTCGAGCGCCGTCGCGATGCGCTCGGCAACCGCCGGCGCCACCCATCGGTCGGTCGTCGACACCTCGAGTCCGGTGACCGCGCTGTCCAGCCCGGCAAACTCCTGCGCCGCCTGCAGGTCCACGAACACGTACGAATTGTCGTACTCGTACATCCCCGTCTCGAACACGCCGGTTACCTCGAACTTCGCCACGCGCGGCACGGGCATCCCCAGCACGGCGCTCGGCCGCATGTTCGGCGCGCCGAAGACCGTCAGTTCGGCCCCGGGGTAGGCGCTGAGCCGGTCGGCCAGCAGCTTGCCGACCACCGCGCCCCGCCGCTTGCCGTCCTTGGTGACGAACGAGAAGTCGCCCATCGTGGCGTGCTCGCGAATCGACGTCACCGGGTGCTTCGAGGCGCCCAGCGGCTCGATGCCCGACACCGACACGCCCTCGGTGTAATCGTGCCCCGCGTTCGCCAGCGCCTGCGTCAGCACGAACGGGGCGACCGCCACCACGCCGTCGATCGTGCGCACCTTCGCCTGCACCGCGCGCCAGTCGGCGATCTTCAGTTCGTCGCCGAACACCAGCACGCGCAGGTCCGGGCTCCCCACGAGGATCTTCTCGCGCAGGTCGGTCTGGAGCCCGTTCATCACGCCGATGATCAGGATCAGCGCGCTCACGCCAATGACGATGCCGCCGATGGCGATCACGCTGATGAACGACAGCCACCGCGCGCTTCCGCGACTCCGCAGGTAGCGCCACGCGATCTCAAGTTCCAGTCGGTTCACTACGCTCCCATGCTAGAATCTGCGCCCCCCGCCCCATCCCCCCGCACTTCACCCGCTCCCCCTCCCGAACCCGCGCACCCCGCACTCCATCCCGACCCGTTACTCCGGCCTCATGGTGGGAAAGAGGATGACGTCCCGGATGTGCGACGTGTTCGTGAGGTACATGAACAGCCGGTCCATACCGATGCCCACGCCACCCATGGGAGGCATGCCGTACTCCATGGCCCGCAGGTAATCCTCGTCCACCCCGCTCGCCTCCTCGTCGCCGGCAGCCTTCAGCCGCGCCTGGGCCTCGAAGCGCTGGCGCTGGTCGATGGGATCGTTGAGCTCGCTGAACGCGTTTGCCATCTCCTTGCCGCGCGCGAACAATTCGAAGCGCTCGGTCAGCTCCGCATTTCCCCGTTTGGGCTTGGCCAGCGGCGACAGTTCCTTGGGGTAGTCGATCACGAAGGTCGGGCGGTCGATCTTGCTCTCCACATGGTGCTGGAACAGTTCGTCCATCAGCTTCGGGCGCGACAGCGTGCCGACGCCGTGCACCCCCACCTTCTCGGCGGCCGCGCGCAGATCGGCGTCGGTGAGCCGCGTGACGTCCGGCACGTGCAGCGCCTGCGACAGCGACGGCAGCCATTCCATGCGGGGGAACGGTCCCTGCAGCACGGCCGGGTCGAAGGCCGGCGCGTCGCTGGACAGCCCGGCGCCGGACAGCGCGTCGCGCACGGCGGTGGCCGCCGCGATCAACAGCGCCTCCACGCGCGCCATCATGCCCGTGTAGTCCGCGTACGCCTCGTAGAACTCAAGCATCGTGAACTCCGGATTGTGCGTCCGGTCGATGCCCTCGTTGCGGAAGTCGTGCCCGATCTCGTACACCCGGTCGAAGCCGCCCACCACCAGGCGCTTGAGGTACAGCTCGTCGGCGATGCGCAGGAACAGCGGCATGTCGAGGGCGTTGTGCTGCGTCACGAAGGGCTTGGCCGCCGCGCCGCCGTACAGCGGCTGCAACACCGGCGTCTCCACTTCCAGGAAGTCCAGTCCGTCGAGAAAGCCGCGCACCGCCGCGTTCATCCGCGACCGTGCCGTGAACAGGGCCCGCACCTCGGGATGCACGGCCAGGTCGGCGTACCGCTGGCGCGACCGTTGCTCGCCGTCGGCGAACGCGGAGTGGCGCACCACCGTGCCGTCCACCGTCTCTTCCTTGCCGAACGGCAGCGGACGCAGCGACTTGGCGAGCAGTTCCAGGCGCTCCACGCGCACCGTCACCTCGCCCGTGCGCGTGCGGAACAGCGGCCCGTGCACCCCGACCACGTCCCCGAGATCCAGCAGGTCGCACAGCACCCAGCCGTCCTCGCCCAGTACGTCCTTCTTGAGGTACAGCTGTACGCGCCCTGACGGATCTCCCAGGTGCGCGAACGTCGTCTTGCCGTGCGCGCGCCACGCGACGATCCGCCCGGCCAGCGCCACCACCGGACCCTCCGCGGCGTCCCCCAGCAGCGGCACGCAGTCGGCGGCATGGTGCGTACGCTCGAAGCTGTACGCGAACGGCGGGATGCCGCGCGCCAGCAGGGCGTCCACCTTGTCGCGCCGTGAGCGCAGCACGTAGTTGAGATCGTCACTCATTCAGGAAGCTCCCGCGTTGCCGTTCATCTTGAGATATGCCTCGATGAATGGATCGATCGCGCCGTCCATGACCTTCTGCACGTCCGTGATCTTCAGCCCGGTGCGGTGGTCGTTGACCATCGTGTACGGCTGGAACACGTAGCTGCGGCTCTGGCTGCCGAACGACACGTCGGCCTTGGTGGCGTCGAGCTTGGCCTTCACCGCCATCTGCTTGTCGAGTTCCACCTGGTACAGCTTGTTCTTCAGCTGCTTCATCGCCGTCGCCTTGTTCTTTCCCTGGCTGCGCTCCTGCTGGCAGCTCACCACGATCCCCGAGGGAATGTGCGTCAGGCGGACCGCCGAACTCGTCTTGTTCACGTGCTGACCGCCCGCGCCGCTCGCCCGGAAGACGTCCATCTTGATGTCCTCGTCGCGGATCTCGATGTTGATCTCGTTGTCGACCACCGGATAGATGAAGATCGAGGCAAAGCTGGTGTGCCGCCTCGCCTGCGAGTCGAACGGCGAGATGCGCACCAAGCGGTGCACGCCGGCCTCCGACTGCAGGAAGCCGTAAGCGTACAGTCCCTTGATCTCGAGCACCGCGCCCTTGATTCCGGCCTCCTCACCATCACTCAGGTCGAGGATCTCCACCGAGTAGCCCCGGCGCTCGGCCCAGCGCGTGTACATGCGCATGAGCATCTGCGCCCAGTCCTGCGCCTCCGTGCCGCCGGCACCGGCGCTGATCTCCAGCTGCGCGTCGCGGAAGTCATCGGGTCCCTGCAGCAGCGAGCGGAGCTTGAACGCCTCCACCTCCTCGTGCAGCGCCCCCGTCTCGCGTTCCACCTCGGCGATCATCTCCGAATCGGGCTCGGCCTCGAGCATCTGGTCCAGCTCCAGCGCCGACTGCACCCGCCCCCACAGCTTGTCGAAGGGATCGATCCACCCCTTGAGCACCTTCAACTCCTGCACGAGGCCCTGGGCGCGTTCCTGCGCATCCCAGAAGCCCGGCGCGCTCATCTCCGACTCGAGCCGTCCCAATCGGTCCCGCTTGCCGTCGAGGTCAAAGGAACCTCCGCAACTCGGCGAGCCGTTCCTCGTCCACTCGCAATGATTTCGTGCGCTCGCTGTCAGCCATCGGTGCCCGTCACGGTAGGAGAAGAATCAAGCCGCTCCCGCCTCGGGAGGCCGCAATGGCTGAATTTATCCCCGGGGGGCCGAGAACTCTAGCGGAACTCATAAAGAGCGCGAGCGCGCCAGAGCGCAAGAACGCGAGACCGGCTCGCAGCCAGTCTCGCGTTCTCGCGTTCTCGCGTTCTCGCGTTCTGCTGTCTGTGCTAGAACATTCTCTTGCCGCCCGCCAGCACGTCATTCAGCGCTTCCTGGAAGTGCGA
>DATCGU010000087.1:0-4072 GCA_036508735.1 Gemmatimonadaceae bacterium
CCCGAAGCCCGCGACGAACCGCCGCGCACCGACGGTGCAGGGCGGATCCGCATGGATGAATTCGCGGTCCGCTGGATTCAGTTCACGCAGCGAAACGTCCTCGCGCCGGATCGTTTCGCGCCGCTGCAGCCGGCCGCCCACGACTTCCCACACGTCCTCCGGTCGCAACATCGCGGAGCGTTCCACCACCACCAGTCCGAGCCGCGTCGCGCCTTCGCAGGCAGCGTTCACATACTTGGTCGAGACCGAACCCTGCGTCGGGTAGTGCGTTCCCTTGGGCACTACCGGAACCAGCACGTAGTCCTTCTTGGCCCGGTCCCAGCCGCGCAGGCAGTACTCGTGCACCAGGGCGAGATTGATGTCTTCGCCGGCGTAGCGGCACGCGCCGCGCGCAATCGCCTCGAACGGATCCTCGCAGCGCACCGGGCAACCGGGAAACAGATTTGACACCACGTCGGCCACCCCCAGCAGCAGGCTCGATCCGCCCGCCATGAACACCCCTTTTACTTCGGACTTGCGCGTGCCGTATTTGCCCTGCGCGACATCGAGCGCGCGCTCGACGGTGTGCGCCACCAGCCGGTACAGGCTCAGACCGGAGAGATCCGGTCGTTCCGAGTCGAGCATGCGGCGTAGCCCCTCAGCGCTGAAGGTGTAGCTGATCAACCGCGCCGTGAGGTCGTTCAACTGGGTCACCTCCACGTGCGCCTCCCCGCCGGAGAGCCGCAGCTTGGCTTGCTCCACCGCGCGCAGCAGCGCGGTGCCGACATCAGCCAGATCCTGGTCGGAGAGCTTCTCGTTTTGTTGCAACTCGCTAAGCATCCACTGGTCCACCAGCGAGCCGCCGATCTCCTCCCCCGCGCGGCCAAGCACGTCGCACGGGCGCATGTCGCCGCCAGCCAGATCGCGCGTTTTCACCACCGACACGTCGAGCGTGCCGCCGCCGAAGTCGAACACCACGTACACCTCTCCCTCGCGCACCTGGGTGTCGTAGCCGAGGATGCAGGCGGTGGCCTCGTCGAGCATGCGCACCGTGCCGCGGAAGGTCTTCAATACCGCGCCCTGCAGCCAGTCCACATAATGATCGAAAGCCTCCACCGGCAGCGTGACCACCAGGTCCTCGTCCGCCTTCAGGCCGGCCGCGAGCAGCACCCGACCGATCAGGTCGTCGGCCGCTTGGCGCGGCGTGATGAGGTCGCCGTTGATACGCCGGGCGCGGTTGTTGTTGCGCAGGATGTCGAGCTTGATCCAGCGAAAGGTGCCGCGGTCGCTGGCAAGTCCGGCATTCTCGACCTGCGCGCCGATGCTGAGCGCATTGCCTTCCCCGTAATGCACGAGCGAAGGAATGATGGCGGATTCCCGCTCATTCGCGGCACCGGGCGCGCGGTAGCGATAGGTCTTGCCGATCTCCTCGATGCGCAGCGTCTCAACACGCCGCGTGCTGGCATTCCAGCGTGCCAGCACCGTGTTGCAGGTACCGAAGTCGATGGCCATGGTCATGGCGCTGTTCCCTGCATCCTTTTGCTCACGAAGCCGCCCTCACGAGGCGCAAACCCAGGCCGCCGCCGCGGCTGCCGGGGTCGTACCAGGTGCGGTAGGCGGCCCTGAAGAAGCCCGGATCGACGTACCTCCAACTGCCGCCGCGAAATACCCGACACGCGCCTCGCTGCGGCCCCCTGGGGTCTTCCTTAGATGAACTCGCGTAATAGTTCTCGTCATACCAGTCTGCACACCACTCCCACACGTTGCCGCTCTGGTTGTAGGTTCCCCAACCGCTGACCCCCTTCGCATACCCGTACACCACACTGGTCAGCTCGCTGCCCTTGTTCTTGTCGTTGCGGCACTTCGTCTCGTCCCAGTCCTCGCCCCACGGATACACGAACCCCAGCGGCCCGCGGCAGGCACGCTCCCACTGCGCCTCGCTTGCCAGCTGACAGCCGGCCCAGTTGGCATACGCCAAGCTGTCATCCCACGAAACATCGGTCACGGGATGCTCCACAACCCCCTGCTCGCGGTGGCGCGTATTGTCCGGCGCACGGTGCCCGGTTGCCGCCACAAACCTCAGGTACTGTGCATTCGTCACCGCGTACACCCCGATCCAGTAAGCCGACAGCTCGACCCGGTGCTGCGGATGTTCATTCACATTGCCCTCGCCCTCGTTGGAGCCCATCTCGAATTCTCCAGCCGGCACTTGCACCAGCACCGAACCGTCCTTCGCGTTGACCACCAGCGGGTGCTCGACGCGAAAACGCCCCGGCTCGATCTGGCGCAGCATGCCAGAGCGCGAGTCAGTCATGTCCCGGACTCCAGGCGCTGCGCAATTGAGACCAATCAAGCAGCAATTCACCCGGTTTGAGCCTCTTCACCCCACGCCCTGACATTGCAGTTTCTTTGTTCACGGTTGATTAACGATCACTTTGGTTGATTATGCCCGTGCGTCAGAAATCCACGTGCGGCGCGTCCTCAATCTCCACTGCGCCACGATCAGCCGTCTCGGTACTTTCGTCGATCACGATGGAGCTCGCCACAAAGACGCTCTGGAATGCGCAGAGGATCTCCAGAAAAGCGCGCGTACGCGAACCGATCGGACTGCGCCCCTGACCGAGAAGCGCTGTGTGACGCGCGTAGTCTTCGGGCATGCCGTCGATCGGCGCAAGCAGCAGGGCAGCGTCACCCGCGCACGCATTGACCCAAAAGACGTGATCCGGCACCGCTTCGGAGAAGAGTTCGGGCTCCAACAGGCGCGCTACCAGCCGCTCCGGCCAGTGCTCGCTCGCAGCGGCGCCGCGCAGGCGCACATCATCCACCAGAGCGCCCTCGCGCCCGAGGTAGAGACCGCGGGCTCTCAGGAATGGGTCGCTCGCGTCGAGATCGCAGCGAAGTTGCTCGTCTGAAGTTTTCTCATTGCGCCACCACTCGAAGATGTCCACCAGCCCTTCGGGCAATAGTGCAGAGTCCTCAACCTGGAAAGCGCCCAGAGTGCCCAGAGTACGATAGGCGGCGAGCGAGCGCTCGACGGCGGCGCGCTGCTGAGTACCGCCGGGCCGGCCCGCGCTTGCTGACCAGCGTTCGCACAGATCGAGCACCTCGAGAAGGCGCAGCGAGCGGGTCACTTCGAACAGCCCGTCTTCGTCACCCACCAGCTTTAGATTCTCGACGTTGCTCGCAGCATCGGCCGTGACGCTTGAGAGGGCGCGTCGATAGTTCTCCAGCAGGCCACGATCGGAGCTGGCACCGACCGTTCTGGCGATGCTCTGGCGAAACGGTTCCGGTGCCATGTTGAACGCGTGAACCAGCAGCATGCCGTCCGCGTCACCCAGTTCGAAGTAGCGCTCCAGCCTGCCAGTGACCAGAGCGTGCAGCGCTTCCAACGCCGGGCTGCTGGCCTGACGGGCCTGTTCATCGATGAGTTTCTCCAATTCCGCCGACTGGCAGCGGATCCAGGCGGCGTAGATACCGTCGTTGGACGCTTCATCCTTGATCGGCAGGGCGCGGGCGAACACTGCCACCGCCCGCATGATCTCGGGTGCTGCAGCAGAAGTTGCTGCCGCGAGGACCGCACGCACGAATCTCGCATCCTGCGTGCACTCAGATGGCCAGCCCAGAGCGGACAGAATTTTGGCGAGCTCGGGGCCGGGCGCTTGTGCCCATGCAGCCCACAAAGCGGCGATCTTATGGTCATCGCGCAGCGCTGAAAGCTGCCGCAGAACGCGTCGGATTCGCCTGTGATCGGGGTGCCTCTCTTGCAGCGCCTGCGCAAGCGCCACCACGCCGGCCGAGTCAGGCCCCTCGGCGAGCGCCTTAATGGCGGAGCGGCGCCGAAATGCGCCGATGAGAAAAGTTGTGTCGTAGAGCCGACCCTTAGCCTCGTCGGTCGTCACAAGCGCCTCCCCATCCCAGCCGGTAAGCCTTCTTTGCGCAGATATGGATTGCTATACCCACCTACCTGTTGATAGCCACTACAAAGAAACGTTTGCATCCTGATCATCGCAGTCTGGCTGAAATCCTACAAATCCTGAGCTTATCCATGTTTGAAACTATCCCGCTAAATCAAATTACTTGCACCACCCTCGAC
>DATCGU010000088.1:0-5150 GCA_036508735.1 Gemmatimonadaceae bacterium
CTTGGCCGACGAACCACCGGCGCGGCGGCGGCGCGTGGCGTTGTGGCGCGTGCTGGAGGCCGTACGCGGCGACGCGGGACCGTTCGCGCTCTTTCCTGAGACGAAAGTGCCCGCGGGACTGCCGCCGCTCTCCGCGCCGGAGATGACCGAGGCGGATTACCGGATGACCGGCCTTTCATTGAACGGCCATCCCATGCGCCACCTGCGCCCGCTGCTGCTGCCGAACGGTGTGCTCACGGCGCACGAAGCCACCAAGCAGAAGGACGGCGCGCGCATTGCGGCGGCGGGGCTCGTGATCTGCCGCCAGCGCCCCGGCACGGCGAAGGGGTTCGTCTTTCTCACTCTCGAGGATGAGACAGGCATGCTGAACGTCGTCATCACGCCGCAGCGGTTCGAGAAGCAGGCACTGCTCATTTCGCGCACGCCGCTGCTGCTGGTGCGCGGCGTTTTGCAGATCGAGCAGACGGTGGTGAATCTCAAGGCTGAAGAATTCGTCGCCTTGGGAGCGAAAGCGGGGGCGGAATTCGCGCGCTCGCATGATTTTTACTAGATGGAGGATCGAAGATGGAAGATCGAAGCCGGAGGACGGAAGGCTGCCACATCACACTTCACGAACGAGACAAACATGACACCCGACTACGCGGCGTTCGAGCACGCGAACGTATCCGGCGGAATTGCCTCGGGAGAAACATCGAAGAGCGGCGCGCCGCTGGTCATCCTCTACGCGAGCAAGCTCGAGGAGGCACAGGCGCGCGTCGAGAAGGCGGGCGGCAAGATCGTGAAGCCGATCTTCTCGTTCCCGGGCGGGCGGCGCTTCCACTTCACCGACCCCGCCGGCAATGAACTGGCGATCTGGTCGGATCACTGATCGCTTCACATGTCACCGGCGACACTCCTCAACGACCGCTGATGTACTGATCGTGGAACTGGCGCGGAGTAAGCACGGCGATTCCGCGCCAGCCCGAAACGCTCAACAGGTCTCTGTCGCCGGACACGACGATCGGTGCGGACGAGACAAGGGCGGCGACGAGGAACATGTCATCGTCGGGATCGTCACTTACGCGCACATCCAGCGGTGGCGCATGAACAATCGTCGCCCGCATTGCAATTGGCGCAAAGGCGGCTTCGAACAGCACGTCGAGACCAACGTACCGGGCCGAAGAAGATCCCGGAGACAAGGACGTTCGTGTCGAGCACAACCCTCACCTCGAGCGGCGCACCTTGGAAATGGCCTTGGCGATATCGGCCCGCCGAAGTCCTGCTCTTCTTGCGGCCTTGCGAGCCCGTTCGAGGAGCGTTGTGAACTCATGGACGGACGGCGGCTCGAGCACCTTCAAGATCACGACGTCACGCTCTGCGATAACAACGAACTGGGCGCCGGGTTTCAGGCCGAGGCGGTCCCGAATCTCTTCCGGGATGACGACCTGTCCCTTCGACGACAACGTGGTGGTGGCGGTCTCATTCATCGAATCTTCCCAGTTGGTCTTACTGGTAAGATTGATAGAAGCCACACCGCAAGTCAAGTCGTTCGCGTTGTACAAAGCTGCTGTTCGCATCCATACGACAGTGCCGGCCCTCACTGGCGCCGGCATCATCATTTCATCTCCAATGGGGCTCGGACGTTGCATGCCGCGCTGCCACCTGCTGATCAGGCGTTAGCGCAGCCCACCGAGCGCGACGGATGTGCCAGTTCCCGTGGCAACGGCCTTTCCATGGATGTGTCGCAACGCCGCCACATCCTCTACGGCGAGCCCGAGTGACTTGAACAGCGTGACGTCGTCGCGGTTCACTCGCCCCTTCACGCTTCCTGCCAGCAGGTCGCCGAGCTCGCCGAGGATGTGCGCGTCGGTGATCGCGCCCTCGGAGCGCGGGACCAGGAAGTCGCCGGCCTCGCTCAGCGTGGACTCGCGGCGGTCGACGAACAGTCGCGAACGCACGACTGCGGCGGTGTCGAGCTCGCGCGCACTCGGCAACGACGCGCCCACCGCGTTCACGTGCGCGCCCGGCGAGAGCCACGCGCCCTCGAGCACCGGCGTGCGCGCCGCGGTGATCGTGCAGATCACGTCCGCGCCCTCGACCGCCTCGCGAGCCGTGCCCGACACGACGATCTCGACATCGAACTGCTTGCGGGCGCGCACCGCGAACTCCTTTGCACGGTCCCCCGACCTGCTCCACACCCGCACGCGCTTGAGGTCGCGCACGCAGCGCACCGCCTCGAGATGCGGCATCGCCAGCACGCCCGAACCGAGGATGGCGAGCTCCTTCGCATCTTCACGCGCGAGCAGCCGCGTCGCGAGCCCCGAGACCGCCGACGTCCGGATCGCCGTGATCGACGACGCATCCGCGATCGCCAGCAACTTCCCATGCTCGGCGTCGAAGAGGAGCACGACGCCGATGTGGGAGTCGTAGGGAGTGGCATCGTTGCCGGGAAAGACCGTGATGATCTTCGCGCCGAGCGACGCGCCGGCGCCCTTCCCCACCACCGCCGGCATCGCGGCGAACGCGTTCGGGGTGCCGTCGAGCCGCATCACCGTGCGCAACGGGAGCACGCTCGAGCCGTCGGTCACGCTCCGAAGCGCGCGCTCCATCACGCCGATGCACTCGTTCATCGGCAGGAGCGCGCGCACATCCACATCCGAAAGCAGCAGTGTTTCAGGATTTTTCATGCGTCAACGATGTCGGGCGGCGCTCGCAGTTGGAAGAGCCGCGTGCCGGGCGTGGCGGGCACGAGCTATGTTGGAGGCGCCCATCACCTCGTCACCGGGATCATCATGCGCCGTCTCGCGCTCGTCGTCTCGCTCGTCGCCTGCCCCGTCCTCGGACTCGCCGCGCAGGCCCGCGTCTTCACCCACGCCGACACGCTCCGCGGTTCGAATACCCCCGAGCGCGCGTGGTGGGACGCGACCTTCTATGACTTACACGTGAGCGTAAGTCCAACAGATAGCAGCATCCGCGGCGCGAACGGGATCACCTACCGCGTGCTGCAGCCGGCCAGCGTGATGCAGATCGACCTGCAGCGGCCGCTCGAAGTCGACAGCATGACCCAAGCCGGGACGCACCTCTCATACCAGCGGGACGGCAACGCTTTCTTCGTGACGCTCACAGCACCTCAACGGACAGGCGAGCACCACACCGTCTGGGTCTACTACCACGGCGCGTATCATCCGCAGGCCGGACCCGCGCAACGAGGCGGCGGCCCCTTTCACTGGAACACCGACACAACCGGTGCACCGTGGATCGCCACTTCCAACGAAGGCACCGGCGGCAGCACCTGGTGGCCCTTGAAGGACATCCCGGCGGATGAACCGGACAGCCAGCGCATCGCGATCACCGTCCCCGATCCGTTGATCGACATCTCCAACGGCAGATTGCGCTCCACCACGCACAACGGCGATGGCACGACGACTTTCGAATGGTTCGTGGCCAACCCGATCAACAGCTACGACGTCGAAATCAACGCGACCGCGAGCTACGTGCCGGTCCGCGACACCTACAAAGGCGTCAACGGGCTCCTCACCATCGAGTTCTGGCCCCTCGCCCTGCATCAGCCCCTCGCCACGGCGCTGATGCCGCAGGTGAAGACGATGCTCGCCTGCTTCGAGCATTGGTTCGGTCCGTACCCCTGGTATGCCGACGGCTACAAGTTGATCGAGGCGCCGTACCTCGGCATGGAACACCAGAGCGGCATCGCCTATGGCAACAAGTACCTGCCGGGCTACATCGGCCGCGACCTCTCGGGCACCGGGGAGGGAATGAGCTGGGACTACATCATAGTGCACGAAAGCGCCCACGAATGGTGGGGCAACAACATCAGCGCCAAGGACCACGCCGACATGTGGATCCACGAGAGCTTCGGCATGTACGCCGAGGCGCTCTATCTCGAATGCGTGAAGGATCAGGCGGCCGGCCAGCGATACCTGGTCGGGGTGCGCAGCAACATCAAGAACGACTCGCCGATCACCGGCACGTACGGCGTCAACGACACTCCGAGATCGCAGGACCGGTACTACAAAGGTTCGAACATGCTGATGACCATCCGCGCGGTCGTCGACAACGACGCGCGCTGGTTGAGCACGCTCCGGGGCCTCAACTCGACGTTCTGGCACCAGACCGTGACCGCGAAGCAGATCCGGGACTACATCAACACCGGGACGGGCGTCGATCTCTCCAGGATCTTCACGCAGTATCAGGAGACGACGATGATCCCGATGCTGGAGTACCGGACCGAAGGGAAGACGTTCTCATATCATTGGACCAACGTGGTTCCCGGGTTCGACATGCCGGTCCGGGTTGGACTCGGCAACGACAGCAACTACACCCACCTGCGTCCCACCACCGCGTGGCAGACCGTGCCGTCGACGATGAGCGACACCACCGAATTACGCGTGGACCCGGCGTTCTATGTGACGGCAAGCCGGGCCAAGCCGTGAGGCGCGCGGAAATGTATTCCGACCGGGAATCGCCGGAGCGGCGCAAGAGCCCGGCCGTATCGTCGGCGCGCCTCGTGACGTAGGTTCGGACGGGGAACAGGCGAAATTCCAAGGAGACCCGATGCAGCTGCCCATCATCGCGATGAACTTCATCTACGCCATCCTCGGCGTGGTCCTGATGTATGTCACGTATCGGGTGATCGACATGCTCACGCCGCAGGTCGATTTCCACGACGAGCTCAAGAAGGGAAACATCGCCGTCGCGATTTTCCTGGGCGCAATCTTCATCGCGATCGGGATGATCGTCGGCCGCGCGCTGAACTAGTGAAGCGGCTCGCCCTGCTGCTCCTGCTCGCCACGACGGCCGGCGCGCAGCAACCAACGGCACAATCGCCGCCGCCGATGAGCGCGCTCGATCGCGCCACCGCCGCCCGCAACGCGCGGCACGACCAGACTCGCTACGACGCCATCTTCCGCAAGTACAGCAAACGCTACTTCGGCCTTGGCTTCGACTGGCAATACTTCAAGGCGCAGGGCATGGCCGAGAGCGAACTCAACGCGAAGGCGCGCAGCTACGTGGGCGCGCGCGGCGTGATGCAGCTCATGCCCTCGACGTTCCAGGAGATCCAGTCGAAGCGTCCGGAGTTCGAGTCCATCGACGACCCCGAGTGGAACATCGCGGCGGGGATCATGCACGACCGCTACCTCTGGCGGCTGTGG
>DATCGU010000089.1:0-4631 GCA_036508735.1 Gemmatimonadaceae bacterium
GTCGGACCTACTGGACGACACGCAGGTGATGGTGCGGCTGATCGAGGCCACGGACGCGGCACTGCCGGCGCCGAAGAAGAAGATGCCGAAGGCGAAGGCGGTGGCGAAGAAGGCGGCGGCGAAGAAGGCGGTGGCAAAGAAGGCGGCCACTACATGAAACTCAGGCAGAACCGCGCCCTCATCGTGATCGCCGTGGTGTTGCTCGCGGTCGCGTGGGGCGTTTACCGCACCGGCAATCAGCCGGCTCCGCCGTCCGCCCGCGGCGCCCCCGGCGCCCGGCGCGCGCCGTCGGACCGTACCATCGTCGTCGACCAGAGTTCGCTCGTCACGGTGGAGCAGTTGCTGCGCATGCCCACGACGGCCGACGAGCGACCGCTGGCGGAAGATGCGCGGCGCATTGCGGACAACGAGATGGATCTGGCGTTTGCGCAGGCCGTGCGTCGCACCGCCAATCAGCCGCGCGCGACGACGGATACGGCACAGGAGGCCGCCGCCCGGCTGCAGCAGTCACTGCGCGCCCTGGCCGCCGATCGGGCGCTGGTGGCGACGCTCACGGCCGCCCTGGCCAAGGCAAGCATCGAGAACGCCGAGTCGCTCAACGACCGGCTCAACCTGGCGAACGCGCAAGCCGTACTGGACCAGGACGAAGTGGACGATGCCCGGCAGGATCTCCGGCGCGCGGGTGGCGACCCGCAGGGCCGGATGGAGGACATGATCGCCGAGCACGAGGCCGCATCGAAGAGCTCCGACAGCGTGCGTGTGGTCGTCACGAACCCCGCCGAGACGCGCGGACTCATTCGGCATGTGCAGGCCCTGCAGGCGCTGTACGAGAAGCAGGCGCTACTGGGGCGAGCCCGGGCCCAGGCGGACTCGCTGGCCATCGCGTTCCGGCAGCGTCACGACCGCGTGGAGGCACGCACGGCGGCGCTCCTGCACGATTCGACGACCGCGCGCCTGAGTCACGATTCGGTGGCCGCCCTGCTGGAGACGGCACAGCGCCTCGCGCGAGACGGGAAGATCAGGGCCATGCTCGTGCAGCGCGTCGACAACCAGCAGCGCCTCTCCAACGCCTACACGGGCTGGATCGCCGTGCTCGGCGCGCAGGAGCGCGGCGCCCTCAACCGCGTGCTCCGCGGCGTCCTGCTGATTCTCGTCATCGTGCTCGTCGCCATGCTCATCACGCGGTGGATCGAACACCTGCTCGCCAGCAAGGCGATACCGGCGCAAACGAGCCATGTGGTGGCGAGGGTGTCGCTGCAGGTGGTCGCGGCGCTGTTCATCGTGCTCGTCATTTTCGGCCGGCCCGACAACCTGGGCACGATCCTCGGCCTCGCCGGCGCCGGCCTCACGGTGGCGCTCAAGGACTTCATCCTCGGCTTCATGGGATGGTTCGTTTTGATGGGCAGGAACGGCATACGCGTCGGCGATCTGGTGGAGGTGAACGGCGTGACGGGCGAGGCGGTGGAACTGGGGATGTTCCGCACGGTACTGCTCGAGACGGGCCACTGGACCGAGGCGGCTCATCCGACGGGCCGCCGCGTGACGTTCGGCAACAGCTTTGCGATCGAGGGACACTACTTCAACTTCTCGACGTCGGGACGCTGGTTGTGGGACGACGTCCATATCATCGTACCGGCCGGGCGCGATCCATACCCGATCGCCGAGGCGCTGCGGAAGCAAGTGGAGGAGGCAACCGCTGAGAGCGCAGCCGAGGCCGATGCGCGGTGGAGGGAGGCGCGAGGGTTGCCGCAGAAGGCCGCGCCAACGGCGGGAGCGAGCGTCAGCATGAAGCCGATCGCCGGCGGTGTGGAGATCACCGTGCGCTACGTCACGCGGGTGACGGAGCGGGAGGAGTTGCGGGACAAGCTGTACCACACGGCGGTGAACATGCTGGGTGACCCAACCGCCGCTTGATACCAGCCATTCGTGGTACCCCGAGTGAGCGATGGTCGGGCGCACTTTCCACCACTACTCCTTAAGGATCAGCCACGCCGTCGCGGCGCCGTCGACGCCGGCCGCGTGGTTGTCAGCAATTCTCCAGGAGCTGGACTCATGGTCACTTCTCTTCTCGCCCGTCGGTTGCTGCAATCAGCGGCCGGCTGTTCGATGCTCGCCGCCACCGCCGTTCTCGCGCAGGACCGCCCGTTGCTCACGTGGACCGGTCGCGTCGACAAGGAAGTACAGATCACCATCCGTGACACCTCGATCTCGACCAGCATCGTTGGTGGAGCGCCGGTGGCGGTGCGGTACTTCGATGTGAAGGACCGGCTGCCGCGCCGCGCCGGCACGGTGCGCGTGGAGGTCGACTACGGCCGCGGCGACGTGGACGTGATCCAGCAGCCGTCGGCGACCAACGACTATGCCGCGGTCATCCGGATCCGCGACAAGAGCACCGGCAAGGACAACTATCAGGTGAAGGCGTTCTGGAATCCGAAGAGTGGCGAAGACCGCTACTCGACCGGCGCCGCCACGGCACGCGCGAATGCCAATGCCAAGCCCGCCAACACGCTGCATTGGACCGGCTCCGTCGACCGGGAGCTGAGAGTCGAATGGCGTGGCCTTGACGTGCAGAGCAAAGCCGGGAACGGCGAAGCGGCGCGCGAAGTGCATTCGAGCGTGACCAACGGCCTGCCGGGTTCCGAGGTGCGCGTGGAACTGACCGTTCGCGAGGGACGTGGCGACGTGTCCATCATCCAGCAGCCGAACTCGTCGAATGGTTACACCGCCGTCATGAGGGTCCGCGATCCGCAGACGGGCTTTGGGCACTACGATTTCGACGTCACGTGGCGCTAGGCAGTTCTCGACTGTTTCCACATACCATTTCCCCGGGGCCTGGCATGAGCCGCCGAATCACTACATTGCTCGCCGCCGCGCTGGTCGGCTGGAGCACACCGTCGTTCGCCCAGGTTCCCGATTGGGTGAACCAGATCCTGACCGCCGCGCAGCTGCCGGTGGTGGCTTCCGACGCGCGACGCGAAGGCGTCACCAGCGCCGAGATTCGCGCGGTGCTCGACGCGATACTCAATGCCGGAGTTCCGGCGTACGAGGCGACCGCGCTGCTCGACAGCACGCGGGCGGTCCGGCGCGACCACGGGCCGGTGGACAACTTTGGCGCGTTCGTCCAAGCGCAGCTCGCGGCCGGAAAGCGAGGCCCCGCGCTGGCGGCGGCGATCAGGCAGGAGCATGTGCGGCAGGGCAAGGGGAATGCGAAACGCGGTGAAAAAGACGACAAGTCAGACGACAAACCAGGCAACCGCGGGCGGGGTCGCCCGCTCAGCCGCTAGGCGGATATGACAATGAGAGTTCTTTATCTTGGCCTGGCGGCGCTGGTCGCCGTGTCCGGCTGCAAGGGTGGCGAGACGAGCGCCGACACGACGGTCGTGGCGACGACGCCAGCGGCCGATCGGGCGCGCAGCGCGGCGATGGCCGCCAACGCAATCGCTGCCAACCCGGCGGCCGCCGATTCGATCCTCAAGGCGGGAGGTTACACGCGTGACGGTTTCGAGAAGCTGATGTACGAGATCGCGGCAGATTCGGCGATGAGCGCCGCGTACGCCAGCGCCAGGACGCGGTAGACCTTCGAGACTCGCTGACGGGCCCGGGTTTCCGATTGGACGGAAGCCCGGCATGTTTTGGCATGCCGCACTCGCCAGACGCCATCCTTCCCGCCGACCCGCACGACCTCGAGCGGTTCGTGCGCGCGCAGGCGGCCGACTACGACCGCGCGCTTTCGGAATTGCGCGCCGGGAGCAAGCGCTCACACTGGATGTGGTACATCTTCCCACAACTCGAGGGATTGGGCCGCAGTGCGACGGCCCGGCGATACGCCCTCAGTAGCGCGGCCGAGGCGCGCGCTTACCTGGAGCATCCCGTGCTCGGGCCGCGGCTGCGCGAGTGCGCCAGTGCCGTGCTGGGCGTCCATGGGCGCTCGGCGCGCGAGATTGTCGGATCACCCGACGACCTCAAGCTGCGATCCTGCGCCACGCTGTTCGCGAGCGTGTCGCAGGATGCGGTGTTCGGGCAACTGCTCGAGAAGTACTACGGCGGGCAGCCTGACGAGGAGACGATTCGGTTGCTCGGTTCTGCACGCGACCGACATGGCCAGGGACTGCGGTGAAAGCCGATAAGGTGACGCGGTTTCGGCCGGGTGATGCGGTGTTCAGGGAGTCGAGCGGCCGCTGGGTGCAGTGCAGGTCATTGACTACACGCGAGAAGATTTCACCGCGCTGCTGTTGTGGCCGTGGTTTGCGCTGACCACGAGGAAGCGCGTCCGGGTGGTGTCGCTGAAGCTGAACAAGAACCTGGCCTACATGAATGAGCTGTTCGAGGCGGGCAAGGTGGTGCCCGTGATCGACGGACCATACAGGCTGAGTGAGGTGCCTGAGGCATTCCGGTACTTTGGAGAGGGACGCCACGCGGGGAAGGTGGTGATCACGGTGGATGCTGACGGCAGAAACTGACGAGGCGATGCATCCGCTTCGACCGGCCGGCGGTGCCCGACGCCCAAGTGCGCCATCCGGAAGCTCCTGTCACGCACCGCCCCTCATCTTCCGCTCCCCCTCCCAAATAGCCATCGTACTCCACCCGTCGCCCAGCCGGCCACGGCCGCTTCACCGCACCTGCATGGAGAT
>DATCGU010000090.1:0-19523 GCA_036508735.1 Gemmatimonadaceae bacterium
CGCGGCACTACTTCGACGTCTGGCGATTGATTCAATCCGGAGTTGCCGCACGGGCCGCCGCCGACACGGCTCTATTCGCGCAAGTAGCCGCCCATCGCCAACTGTTCTTCAGATATGGTTGGATGAACTACGACACGTTGAAGTGCGGTACGATTCAAGTGGTGCCGCAGCCCGAGCAGATCGACGAATGGCGCCGCGATTACGCAGCCATGCACGGCGAGATGTTCCTCGCAACTCCTCCGGCGTTCGACGAGATATTGGCGACCATCACGGTGTTCCAGGCGGATTTCAACAAGTCGTGACCCAGTTCAGCGGGGCGTTGTTGCTGTTCATCGTGTCGCTCGCGTGGCGAGGGCTGCGGCATTCCTTCCGGCAGCCGGTTTGCTGGCGGTTGGCATAGGCGCGGACCCGATGATGCTCGCCATACCCACCGCGCTCGCCGCGAGCTGCGCGTTCATATTGCCGGTGGGGACGCCGCCGAACGCGCTCGTGGATGGCACCGGTGAGCTCACCATCCCGCATATGGCGAAGGTGGGATGGTGGCTGAACGTGCTCCTAATTGCGCTGGTGGCCTGTCTGGTTGCCTGGCGGATCTTCATTAACGCGTGATCTTGATCTCCGTCCCGAACCGAATCGATGTCTTCGGTTGCGTGTCATCTTCCGCTCCCCCTCCCAAATAGCCATCGTACTCCACCCGTCGCCCAGCCGGCCACGGCCGCTTCACCGCACCTGCATGGAGATTCCCGTGAAATTCACTCGCGTGCTTCATAGAGCCCTGATTGCCGGCGCAGTGCTGGCCGTGGCAGCCTCCGCCGAAGCCCAGACGAAACTGCTCCGCTTTCCGGCCATCAACGGCGACCGCGTGGCCTTCACCTACGGCGGCGACATCTGGACCGCGTCGGCCAACGGAGGCACCGCCACCCGCGTCACCGCACATCCGGGCATCGAGGTCTTTGCCCATTTCTCCCCTGACGGCAAGTGGCTCGCCTTCACCGGGCAGTACGACGGCGATGAACAGGTGTACGTGGTGCCGTCCGGCGGCGGCGTGCCGAAACAGTTGACGTTCTACCCCGCCCGCGGCCCGCTCACGCCGCGGTGGGGCTGGGAAAACCAGGTGTACGGCTGGACGCCCGACGGCAAGCGCGTCGTCTTCCGTTCGAGCCGCGATTCGTGGAGCCAGGGCATCACCCGTCTCTACACGGTCTCGGCAACGGGTGGCCCCTCCGAACCCCTCCCCATGCCCGAGGCGGGCGCCGGCGATCTTTCGGCCGACGGCTCACAGGTGGTCTACTCGCCGATCTTCCGCGACTTCCGCCCGGAGAAGCACTACAGCGGCGGCATGGCCAACGATCTCTTCGTCTTCAACACCAAGACGGGCGACGCCAAGCGCATCATCGATGACGTGCGCTCCGATCGCGACCCCATGTGGATAGGCGGCACGATCTACTTCAACTCCGACCGCACGGGCACCTTCAACCTCTACGCCTACGACCTGGCCTCGGCGAAGACGACCCCACTCACCCGCAACACAACATGGGACGTGCGCTGGCCGAGCAGTGATCACGCGGGGCGCATCGTGTACGAGCTGAACGGCGAGCTGCAGCTGCTCGACACCAAGTCGGGGCAGAGCCGCGCCCTCAGCATCTCTGTGCCCGACGACGGGCTGTGGAAGCGGCCGTCGCGCGTGTCGGCCGCCGGGCAAATTGAAGACTTCGACCTCTCCCCCAAGGGAGAGCGCGCGGTGATCACGGCGCGCGGCGACATCTTCACCGTGCCCATCGAGAAGGGCCCCACCCGCAACCTGACGAACTCCAGCGGCGCCCACGACCGTGAAGCGGCCTGGTCACCCGACGGCGCGCGCATCGCCTTCATCTCCGACCGCTCCGGCGAGGAGGAGATCTACGTCATCGACCAAGCGGGCACTGGAAAGCCGGAACAGCTAACGAGCGACGGCAAGGTGCAGCGCTTCGGCCTGCTCTGGTCGCCCGACGGCAAGCGCCTGGCGTTCCGCGACAAGGACGGCAAGGTCTACACGTACTCATTCGATGACCGGAAGATCACGACCGTCGCTTCCACCCTGCGCGGCGACATTGGCGACTACAGTTGGTCGGCCAAGGGGAACTATCTCGCCTTCAGCATCAGCGGCGACAACGACTTTGGCCGGGTGTTCGTGTGGAGTCCCAAGGACGGCCAGCTGCATGCGGCCACCGACGGGCAGTTCAACGCGTATGGCCCCACCTGGGATCCCGATGGCAACTACCTGTACTACCTGAGCGACCGGGAGTTCGCGCCGCAGATCTCGCGTGCCGAGTTCAACTACGCGACCAATCGCAGCACCGGCATCTTTGCCGTGGCACTTCGCAAGTCGGTCAAGAACCCGTTTCCGCCGCAGAGTGACGAGGTCTCGGTGGACGCGCCCTCGCCGGCCGCTGCATCAGCTGCTGCGGAATTCACCATCGACTTTGACGGACTCGCCGCGCGCGTCACGCGCGTACCGGTGGAAGCCGACAACCTCGGCGGGCTGCGGGCCATCAAGGGATACCTGGTGTACGCCGTCGGTCCGGCCTTCTACTACGGTCGCGAAAGTGACCGCACGCAGGCACTGAAGCTCTTCGCCTTCAAGGACCGCAAGGTCACCACGCTCGTGGAGAACGCCGGCGGCTGGGCTGTGTCGGCCGACGGTTCGAAGATCGTGGTGAGGTCGGCGGGACAGTTTGCCCTGTACGACGCAACCGCCGGCGGCGCCTCGTCGAAGAAGGCCATCAGCACTGCGGGCCTGATGGTGGACCGCGATCCGCCGCAGGAATGGAACCAGATCTTCCACGAGGTGTGGCGGCGGTACCGCGACTACTTCTACGTCGCCAACATGCACGGCTTTGACTGGGATGCCATCGGCAAGCGTTACGAAGGCTGGCTGCCGTACGTGGCGCACCGCTCCGACCTGAACTACGTGATCAGCGAGATGGTGTCGGAACTCACCATCCAGCACGCGTACGTGGCCGGCGGCGACTGGGAGATGCCGGCGCGCGTTCCGGTGGCCCTGCCGGGCGCTCGGTTCGCGCTCGACGCCGCCACAGGGAAGTACAGGATCGCCAAGATCTATCAGGGGCAGAACGAAGAGGCGATCTACCGTGCGCCGCTCACGGAAACGGGCGTGAACGTGGCCGAGGGCGAGTATGTGCTGGCCATCGACGGCACCGAGTTGAAGGCCGACGAGGATCCGTACCGGCTACTGCGCGGCAAGGCCGATCGCCCCGTGCAGCTGACCGTGAACACGCGCCCCACCACCGAGGGCGCGAGGAGCGTGACGTTCAACCCCATCCGGAGCGAAAGCGACCTCGCCTACCTCGACTGGACGGAGCGCAACCGCCAGATGGTGAGCAAGCTGTCCGGCGGACGGTTGGGCTACCTGCACATTCCCGACATGGGCGCGCCCGGCATCCGCGAGTTCATCAAGTGGTACTATGGGCAGCTCGACAAGGAAGGGCTGGTGGTGGACGTGCGCGCCAACGGCGGCGGCAATGTGTCACGCATGCTCATCGAACGGCTCCGCCGGAAGCTCCTCGGCGTCAACTACGGCCGTGTGGGCAACAGCCTCGGCGCCACCTACCCCGACGGTGTTTTCATCGGGCCGATGGCGGCCATCCTCGACGAGAGGTCGTCGAGCGATGGTGACATCTTCCCCTACATGTTCAAGCAGGCCGGCCTGGGACTCCTCATCGGCCGTCGTTCGTGGGGCGGCGTGGTGGGCATCAGCGGCGGCGTGCCGCTCATCGACGGGGGCGGCATCAACGTGCCTATCTCGGGGCTGGCGAGCGCCAAGGGCGAGTGGGTGATTGAAGGGTATGGCGTGGACCCGGACATCAACGTGGAGAACGACCCCAAGTCCGTGCTGGCCGGGCACGACCCGCAACTCGAGCGGACCGTTGCCGAACTGCTCAAGCAGATCGAAGGGAAGAAGGTGAAGCTGCCGCCGATGCCGGCCGCGCCGGTGAAGGCGCCGCCGCGCTGATCGTGCGGACCGACCGCAACCGCATCTATTAACCAGTGCCACACAGAGAGAGGTGCCATCGTGAGAAAGCAGCGGCGATTCACGGTCTACAAGACCGAACAGGTCGGATTCTCGCTAGGGCTCGAGTGGACCAAGGTGGACCTCGAGCAGTTCCGTCGCGGACTGGAAGTGGAGCTCGAACATGGTAAGCGAGACCCCGAGACCAATGTCACGAACGATGATCTCACCCTTACCGGCAAGATCGCGTGGGCGCACCTGAAGGAATTCCCGGACTACTACTCGCGCCTGGACAGGCTCGAAGCAGAGGCGAAGGCCTTTTGGGCGTCGCAGCACCGTGAGTGAGGCTCAATGAACGTCCAAAGCAGACCGTCCGTGCAGTGGATTTGTGCCGTCGTCATCACGCTGGCGTCGGCCATCTGGCAGCGGACGACCGGCCCGACGTACCCCGTGCGCGGCACCGTACAGCTGGGCGGACAGCCGGTGGCATTGAAGCTCCTGCGGACCAACTCCATCACCTCGCGACAGCCGGTCACGGTCACCGTGGCTGATGCCTCGGTGGTCGGCGAGGTGGAGTGGCGTCGCTACCCCACCAACGATGGCTGGCGGACGGAGAAGATGTCACGCGCGGGTGACGTACTCGAGACGGTGCTGCCGCCCGCGCCCGAGGCGCTGATGCCGATGGCCGGCAAGCTCGAGTACCGCGTGAAGTTGATGAAAGGCACCGAACAGGTGGAGTTCCCGGCCCAGCCCGCAGTGACGCGGTTCAAGGGCGACGTCCCGTGGTGGGTGCTGATTCCCCACATTGCCGCGATGTTCTTCGGCATGCTGTTCGCCACGCGCGCCGCGCTGGCCGCCATCGGCGGTGGCGACACGAGGCGGCCGGCCTTCCTCGCCGCGGCCCTGCTCATCTTCGGCGGCTTCGCGCTCGGGCCGCTGGTGCAGAAGTTCGCGTTCGATGCGTACTGGACCGGCATTCCGTGGGGCTACGACCTGACCGACAACAAGACGCTCGTCGCGGGCGTGGCCTGGATCCTTGCCGTGCTGCGGCTGCGGGGCGGGCGACAGGCCAAGGTGGCCGTCGTCGTCGCCGCCGTCCTCACCATGGCGGTCTTCGCGATTCCGCACAGCATGTGGGGGTCGCAGGTGAAGTGGTAGCACAGCCGCGCCGCTCATTGACACCTGATATCGTATAAGATATGATTGATATCATGTACGATATCAGCGTTGCCCCGATCGTTCGGGCGGTCAGGGAAGGCGCCGGACTCTCCCAGCGTGCGCTGGCGGAACGCGCGCACACCACCCAGGCCGTCATCGCGCGCATCGAATCCGGTGCCTCCGCGCCGTCACTCGATACGCTTCGCCGGCTGGTCACGGCGGCCGGCTACGAGGTTCAGCTGAGCGTCGTCCGAGCGCCGGCGCCGGACCCGGTGATCGAGGCATACAAGCGGGACGTCGACAGGACGCTGCTGCTGGAAAACCTCCGGAAGACGCCGGAGCAGCGGGCGCAGACCCTCGTGGCGATGGCGCGCCTGGCCTCCGAGATGCGGCGTGCGCGCACAGTCGCCGAGCGAACGCGATGAACGCCAGGTCAACCGACTACGGCAAGCTGCTCGCGGCGCTCGACAAGGCTGGGGTCGACTTCATCGTCATCGGCGGTCTCGCGGCCAACGCCCATGGTTCACCCCGGTTTACACAGGACGTCGATGTCGTCTATTCAAGGGCAAACGACAACCTCGCGCGCCTCGTACGCGCGCTCGCGCCGCTCAAGCCATACCTGCGTGATGCCCCGCCCGGTCTGCCCTTTGAATGGTCCGTCCAGACCCTGGCCAGGGGACTGAACTTCACGCTGACGACCACCGACGGCAGTCTCGACATCCTGGGGGAGATCGTCGGTGGCGGGAGTTATGAAGCGCTGCGCGCGCACTCCACGGTCATGCGCATCTTCCGCCGTGACGTGCGCGTACTGAACCTCGACGCCCTCATCCGGGCGAAACGCGCTGCCGGCCGTCCGAAGGACTTCGAGGCGATCGCCGAGCTCGAACTCCTGCAGGAACTCTCGGCAAAGCCGAGGACCAGCCGGGCGAGCAAGCCGGGGACCCGCCGGCCGAAATAGCCGGAACGAAGCGGGCGGTTCGCCACCGGCGTGGCCTTGTCGCAGGTTACATGGTAAGTAATTCCAGACGGGTGAACGGGCGGCGCCCGCCGCCGGACAGGAGTGCTATGACCTCGCGCGTCACCGCGGGCATGCCAGCGCCCGATTTCAGTTTCGATACGCCGGAAGCGCAGGGCCTCGAGTTCCACGAGGCCATGGAGGGCACCATGACCGTGCTCCTCTTCCTGCGCTACATCGGCTGTCCGCTATGCCAGGTCCGGATGGCGGAGCTTCGTCGGGACATGGCGAAGTTCTCGGCGCAGCATGCAGTGGTGTTCATTGTGCTGCAGAGCGATCCGGCCATCGTGAGGCAGGCGATGGAGGGCGAAGCAATGCCTTTCACGGTCATCTGCGATCCCGACCAGGCGATCTTCAAGCTGTACGGCGTGGAGCCGGGGAACATCCTCCATTACATCGCGCCGTCGGTCATCATGAAATCCATCAAGGCGTGGCGCAGCGGTTACGCGCACGGCGCCAAGGAAGGCAATGAAATGCAGCGCCCGGCCGTATTCATCATCAACCGGCACAAGACCGTCGCGTTTGCCTACTACGGCAGGAACATCGGAGACCTTCCCGACAACGCGGTCATCGCCGCCAAGCTCAAGGGCGTGCGCAAGGCGTCCAAGTGAGTGACGCCGCATCCTTCACCGCCGACGTGATCGTCGTCGGCTCGGGGCCGGGCGGCGCCACCGTGGCGCGGGAGCTGGCGAGGGCCTGCAAGAAGGTGGCGATCTTCGAGCGCGGCTACGACCACCGCGGGCGCTTCTACTACGGTACGTACCCCGGTGCGATGCTCTACTCCGACAAGATGAGCTTCCTCTTCACCGAGGAAGGGCTCAACATCATCAGCCCCATCATGGTGGGTGGCGCGACCTCGATGTTTTGCGGATGCGCCGCGCCGCCCCCGCGCTGGCTCAAGGACAAGTACCGCATCGACATCGACCGCGAGGTCGGCGAGGCCGAGGCGGAACTGCACATCGCGCCGCTCCCCGCCGAGTTGCGCGGCACTGCCTCCACGCGAATCGCCCAGGCGGCCGGCGCGCTGGGCCACGCTTGGTTTGCCCAGCCGAAGTTCATGTCGCCGGCGCGCGCGAAGAAATTCACCTGCACGGCGAGCTGCATGCTGGGGTGCCGCTGCAAGGCGAAGTGGAATGCGGGCGAGTGGATTGACGACGCGGTGAAGGCGGGCGCGCAGCTGCACACGGGCGCCAGGATACAGCGGGTGATCCGGGAAGGCGGCCGAGCGACCGGCATCGAAGGGACGATGGGCGGCCGGCGCTTCACCGCCACCGCGCCGGTGGTGGTGCTCTCGGCGGGAGGCATTGGCACGCCGCGAATACTCCAGTCATCCGGGCTGGCGCGGGCCGGCGACGGCATGGCCATGGATGTCACGGTGATGGTGTACGGAATGGACAGGGAGAGGGGGACTGGGAACGAACCACCGATGACATGGTCGTGGGAGAATGACGACGAGGGCTACATGCTCTCCACGCTCATCGATCCGTGGCTGCTGTACCCGCTGGGGGCGATGCGCGTGGGCCTCAAGCCGGCGCTTACGTGGCCCAAGTGGGGCAATGTCCTCGGCGTCATGATCAAGCTCAAGGACGATCTCTCGGGCGGAGTCTTTGCCGGCGGCAAGATTCGCAAACCGCTCACCGAACCCGACACCGTACGGCTCGCGCGCGCCCGCCGCATGAGCGAGCGCATACTCATCGAGGCTGGCGCGGACCCGTCGTCCATCTTCATGCGCCCGCTCATGGGCACGCACCCCAGTGGGACAGTGCGGATTGGCACCATGCTCGACACCGACCTGAAGACGGAGATCGACGGCTTGTACGTCTGCGATGCCAGCACCTTTCCGGAATCGCTCGACCGGCCGACCGTGCTCACCATCATCGGCCTGGGCAAGCGGCTCGCCAGCCACCTGCTGGGCACGTCACGGCCACGCGAGGCAGTCACATGAAGATCCTCGTCACCGGAGGCACCGGGTTCATCGGCGCCGCGGTCGTTCGGCTTCTCCTCGAAGACGGACTGCCGGTGCGCTGCCTGGTGCGAAAGGAGAGCGACCTGAGCAACCTCGACGGGCTCGACGTCGAGTACGCTCACGGGGACGTCATAGATATGGATTCGGTGCGTCGCGCGCTGGACGGCTGCGACCGGGTAATTCACCTGGCGGCCATCTACGCCATCTGGATGAAGGACCCCAACCGGATGTACCGCGTGAACGTGAACGGCACGCACAAGGTGCTCACCGCCTGTCGCGAGGCGGGGGTGCAGAAGGTGGTGTACGTGAGTTCCATCGCGGCACTCGGCGCGCACGGCAAGGTGCCGGCCAACGAGGACGCCGAGTTCAACATGGCGTCGGTGGGTGACCATTACTTCATTTCCAAGTTCCAGTCCGAGCAGTTGGCGCTCGACTTCGCCGCCAAGGGACTGCCGGTCACGATCGTGAATCCCTCGGTGCCGCTGGGTCCGCGCGACATCAAGCCCACGCCCTCGGGCGCGATCATCATCAACGTGCTGAAGGGGAAGCTGCCCGGATACATCGACGGCGGGCTGAACCTCATCGACGTGGGCGATTGCGCACGGGGCATCGTGAACGCGCTCTCGCGCGGGGCGGTAGGGCGGAAGTACGTGCTGGGCAACCGCAACGTGAGCATGAAGGAGTTCTTCGACCTCATCGTGAAGGTGGCGGGCAGCGGCAAGTCGCCGCGCATCAAGTTCCCGGTGTTCATGGCGGTGCAGTCGGGGTACGCGGAGGAGCTTGTGGCTCGCTTCACCGGCAAGCCACCCGTCAACACCGCCGCGTGGGTGCGCGTGGGGAGCCACTACTCGTGGTGGGACTCGTCGCGGGCGGTCAGGGAACTGGGACTGCCGCAGACCCCCGTGGAGAAGAGCATCGCGCAGGCGATCGAGTGGTTCAGGGGGAAGGCGTACCTCTGATGGCCATCGACGGACTGAAGAAAGTCCTGGGATTATCGGAGACGACGTTCATCGCCATCGGCATGACCATCGGGGGCGGCATCTTCGTCTTCACCGGCATCGTGCTGAAGATCGTCGGGCCCGCGCTGCCCATTGCCTACGCCCTGGCGTGGATCCCGATCCTCATCAGCATGTTCCCGCTGGCCATGCTGGCCGCGGCGATCCCCACGACCGGCGGGAACTACAAGTACCCCAGCCGCCTGGTATCCCGCGGCCTCGCGTTCACCGGCGTGTGGGTGTACGCGCTGGCCTCGTGACGCTGCTCTGCCTCGTCAACGTCCTGGGCGTCAAGCTGGCGGCGCAGTTTCAGGGCGTGATGGTGGTCGTGCTGGCGGGCGCCATCCTGTATTACGGAGCGCAGGGGCCCATGCACTTCGACCCCTCGCGCTTCGAGGGGATGTGGGGAGCGAGTACGGGGAACCTGTTCCTCGGTACCGCGCTCCTCAGTTTCACGTACATGGGATCCAACGGGATCATCGAACTGGGCGGGACGGGGAGCTACACGCTCACGGCGTCGGCCTCGGGCTATGCGAGCGTGGTCTTCACGGCCACGGTGAACACCGTGCCGATGAGCGTCACGGCGGCGGAAAAGCAGCCGAACGGCACGCAGCAGTTCTCGGTCACGGGTGGGAATCAGGGGGACACGTACAACTGGTCGGTGAACAACATCGCCGGCGGGAACTCGACGTTCGGGACCATCAGGAGTTCCGGCTTCTACACGGCGCCGGCGACCGTACCCACACCGGCGACGTTCGCGGTGTGTGCGCAAAGCGTGCAGACGCCGGCCAACAAGGGATGCATCAACGTGACGATCAGGGTGACGCCGAGCGCGGGCGGCGAGCTGATCGTCATGAACGACGTCAACTGGGGAGACATTGGTCTCTACCGCTGCGGTACCGTGTACTGCTATCCGAGCAATGAGCAGTTCGTGAAGAACCTCGTCAACTTCACGGCACCCGGCGTGCGCTCCTCGGCGTCGAAGGTCATGTTCTTCGACGAGTACGGGATGCAGCCCCTGGCCTCCGGCTGGCCCGAGGTGGGCAACATTATCACGGGACAGGGATACACGACCATTCAGACGAACCTGCACTCCGATCTCAACAGCATTCCTGCGGATGTAAAGGTGGTGGTCCTCGTGATGCCGGGCACGTCCTTCGCGGTGTCCGAGATCAACGGGCTGAAGACCTTCGCCTCGCAGGGCGGCCGCATTCTCTTCATCGGGGAGAACGGCGGCTACTACGCCTACGGTTTGCCGATCGAGAATGCGTTCCTCACAAGCATCGGCGCGTTGATGACCAACACCGGCTCGTGTGATGCGCAGGGAGTCATCGTCAACTCCGTGGCACACCAGCTCACTGCCGGCATCGCGGCCTCCGGCACCGGCGGGTTCTACATGAACTGCGTGTCGCGCATCAATCTCGGTCCTAACGACTTCGCGCTGATGACGACGACCAACTTGGACTATTATGTGCCGCTGCCTGTCGGACAGTCTGTGGCGGTGATGGCCGCCATCGCCAAGATCGACCTCACACTGCTGCCGCTTCCGTTGATCCAACAGGGCGGATTGCGCAGCATGACGGAACAGGGTGTGGGCGTGAAGACCAAGCCGATGGGGCTACCGGGTTGGACCAGCACCGGGCCGCCCCCGCCATAAGGCGCGCCATGTCACCGCGGCGTCGTAACGGTCCTCGGTTCGAGTGATTCCGGCCGCAAGTGAAGAAGGGGTGCCCCGCACTGGAGCGCCCCTTCTTTCATCCCGGCGTCCGCCGCCCTCACGCGTGGCGGCGCGCGGCGCACCGGGTCAGAACGCGCCGGACGGAGGCGAAGCCGCCGCGCGTTTCGCCGAAAAGGCCTCCTCCGCGCCGCCGCCGAGATCGATGGAACCCTTCATCGTGTCGCCATCGAGCGCGGCAGTGACGGTGAGGACAAGGGGACTGCCACCATACTCGATGGTGTACGCGAAGTTCACCGCCTTGCCCTTGATGGTGCCGCTCAGCGGAACGTCTCCGCTGGGGCGCTTGACCGTGCCGGAAAGCGAATCGCCCTTCACCTGAAAGACAATCTTGAACTCGCGCGTGCCGCCAGGCGTGTCCATCGAGGCGTTCCATTCACCGACGACCGATTGGGCGGAGGCCGGGGAAACGGCGGCGAATGCCACGAGAGCGAACGCGAGAAGGAGTGAGCGCATGGAAGACTCCCGGTCGGTGACCGGTGACGGGTGGAGTACCATCAGGCAATCTAATGAACGCCGCCGGTCAGCCGTCGACCTTGTAGATCTCCCGCTTGCCCCGCTCGACGAGGTCGTGATACCCCTTCATGAGTTCCTCCATCTGCTTCAGGTCCTCCGGGGACCCCTGTGGATTGCTCATCATCTGCTCGAATGCCTGGAGACTGGGCACCTCCATTTCGGCCACCACCGTCCAGTACTGCTCGGCGCAGAAGTCGGTCAGGACGCGCATGCGCGGCATCCCGACGCGCTCGCCGAGCTTCGACATGGCGACGAACTTCTCGACCATCGGACGCACCTTGCCCGGCTTGCAGTACATCACTTCGCGAACGAGATACATCGTCTTCTCCTGGGGAGCGGGTGTCACCCAATCTCCACCGACCTGGCGCCGCGGCAAGGGGAGAGGCGGGGGGCGCGGCCGGGACGCACATTCCGGTCTAGCGGGGCTGCCGAATTCGCGGCATATAGTCCGACTGACGCCGCGCAACTGGTTCGTCCGGGCCGACAGCACCGGCTGGTGACGAGCGAGCGGTGCGAGGCATCGGATAAACGCTCTCGGCTGTAGCAGTGTCTAATGAAGCACCCACCCGTTCACGAGCGTCGTGATGAAGCGTCTGCTGCGCAATAAGAGGTTCGTCGTGATCGCCGCCCTCCTGATCTTGGCCGTGCCGACCATCTGGCTCCTGGCCGGCACCACGGGTGCGGGCGATGAGGGGCTCACGGCGACGGTGAAGAAGGGCGAGTTCCGGGTGCTGGTCACCACGGCCGGTGAACTGCGCGCCACGAAATTCGTATCGATCATGGGACCGGCCAACATGCAGCAGGCCGAGGTCTATCAGGGCGTCAAGATCACGACGATGGTGCCCGAGGGCACGGTAGTGAAGGAAGGCGACGTCGTGGCCGACCTCGATCGCAGTCCGCTGGCCGCAAAGATCACCGATGTCACGCTGGCGCTCACCAAGGCGCAGGCGCAATACGAGCAGGCGATGCTCGACTCGACGCTGAACCTGTCCAAGGCGCGCGAGGAGATGCGCACCATGGAACTGGCCATGGAGGAGCGGCGGATCGGCGTGGAACAGGCGAAGTACGAGTCGCCGAGCGTCAAGCGGCAGGCCGACATCGACATGGAAAAGGCGACGCGCGCGCTTGCCCAGGCCAAGCTCGACTACGTCACCCGGACCGAGCAGGCGAAGGCGAAGATGCGCGAGGTGGGCGCCGACTTCGACCGCCAGAAGAACAAGCTCAAGATCGTGCAGGACGTGATGGCGAATTTCACCATCAAGGCGCCCGCCGACGGGATGGTGATCTACGTGAAGGAGTGGAACGGCAAGAAGAAGACCGTCGGGTCGCAGGTGAGCCCGTGGGAACCCACCATTGCGACGCTGCCCGACATGAACCACATGGAGTCGGTCACGTTCGTGAACGAGATCGACGTGCGCAAGGTGGCGAAGGGACAGTCCGTGACCATCACGCTCGACGCCGACCCGACCAGGAAGCTGAAGGGGACGGTGGTGGAGGTGGCCAACGTCGGCGAGCAGCGTCCCAACGCGGACGCCAAGGTGTTCGAGGTGAAGGTGACGGTGGAGCAGGCCGATTCGACGCTGCGTCCCGGCATGACGACGGGCAACGGCGTACTGACCTTCACGCAAAAGGACGCCCTGTACGTGCCGCTCGAGGCGGTGGTCAGCGACAGCGGCCTGTCGTACGTGTACAAGAAATCGGGTTCGCGCACCGTGAAGCAGCAGGTGCTCACCGGGGCGATCAATGACAACGAGGTCATCATCGTGCGCGGCCTCGCCGAGAACGACCACGTGCTGCTTTCGCCACCCGCCGGGAGCGCGCAGCGCGACGTCGTGCACCTGCCCCCAGGCTCAGCCAAGGCGGCGAGGCCCGTCGGTGGCGGCGACACCGCGGTCCGGCCGCAGCAGGTGAAGGCCAAGGACGCCAAGCCGGCGCCGGTCGCGGCCCCGAAGAAGCGCTGACCGTGGCCTTCGACCAGGAGAAACTGGCGCGCGTGCGCGCGCAGGTCATCGGGCACGTGCTGTTCAGCCTGCGCACGGCCATCGAGGCGGTGGGGCACAACAAGCTGCGGGCGTCGCTCACGTCGCTGGGCATCCTGTTCGGAGTGGCCTCGGTCATCGCGATGCTCGCCATCGGCAAGGGCGCGGAGAGGGAGATCCTCGACCAGATGCGCCTGCTCGGCTCCAACAGCATCATCATCACGCCGATCGTCGAGCAGCAGGAAGGCAAGGCCAAGGACGACGGGGACAAGAAGCCGAAGAAGTACACGCCGGGACTCACCGAACTTGACGCCGCTGCCATCGCGCGCGTGGTGCCGCACGTGGAGGCGACCAGCGGCGAGGTGGTGGTGAATACGCTGATCACCCGTGAGGGGAACCGGCGCTCGGGCAAGGTGGTGGGGGTGGACACGGCATACTTCAGGCTGACGAATCTCGAGCTGGTGGCGGGTTCGCAGTTCAGCCGGAGCCAGGTCGAGCAGGGACGGCCGGTGGCGATCATCGGCAACGGCGTGCGCACTCGCTTCTTCACCACCGAGGATCCCGTGGGTCGCACCATCAAGGTGGGCGAGAGCTGGCTCACCGTGGTCGGCGTGCTCGCCGACCGGAAGGTGAGCGCGCAGACGGCGCAGAAGCTGGGCATACGGGACTCCAACATGGACGTCTACGTGCCCGTGCACACCATGCTGCTCCGGTTCCGGAACCGCGCGCAGGTGACGCAGCGCGACATCGAAGCGGCCAACCGGAATATCGGCGACAACATGGTCGTCGTCGACGTCTCGCAGGCGACCGAGAACGAGGACGCCCGGGCGGAGCGCACCAACTACAACCAGCTCGACAAGATCATCGTCCGCGTGGACGACGCCGCGCTCATGCCGGCCGTCGCCGAGGTGATCCACCGTCTGATGGTAAGGCGGCACAACACGGTCATCGACTTCGAGATCGCGGTGCCGGAACTGCTGCTCAAGCAGCAGCAGAACACCAAGCGGATCTTTAACATCGTGCTCGGCGCCATCGCCTCGATTTCACTGATCGTGGGCGGCATCGGCATCATGAACATCATGCTCGCCTCGATCCTCGAGCGTATTCGCGAGATCGGCGTGCGGCGGGCACTGGGCGCCACGCAGAAGGACATCCTCTTCCAGTTCCTCGCCGAGGCGGTGCTGATCAGCGTGGCGGGCGGCCTGGCCGGCATCATCGTCGGGACGAGCATCAGCTATGGGATCGAGCGATTGGCCGACATCAAGACCATCGTGTCCGGCATGTCGGTGTTCGTGGCGTTCGGCGTGTCGTTCACGGTGGGCATGGTGTTCGGTATCGTGCCGGCGTATCGCGCCGCGCAGCAGGATCCGGTCGTTTGTCTCCGCTACGAGTGATCCACATGTCAACTTGCCAGTCGCTGGTGCGTGCCGCCGCCGCGCCCCTGATCGCCGCCGCGCTCGTGATCCTCACGGGCCTGCCGCTGCACGCGCAGCCGCCGCTCACCCTGCAACAGGTGATCGAGCGCGCCCAGACGCAGGGACTGCAATCCCGGGCGAACCGGTCGGCGCTCGAGGCGTCGCGCCAGCGCGACCGGTCCTTCGGCGCGCGGCTGCTCCCGCAGCTCTCGCTCGTCGGCGTCACGCCCAACTACAATCGCTCCATCATTCCCGTGCTGCAGCCCGATGGGAGCACGCTGTTCAAGCCACAGCAGCAGACCGATGCCTCGCTCAACATGTCCCTGACGCAGCGGCTCCCCTTCACGGGGGGCGACCTGACGGTGTCGTCGGCGCTTTCGCAGCTGCGGCTGAGCGGCACGTCGAACATCCAGACGTGGTCGAGCACGCCCTACAGCGTGAGCCTGCGGCAGAACCTGTTGCGACCGAACGCGATGCGCTGGGACTCGCGGGAGCAGGACCTCCGCATCGATGTGGCCGAGCGCCAGTTCCTCGAGGCCCGGGAGGATGTGGCGACGGCGGCGACGAACGCGTTCTTCGACCTCTACTCGGCGAAGCTCTCGCTCAAGAACGCCGGCGGGAACGCCGCCATCAACGACACGCTGTACACGCTGAACAAGGGGCGATTCGAGGTCGGCAAGATCAGCGAGAACGACCTGCTGCAGAGTGAGCTCGTGCTGCTCAACGCCCGCACCGCGCTCGACGTTGCCCGGCTGGCGTTCGACCGGGCGCTGGCCGCGCTGCGCCTGCTGATCGACCTGCCGGTGGGAAGCAGCGTCGACGTGGCGGTGACCAGCGAGGTGCCGCTGTTCGACGCGGACACGACGATGGCCGAACGGCAGGCGATGAGGAACCGCAGCACCGTCTCCGACCTGGCGCTGCAGGACGTGCAGGCCAAACGGCGTGTGAACGAGGCGAGGCTGAACAACGGCATCGGGGCCACGGTGAACGCAACCTACGGCCGCAACGCGACCGGCGCCGACGTCAACGCGGCGTACCAGGACCTGCTGGCCGCGCAGCGCTTCTCGCTTTCGGTGCAGATGCCGCTGGTGCAGTGGGGGGTGCGGAGCGCCGAGGTCCAGGCGGCGCAGGCCGACCGGGAACGGGTGGCGAGCACGTCGCGCGTGACTCGCGAGCAGGCGGTGCAGGACGCGCACTTTGCCGCGCTGCAACTGGGGCTCTCGCGGCGGCAGCTGCTGATCTCGGCCAAGGCCGACACGGTGGCGCAGAAGCGGTACGAGGTGGCGTACAACCGGTTCGTGATCGGCCGGATCGGCATCGACGTGCTCATCATCGCCCAGAGTGACAAGGACCAGGCGCTCAATGCGTACACGCAGGCCCTGCGCGGCTACTGGCTGGCGTACTACCGGCTGCGGCGCCTCACGCTGTACGACTTCGCCACCAACACGCCAATTCGATAGGGTCGCTCTCTTACGGCAGAACTCCCGATCCGGGACAGTCTTACGGCGGAACTCCCGATCACGCGGATTTCGCGGATTGGTATTTCGGTGTAGCGCTGTTGTGGAGGGCGCTGTTGATTGGGGTATCACCAAACCGGATCCATCTCATGCGTAGTCTGAGGTTCCTCGCCCTTTCGGCGCTGGCTCTTCCGGTGGTGGCCGCCGCCCAGGCCCCCACCCGCGCCATCCGCCGCGACATCCCGCTCACCAACATGATCCGCAGCGCCTTTGCGGCCGGAACGCGGGACTCGACCGGCCGGCCCGGGCCGAGGTACTGGCAGACGCAGACGAACTACACGATCAACGCCCGCCTTGACGCGCCGACGTCGCGGGTCACCGGGCGCGAGACAGTGGTGATCCACAACAACAGCGACTCGGCGATGCGCAGCATCCAGTTGCGCCTCGACCAGAACATCTACGCCGCCAACGTACCCCGCGCCGAGCAGGTGCCCGAGATTACCGACGGCATGGTGGTGACGAGAATGGCCGTGAACGGCCAGACGGTGGACCTGAACCCGCCACCGCGCGCCCGCCGCGGTCCCGGCGCCGCCGCGGCCCCGGTGACGCTCGCCGCCATCGGCATCACCCAGACGACGGCGCGCATCACGCTACCCACGCCGATTGCCGCCCATGGCATCGCCACGCTCGAGGCCGACTGGAACTTCAAGGTGCCGCTGTCCGACAACGGCCGTGGCCTGCGGATGGGTGCCTGGGGCGACAGCCTGTACCAGGTGGCGCAGTGGTATCCACGCGTCGCCGTGTACGACGACCTCCGCGGCTGGGACACCGACCCCTACCTTGGCCCGTCGGAGTTCTACAACAACTTCGGCCGCTTCGACGTCACGCTCGACGTGCCGGCCGGCTGGCTGGTGGGCGCGTCCGGCGTGCTCCAGAATCCCAACGACGTGCTGACGCCGGCGGCGCGTGAACGGCTGTCGCACGCGCTCGAGTCCGACGAGACCCGCAGCGTGGTATCGGTCGCCGAACGGGGGCCGGGGAAGTCCACCGTCGCGGGAGACCGCCTGACCTGGCACTTCGTGGCCGAGGGGGTCGCCGACTTCGCATGGGCCACGTCCGATCGCTTTGTCTGGGATGTGACGCGCGCGACGATTCCCGGCGGGAACGTGATTCCCGTGAACGTGTTCTACGAACCGGGGCACGCGGCGGGGTACGCGCCGGTCGGCCAGCTGTCGCGCCACGCCCTCGAGTTCTACTCCAGGCTGTGGATGCCGTATGCGTTCCCGCAGCTCACCGTGGTGGACGGTCCCGACGGTGGCATGGAGTACCCGATGTTCATCATGTCGGGGGCGGGCGCGGCCGACCACGAGACCGGGCACCAATGGTGGCCCATGATGGTGGGCACCAACGAGACATGGTACGGTTTCATGGACGAGGGGTTCAACCAGTACATGAACATCCTCTCTGGCGCCGACCGGAATCACCTGCCGGCCAACCTCGACGGACTGGGCCAGTCGTACGGGCGCACCAGCGGCGACGAGCGCGAAGCGCCGCTGATGTGGGACGCCAACTATGGCGGCCCCAACTACAGCTTCCAGGCGTACGGCAAGTCGCCGCTGATGCTCTCGATGCTCGGCGGCATCGTGAGCGACACGGCGGTGTGGCGCGCGCAGAGCGAGTACGCCAAGGCGTGGCGCTTCAAGCATCCGTCGCCGTGGGACTACGCGTTTTTCATGAGCAACGCGCTGCACCGCGACCTTGGCTGGTTCTGGTACTACTGGCTGTTTACTACAGAATCAGTGGACGGGTCGATTTCGGGCGTCGAGAGCGCGAGAGGGAAGACCACGGTGACCGTGAGGCAGGACGGGCAGATGCCGTCGCCGGTGGTGCTCAAGGTGCAGTTTGCGCCGACGGGGGCTAAGCTCGGGGCCATGCCGAACGCCGTGATGACGGACAGCGTCACCGCCATCGTGACGTACCCGGTGGATGTATGGTTTGGTGGCAGCCGCACGTTCAAGGCGGCGCTCGACTTCGGCGCGCGCAAGATCGAGAAGATCACCCTCGATCCTGCGTGCCGGTTCTCCGATCGCGACGTGACCGACAACAAGTGGCCGCGCGAGGCCGCGGTACCTGCGCCGCCGGCCACGCCGTTCTCGCGAGGGCCGCGTTGCGGGTAGGGCCGTTCAGTGTGATAGGTTGTGCCGGAGATGCCGGGGAAGCTATTTGATTTGTTCTCCATGCCGTCGTAAGATTTACTGGTTGCCCCCCCGCGATGGCATTGATCGTGCAGGTCCGGCTCATCGGTCGTCCGTGGGGCGTTGCGATGACGGTCACCCTGATTCAGAGCTCATCATGAAGAACCGGTCTGGTCTCGTCCTCTTGTCGCTGGCGGTCTCGTTGACGGCTGTCGCATGTTCCGGTCCCGAGTCCCCGTCCTCACCGGCCTCGACCGCTGTGTCCCCGGCCAACACCGCCAACGGCAGCGATGGCGCTGGAACCACCGGGACGGCCACCAGCACGGTGACGGGTACCATTCGCGCATTCGGTGGCAGTTGCCCCGCGCTGACGTTCACGCTCGAGGGCAAGACCATCAAGACCAACGCGACCACGAGCTTTCGGGACGTTGCCTGCACGGCGCTCAAGAACGACGTGAGGGTGACGGTCGTCGGCACATCGCAGGCCGACGGCAGCGTCCTGGCGACGACGGTTCGCCCGGCGCCGGCACTCCCGGTACCGACGCCGCCGGCGCCGGTGCCACCGACTGCGACGTCCGTCACCATCACCGGCACGATCCACGGTCTCGTCGCCGGATGCCCGATACTGACCTTCACGCTCGAAGGCAAGACGATCAAGACGAGCGCGGCGACGAGCTTCGGCAGCGGTACGTGCGCAGCGCTCGCCAACGACATGCGGGTCACTGTGGTTGGAACAACGCAGGGCGACGGCAGCGTCCTGGCGACCGAGGTGCGAAGGTAGGCGATCGCAGCGCGGCCCGATCCCCAAGGTCCGGTAAGGCCGGTGGAGGCTTCAGTCGTGCTTGCTACCGACCGCGCTGACTCGCGCCATCATCTGGTCGCGCGGAGCCGGCGGCTGAACATCGCCACGCTCGCCTACAACACGCTCGAAGGAATCATCGCCATTTCCGCGGGACTGGCGGCGGGTAGCGTGGCGCTGGTCGGCTTTGGCATAGACAGCGGCATCGAACTGGGCGCGAGCAGCGCCGCCTTGTGGCGGTTGCATGCCGACACCGACGTGGCGCGCCGTGCCGTGGTGGAGCG
>DATCGU010000091.1:0-3030 GCA_036508735.1 Gemmatimonadaceae bacterium
CGCGCGCATGTTGGGTCGGTCACGGCCTGGAACGCCGAACGCCCCGCCGGCACAGGCTGCTGCCGCTGCCCCCGGGGAAATCACGTCGAAAGGACGTTGTGACCCGATGCCATCGCTGGACCGCGATCCTCGCGCTCCTCATCGTCGCCACCGCCCTCACCACCGCAGTCATCGCCCCGAAGGCCGATGCGTTGGCCCTGAAGGGCAAGCTCCGGCACGCCCAGCGTGAACTGCGTCACGCACGCCAGCGCCTGACCGTCGCCCAAGCCGCCGTGGCCGCGACGCTCGCCGCCCCGGCATCCGGCGCCACCATGGATCCTGCGACCACCACTACGGCTCCCGCGTCCACCATCCCGGCTCCTGCGGCCACTACCATCCCTGCAGCGCCTGCCTCACCGACTCTTGCCGAGCTTCGGGCCAGGGTCGACAAGCAGCGCCGGGCCGTTCGCCGCTGGAAGCATCGTGTGCGGCGACTCGCCAAGCGCGTGCGTCTGCAGCGGCGGTTTGCCGCTTGGGAGAGTCACGGCGAGTGGAAGCCCATCATCAGGATGGCCGCCGCGAAGTACCACGTGAAGGCGGACGGCATGTACCGCATGATGATGGGCGAATCGGGCGGTGGCCGCTTCGCTGGTTCCAGCACCGCGTACAAGGGTCTGTTCCAGTATTGGACGGGCACCTGGGCTGCGAGCTGGAATCCCTATCGCCACGACAGCATCTACGACGGCAGTGCGCAGATCTATGCCACGGCCTATGCGATCCACAAGGGCATGGGCGCGCGGATGTGGACGACCACCTGGGCGTCTCAGTACTGAGTTCGACAGGTGAGTCTGCCTGAGCCTCGGCTTGGGCAGTGAAACGGCCGGTGGCGCTCCTCAGCGTTGCCGGCCGTTCCCGTTTGGGCGCGATTCGCGGTAGCATGAGTGCCCGCTCGCTGCGCTCGCGAGCCTTCTGTGCCGAAGTGGCGGAACTGGTAGACGCGCCGGACTCAAAATCCGGTCCCGTTCACGCGGGGTGTGGGTTCGATTCCCACCTTCGGCACCACAGCTGCTCGTCGTGCTCGCGCCGGCGCCTCACGTGGGGGAGGAGCGGCAGGCACGCGGAGCATCTGGTAGAATCGCAGTCCGGATCGAGAGTGTGAGCCGGACGATCCCATTCGCCGTCGTGTCCGGACGGGCGTGCATAGACGGGAGCTCGACGTATGGCGGTGCGACTCTTGGGGCTCGATTGCAGCCCCCGCGACCACAGCAACAGCGGCATCATGCTCGAGACGGCGTTCGAGAAGCTCGACGTTGCTTACCCGCGAGAGGCGGAGCACGAGATCGTCCATCTTCGCGACCTGCGCGTCGAACCGTGCAAAGCCTGCAACGTCTGTGGCAAGACCAAGGATACGGGCAAGTTCATCCCCTGCGTGCGGGCGAACGAGGACGACGTGCAATCGGTGCTCGACAAGATGGTGGCTGCCGACGGCCTGCTGATCGCGACGCCCGTCTACTTCGGCTTGCCCTCCGATCTGTTCTCGAAGTTCATCATGCGCACGCGGCCGTTGCGTCACCAGGACTTCAAGCTCGCCAACAAGCCCATCGGCGTGATGGCCACCGCCGGCCGCCGCTCCGGCGGTGCCGAGACCGCCATCCTCGCCACCTGGCTGCCGTTCGTGCGCAATGGCTGCCTCGTGGTCGGCAACGGCGACGGCACCAGCCAGTTCGGCGCCTACGGTTGGGCCGCCGGCCGCGGCCATATCCTCAGTGACGAATGGGGCCTGGAGCAGGGCTTCCAGACCGCCGAGCGCGTCTTCACCCTGGCGGGTGTCTTCAAGGCCGGCGTGGAGGCGACCGGGTTCACGAACCCTATGAGATTCTCGTACAGCGCGGGAACGCGGCCCTGAGCGCCGGCGCCGCCCCCGTCACTCCACGCACGAAGGGCACATCATGAGCGATGCCGACACGATTCTCGAGTTCATCCGCGAAGAGGCCGACCTCGACGACGAGGAGGTCACCGCGGACACGTCGTTGTTCCGCGACCAGTTGCTGGACTCGATGAACCTCACGGCGCTCATCGCCTTCCTCGAGGAGACCTTCTCCATCAGGGTGAAGCCCATGGACATCGTGTTCGAGAACCTCGACACCGTGCACCACATGCTGGCTTACGTCGCGCGCAAGAAAGCGGACGATGCCTGAGGCGCCGCAGGTCGAGGAGCCGGGGACACCCGACGACACCGGAGATGCGCGGCCGACCGGTCCGGAGCCGCGCCTGCATTGGCTGTTCTACGGCCTCGGGCTGAGTCTGCAGACCTTCCTCTGGTTCCTCCTCTTCCTGGCGATCACCGTGGCCGTTCTTGTCGGCAACCGGCTCACAGAGTTCCGTTACGTCGGTTTCTGACGGCAGCCGCCGGTCTCGCGTGACACCTCTCGACCTCATGACCGACGCCGTGGCGCGCCTGCGGCATTGGGCTGAGGTGCGTCCGGACGGCGTGCTGCTCACGACCCGTGGGCGCACGTACACCTTCGCCGACTCGCTGCGCCGCGCCGCGGCGGTGGCGGCCGCGCTGCGTGCGGCCGGCACGACCCGCGGCGCCCGCGTGGCGCTCTTCCTCGAAGAGTACGACGAGTTCTTCGTCAGTATGCTCGGGATCTGGCTTGCGGGTGGTGTCGTGGTACCGCTCAACACCAGCCTGCCGGCCGCGGACGTTGGCTGGCTGATCGACAAGGCGGCGCCGGACGTGCTGATGTTGCCGGTCGCCGACGTGTGCACCTCCGACGGTCCACGCCGGCTGGTCGTGACCGCCGATGCGGATGGCCTCGTGAGCGGCCTTGGAGATGCCGCTGAGGGCTCGGCCGCCGGGGGTGCGGCCGGCCCGGCGGGTCTGCCGGTGGCCACGACCGAGGTCGACCTCGGAGCCTTCGAGACCGTGCACGAAGACGAACCGGCGATGATCATGTTCACTTCGGGCACCACCGGCCTGCCCAAGGGCGTCTGCCAGACGCTGCGCGCCGTCTCGAGCAACGCCGGCCACGTGGCGCTCACGCTCGG
>DATCGU010000092.1:0-5581 GCA_036508735.1 Gemmatimonadaceae bacterium
CTCGGCCGCGCGCGCCGCCGGCGTGCCGGTGGTGGGCGAAATGGAAGTGGCCCTCCTCGCGCTGCGTGGCGTGCCGTACATCGCCATCACTGGCACCAATGGCAAGAGCACCGTCACGGCGCTCGCGGCGCACCTGCTGCAGGCCCTGGGGCATCGCGCGGTGGCCGCCGGCAACATCGGGCGCGCGCTGAGCGACGTTGCACTGCGCGACGAACGGCCGGACTGGATTGCGCTTGAGGTCTCGTCGTTCCAGCTGCACGACACGCCGGGCCTTGCCCCGGTGGTGGGCGTGCTGACCAACCTCAGCCCCGATCACCTCGATCGCTATCCTTCGGTCGGGGCGTACTATGCGGACAAGGCGCTGCTGTATCGCAACGCCACGCCGGCGTCGCGGTGGGTGACAAACGCCGATGACGCGACGGCGCGCGACCTCGGGGCAGGGGCCGCGGGTACCCGCTGGGAGTTTTCCCGTCGTCTCCGGAATGCCGCCGCGCACTACGACGAGGCGGGCGATGCGCTGGTGCTCTTTGGCCAGCCGCTCGTCCCGCGCGCCGCGCTGCCGCTGCTGGGCTGGCACAACGTGGAGAACACGCTGGCCGCGCTGCTGGCCGTCATGGTCGCCGACCCGGCGCACCAGGCGCCGGCGGCACGTGCGACGCTGGCCGACGCCGTGCGGAGCTTTCACGGACTCCCGCACCGGCTCGAGGTCGTGGCCGACCTGGGTGGCGTGCGCTGGATCAACGATTCCAAGGCGACCAACGTGACGTCGGCGCGCGTGGCCATCGAGTCGATGACGCAGCCCACCGTCGTCCTGCTCGGCGGCAAGCACAAGGGCGAACCGTACACGGCGCTCGTCGGGCCGCTGACGCAGCACGCCAAGCTGGTGATCGCCTTCGGAGAAGCCGGGCCGCTGATTGCGCACGACCTCGAGGGGCGCGTGCCGCTGGCGCGGGGCGGGTCGTCATTTGACGAGGTCATGCATGCCGCACGCGCCGCCGCCGGGCCGGGCGATGCGGTGCTCCTTGCCCCCGCCTGCTCGAGTTTCGACATGTTCACCAACTACGAGGCGCGCGGCGAGGCGTTCCGCCGGCTCGCGCAGCAACTGCCGTGACCGTGCGCATCGCGCTGGCCGAGCGCTCGCGTGACCGCTGGCGGATGATCGTCGAGGCGCGCGCGCTGGTGATGCTCACGGCCACGCTGCTCGCGTTCGGCCTGGCCACGCTGTACAGCGCCAGTGCGATCGTCGCCATGCAGTCTGGCTTCGCCAGCACGCACTTCCTGCTGCGCCAGCTGTCGGGCATTGCCGTGGGCACGGTGCTGTTCGTGGTTGCCGCCAAGCGCGACGCCGAGTGGTGGCGCGAGATTGCGTGGCCCGTGATGATCGGCGCCATCGTGCTGATGTCGCTCTGCGTGCTGCCTTTCACGCGAAGCCTCGCTCCGGCAATCCACGGATCGCGCCGGTTCCTGCTCGGCGGGTCCATCCAGCCATCGGAATACGCCAAGCTCGCGGTCATCGTCTGGACGGCGATGCTCACCGTCAAGAAGGCGGACCAGCTGCGCCGCCTCAGCAAGGGGCTGCTGCCCATCCTGCTCGTCGTCGGCCTGCTGACGGTGCTGGGCGCGCTCGAGCCCGACCTGTCGATCGCGGTCTACTTCGTGCTGCTGATGGGCGTCATCCTGTTCGCCGCCGGCGTGCGCATTGGCCATTTCGTCTTCCTCGGTATCGCGGCGATTCCGGTGATCTGGAGCCAGGTGGAGCGCCTGCAGTACGTGCTCGAGCGCGTGCTCGGCTTCGCCGACGCCAGTGCCGTGCACCGCGAGGTGAACTTCCAGCTGCAGCAGTCGCTGATCGCCGTGGGGTCGGGCGGGTGGTTCGGCGTGGGATACGGGGAAGGGCGCCAGCAGTACGGGTTCCTGCCGCTGCCCTACAACGACTTCATCGGCGGCAACATCGGGGAGGAATGGGGCTTCGTCGGCATTGCCGTCGTGACGCTGCTCTTCGCGGCCTACTGCTGGCTCGGCTTTCGCATCGCGCAACAGGCCCGCACGCCGTTCCAGCGCCTACTGGCCATCGGCATCACCTTCACGATGGTGAGCACCGCCTACCTGCACCTCGGCGTGGTCATCGGCCTGCTGCCGACCACCGGGCTCACGCTGCCGTTCATTTCGTACGGCCGCTCCAACCTGCTGCTCTCGCTGCTGATGACGGGGATCCTCGTAAACATCGGGAGCGACAAGGAGCGCGTGCACGGCGAGCCCGCCACCGACCCGACGCGCGCGGTGCCCGGCGTGGCGCCGATGGCCGTCGGTGCGTGAGCAACACGTGAGCGGAACGGACGCGACCCCGTGAACGGCCCCGCGAGCAGCCCGGTGAGCGGCCACCCAACGGGTGCGCCGGTGACGGTGCTCTTTGCTGGGGGTGGTACCGGTGGCCACCTGTACCCCGGCCTCGCCATCGCCCGCGCCCTTGTGCGCGTGAATGCTGACGTGCGCCCGCACTTCGTGGGCGCGCGGCGCGGCATCGAACGCGACGTCCTGCCGGCGACGGAGTTCCCGCACACGCTGCTCGACCTGCATCCGCTGTATCGCCCGCGGGTCTGGAACAATTGGAAGACGTTGCGCGGGGCCGCCGGCGCGTGGGGAGCACTCGGGCGCCTTGGGCGCGCGCAGCATCCGCGCCTCGTGGTCGGCACCGGCGGCTACGCTGCCGGCCTCACGATGTTCTGGGCATGGCGCCACGGCATACCCGTGGTGCAGCACATGGGCGACGCGTATCCGGGAATCACGGCGCGGCTGAGCGCGCGCTTCACGACGCAGGCGTACCTCGGGTTTCCCGAAGCCGCCGCGACATTGCCCCGGGGCCGCTGCGAGTACATCGACACCGGCAACCCCATCGAGCCCCTGCCTGACATCTTCCCCGACGCCGCGGCGGCGCGCGCGAGGTGGGGATTCCCGGCGCGGGCACGCGTGCTGCTCGTGTTCGGTGGAAGCCAGGGAGCGCGGGCCATCAACCAGGCGGTGGCGGCGTGGGTGGAGCGCGGCGTGCCGGACGATCTCTGCCTCATCTGGGCCACCGGCAAGGCGCAGTACGACGCCTTCAGCCATTACGACCGTCCCGACGTTCGCGTGGTGCCGTACCTCGCGCCCATCGCCGACGCGTATGCGGCGAGTGACCTCGCGCTGGTGCGCGCGGGGATGATGGGAACGAGCGAGCTGTCGGCGTGGGGAATCCCCATGATCCTCGTGCCGTTGCCTACTGCCGCCGCCGATCACCAGACGAGGAATGCGATCGTGATCGAACGTTCCGGGGCGGGGGTGCACCTGCCGCAGCGCGAGCTGACCATCGAGCGCCTGGACGGCACGGTACGCGGGCTCTTGGGCAACGCGGCGCGACTGAAGCAGATGGCCGACGCCGCGCGGGCGCGCGGAAGGCCGCATGCAGCGGAGGACATTGCGCGGCGCATCAACGCGCTTCTCGCGCGGCCCGTCGCTAGCCGATGAACTGGAATCCCGCGCCGCGATGCAGCGAGCGGTCGAATGTCGCCACCGGCTCCGCGCCCGCACGCCGGGCTCGTTCGCGAATGAGATAGTCGGAGAAGTCTCCTTTGCCTGCGCCGAAGGCGCCGAGCGCTCGGCGCACCACGGCGTCGTCATCGAAGGCAAACCCGTCCGCCTCGATAAGATCCCCGACCAGCGCGGCCACCGCGGCTCGGCCCCACCGGTATCTCGATTGCAGTACCCAGAGCGTCTCGCACAGCACGATGTCATCCACGTGAATGCCGTCACGGGCGTGGCGCCGAACCCATCGCTCGGCGACGGTCGTCTGCGGCTCGTCCGGATCGGAGAGGACGAACCGCAGCAGCACGTTGGTGTCAAGCGCGATCACTTGAAGATGTCCAGGGTCCGGGGGTCCATCTCGTCGATGCTCACCTTGATGCCGCCCGTGGAGTACTTGCCGAAGAGCGACATGATGGACTTCCGCTTCACCCGCATCAGCGCGGCACCGTCGGGGAGGAGTTCGAAATCCACCTTCGTTCCCTCGATGAGGCCGAGTGCGTCCCGCACCGCCTTGGGTACGGTGATCTGTCCTTTGCTGGTCATGGTGGCCATGGGCATTCGGGGCTCCTGAGATTCCTTACACAAAGTAAGGACGTCAGGTTCCCCTGTCAAATCGAGCTCCAGTGTAGCACCGAGGCTTTCTGGGGCCGCAACCATTCCATTGCGTCCTGAAGCGTGTAATTGCCCGCCGTCGGTCACGTCGGGGCGTCGCCGGTCGTCTTCCACTCGCGAATCCCTCGCGTCACCATTCCCCATGCCCCTGATCGACCGAAACGACGAACGCCCGGTGCACTTCATCGGCGTGGCTGGCGCGGGAATGAGCGCACTTGCCGAGCTGCTCGTGCGGCGCGGCATGCGCGTCACCGGCTGCGACCAGAATCCCGGGAGTGTCGCGGACCTCGAGCACGTGGGGGTACGGGTGCAGGCGGGGCACGACGCGGCGCACCTCGACGGTGCGCGCGCCGTGGTGTACACGAGCGCCATGCCCAGGGACCATCGGGAGCTGGCTCGAGCGCGCGAGCTTGGGCTGCCGCTGGTGCGCCGCGCCGAGGCGCTCGCCGAGTGTTGCACCGGCGGTACGCTGATTGGCGTTGCCGGAACGCACGGCAAGAGTACCACCACCGTGATGACCACCGAGGCGCTGGCCGCGGCGGGCATATCGCCCACGGGCGTGGTGGGGGCGCGCGTCACCGCGTGGGGTGGCAATCTGAGGTACGGCGGCGAGAATGTGTTCGTGGTGGAGGCCGACGAGTACGACCGGTCGTTCCTGGCGCTCTGGCCGCAGGTGGCGGTGGTGACGAACGTCGAGGCCGATCACCTCGACATTTATGCGGACCTCGCCGACATCACGCGGACCTTCGCCGAGTTCGTCTCGCGGGCGCGCTGTGTCGTGCTGTGTGCCGACGACGCGGGCGCCAACGCGCTCCCGACGCCGGCGGCGTCCAAGGTGATTCGCTACGGCATCACCAGCGCCGACGCGCGCTTGCGCGCCGTCAACGTGCGTCCGATGGGCGGCGGCACGACGTTCGACGTCGTGTTCGACGATGAACTGGCGGGCGTGGCGTTGCTGCGCGTGCCCGGCGAGCACAACGTCCGCAACGCGCTGGCGGCGCTGGCCGTCGGCATCGGCGGGTTCGGGCTGAAGGTTGCGCTGATGACGCCGGGCCTCGCGTCGCTGGCTGGCGCGGAGCGGCGCTTCCAGCGACTGGGCGCGGTGCAGGGTATCGAAATCGTCGATGACTACGCGCACCACCCCACCGAAATCCGCGCTACGCTGGCCGCCGCGCGCTCGGCGTTTCCCGGCCGGCGCATCGTCGTGGCCTTCCAGCCGCACCTGTTCAGTCGCACGCGCGATTTTGCCCTGGAGTTCGGCGAGGCGCTTGCCGCGGCCGACGCTATCTTCCTCGCCGACATCTATCCGGCGCGCGAGCAGCCCATCGCCGGCGTGACGTCGCAGTTGATTGCCGATCAGGCCACGGCCGCGGGACGGGCGCCAGTGTGGATGGGGCCGCGCACCGCGATG
>DATCGU010000093.1:0-6967 GCA_036508735.1 Gemmatimonadaceae bacterium
CGCAATGCCTACGCGACGTGGGACGCCCGGTCGCTGCAGTTCACCGACGCCGTGGGACGCGCACTCGGCGTGCCGCAATCCAACCTCAAGGGGAGCGTCGGCGCCGACGGCGAACTCATCCGCCATGCGATGACGTACAACGTGGGGCTCGATTACGCCCGCGTCGCCAGCGACGCGGTGACGCTCCTCGGCGCCGGACCGGACGTGCTCGCCAGCTCGGGCGTCGCGCGCGACTCCGTGTCGCGCGCCCTCAACGTGGCGCGGGGGCTGGGCCTCCCCCTCAGCGCCGGCGGGATTCCCCGCGACCGGCAGAGTGAGACGGTGACCTGGCTCGGGCGCCTGGACGACACGCGCGACACGCTCAACGTGCGCGCGCTCACCACGATGTACAGCCAGAGCCGCAGTGGCGGACTCAACTTCGGCGCGCTCTCGGCGCCGTCGGCGGGCGGCGATCAGCGGGTGCACGGACTCGGCGTGCAGGCGCGCGCCGAAACCTATTTCGGCCCGGGACGCCGCATGCTCAACGAGAGCAAGATCGGTTTCAACCGGACGAACACCTCCGGCACGCCGTACCTCGCCCTTCCCGGTGCCAGCGTGCTCGTGCGCTCCACCGGCGCGAACGGGGAGGGCATCAGTTCGCTCGCGCTCGGCGGGAGCTCGTTCCTCGACAGTCGCCAGGAACGCACCACGTGGGAAGGAATGAACGAGCTCATCTGGAACGCCCGGGGACGCAAGCACACGTTCAAGGCGCACGTATGGGCGCGCACCGATGCGCTCGACGCCTCGGGCGGCGCCGACCTGCTCGGGCACTATGCGTTCAACTCCATCGACGACCTCGCCGCCGGCCGCGCGGCGAGCTACTCGCGCACGCTCACGCAGCCTGTGCGGACCGGCGCGGTCTGGAACGGCGCCGCCGCATTCACGCACTCATTCTTCCCGACGCGCTTCTTCTCGCTGATGTACGGTGCCCGCGTCGAGGCCAACGGCTTCAGCGATGCACCGGCGCGCAACGGCGCCCTCGAGAGCGCGCTCGGCGTGACGACCGGTGCGGCGCCCACGCGAGTACACGTGAGTCCGCGCGTCGGCTTCTCGTACACGTTCAACCACGACAAGAACAACGGCAACGGGATGTCGAACAACATGGTGGGCAGCTTCTACAGGAATCCGACCGGAGTGATCCGGGGCGGCATCGGCGAGTTCCGCGACCTGTTGCGCCCCGACCTCGTGGCCGACGCCCGCGCCCGCACCGGGCTGGGCGGCAGCGCCCTGTCGCTGTCGTGCGTCGGGGTGGCGGTGCCGGTGCCAGACTGGACCGACCTCATGGCGAATCCGGCATCGGCGCCAACGGCGTGCGCCGGCGGCGGCGGCGTGCTGGCGGAGAGCGCACCGGGCGTGTCTCTCATTGACCCGTCCTATGACGTGCCGCGCAGCTGGCGCGCGTCACTGGGCTGGGACTCGGACGTCGGCCCGTTCCTCGTGAAGCTGAACGGGCTCGGCTCGTACGACCTCAACCAGCCCGGCACCGTGGACGCGAACTTCAGCGGCATACAGCGCTTTGCGCTGGCCAACGAAGCCGACCGCCCGGTCTTCGTCACCCCGGCGTCCATCGACGCTGCCAGCGGGACGGTGAGCGGCGTCGAGGCACGACGCGCCGGTGCCTTTGGGCGTGTGGGCGTGCGCACGAGCGACCTGCGCGGGTACGGCGGACAGGTCACGCTGAGCGTGGCACCGGACGTATTCAAGATGCGCCGCTGGCCCGGCTCGCTGTACGGGTCGGTGAGTTACACCCTGCAGCAGTCGCGGCGCGAGTACCGCGGCTTCGATGGCGCGGCGTTCGGGGATCCGCGCACCCGCGAGTGGGCGCCCAGCGCAAGCGATGCGCGCCAGATCGTCCTGATGCAGGGCGGGTTCTACAGCAAGTACACCGGCGCATTCACGCTCTACGCACGCGCACAATCGGGCCTGCCGTTCACGCCCATCGTGCAGGGCGACGTGAACGGCGACGGGCGCTCGGGAGATCGCGCATACGTGCCGGATGCTGCAACGACGCCGGACCCGGCGCTGGCGACGCAACTGCGCGCACTCATCGCCAACGGCACGCCCAGCGCGCGGGCCTGCATCGCGGCGTTCGCTGGACGCGTGGCCGAGCGCAACGGATGCCGCGGCCCGTGGACCGCCACGCTCAACATGCAGTGGAGGCCGCGCCTCCCCGAGAAGATCTACAAGATGCTCGATATGAGCGTCTACCTGGACAACGTGCTCGGCGGCGTCGACCAGATGCTGCATGGTGCGGCCGGGATGCACGGGTGGGGCTCGAGCCCCGTGCCGGACCCGGTGCTCCTGGTGCCGCGCGGCTTCAACGCCGCCACGCGGACGTTCGCATATGACGTGAATCCGCGCTTCGCCGAGACCCGGCCGGCCCTGACGAATCAGCGGACGCCGTTTCGCATCACGCTTGACTTTCACGCGAAGCTCTCGACCGACTTCGAGCTGCAGCGACTGCGCCGGGCGATGGAGCCCGTGAAGCAGGCGAAGGGCTGGGAGCGCCGGAGCGCCGACTCCCTGGCCTCGTTCTATCTGCGCGAGACATCGGACATCTTCCGCGCGCTCATCGACGAGAGCGACTCGCTCTTCCTGCGTACCGACCAGATTGCCGGGCTGCGGGCGGCCGATTCCGTGTATTCGGCGCGCGTGCGCGCCGTTTACGTGCCGCTCAGCCGCTACCTCACGCAGTTCGCCGATGGCGCGGCGCCGGCGGCGGCGCTCGACACAGTGCGTGCCGCGACGAAGAGCTACTGGAAGGTCTTCTGGGAGCAGCCAGAAATCGCCGGCTCGCTGATCACGTCGTCTCAGATGCACCTGATGCAGTTCTTCGAGCGAATGCTGGAGGTGCCGAAGCCCGAGCGCGAGCATTCGCAGTGGCAGTTCGGGTACAGCGTGCCGCTGGTGGAGGCGCAGAGGAAGACGGGCGCACCGTAAGAAAGCGTCGCGCTCCCTGCTTAGCGCTTCAGCGCCTGCTCCACCTCGGCCTCACCCGCCAGCAGGAATCGCACGCCGTCACTCACTTCCTGCACCGCCGCCAGGTCTGCCGTGAGGCTGTCCACGCTTCCCGTGCCCGCCGTGAGGCGCAACAGGTTGAGCCGGATTCCCTCGAGCGCGGTCACCGCGTCGGCCAGGCGCCGCCGGGCGAGGTCGCGGGCCGCGTGCAGGTCGCGATCGAGTGCCTCGCGGCGGTCGGCGTGCACGACGTTCGCCTGCGAGGCGGACTCGGAACGCTTGGTGGCCTCGATCTTGGCGACCGAGTCTTCGAGCTCGTTCACCCGTCGCCGCATCTTCATGGCATCGTCTTCGAGACCGCGCACGATCCTGGGCAGGTCACCGAGCTGGCGTCGCGCGGGCTTGGGCAGGGCCTCGAACAACGCGTCCACCGCCATCCCGAGCGCCAGCTCGGTGGGCCGATGCGTCGCCGGAGCGGCGATGGCCGAAGGGCGAAGCCAGATGCCGGCCAGCCGGAATAGCTGCCGGCCGAGGCGGCTCTCCCACAGCTTGCCGAGCAGTCGGCCAACCAGATTCGTGCGACGTTCGTGACGCAACAGGCTGAACGCACCACCGCCCAGCGTCGCAGTGGCACCGAGCACGAGCAACTGTTGCACAAGCTCGATGGAGCTTCCGAAGATGGACAGCCGTCCCCAGGCAGCGACCACGGTCCCGAGGCCGATCACGGTGGTCCATCGCATCGCGCGTTCGAATCGCGACACGGCGTGGCCGTACTCGAACGCCCGCTCCTCGCGCTCGCGCTCGAGCTCCGACTTCCACGCAACCATCAGCTCTTCCCTGCCACAGCCCGCCTTGAGCAGGGCGCGCGCCTGTGACACGAGCGTGATCGCTGGAATCGTCGCGATCATTAGGAGAATCGCCCCGAATTCCAGCGCCATTCCAGGGACCCCGCTCATGACCATCCCAATCATGGATACGCCAATGTACAGCTCGAGGAATGCGACGCCGCCGAGCGTGCGGTTGAGTTGCCGCGACTTCTTGATGAACACGCGGAGTGGCACAGGCAGTTCGCGCCGGGCCTCGATGGCGGCGGCCACGGCGTCGGCCAGGTCCTCGCCCGTGGCAAAGCGCGCCGCGGGGTCCTTGGCGAGGCACCGGTCCACGGCCTGCGCCAGGCGGCTGGGCACGCCCTCGCATACCTCGGCCACAAGCGGAGCGGGTTGCGTGAGGTGCTTGGCCAGCACCGCGCCAAGCGTGGGACCTTCGAATGGAAGACGGCCCGACAGCGCGTAGAACGCCACGACGCCCAGCGAGTAGATGTCGCTCCGCCCGTCCACCGCTTCGCCGCTGGCCTGCTCGGGGCTCATGTACTCCGCCGTACCGAGGACCTCGCGGACGCCGGGGGCGCCGGGGGGGCTGGTGGCGCCAGTGGCCTGTGTCACATGCGCGATCCCGAAGTCGGCCACGAGCGCGCGGCCCGAATCGCGCTCGAGCAGGATGTTGTCGGCCTTGACATCGCGATGCACGACCCCCTGTGCGTGGGCGTAGGCCAGCGCCCAGGCCACCTCGCGCAGGATGCGAGCCAGCTCCGACGGAGGCATGGGGCCGCGCGTGCGCACGCGCTGGCCCAGCGTCTCGCCATCCACGTACGCCATCACGAAGAAGACGAACTCACCCGCCTCCTCGACGGCGAAGATGGGCACGATGTTGGGGTGCGAAAGCTTGGCGGCGGTGCGGGCCTCGCGCAGGAACCGGTCGCGCAACGCGGGCTCGGTGGCCAGACGCGACGGCAGTTGCTTGAGCGCCACCAGCCGATCGAGCGCCACGTCCCGCGCGAGGTACACGATGCCCATGCCGCCGCGTCCCAGCTCGCGTTCGAGCGAGTAGCGCCCGGCGAGGGCGGTCTGAAGGGTGATGAACTCGGCGGTTTCGGTGTTGGGCATGGGCACAAGGATGACTCGCCCGTAGGCAGGCGGGAAGAGGCATCCGCGCGCAATCAAAGACGCTAGCTTTGGTGACTGCCATCGGCGGTCCCCGCATCACGGAGCGTGGTCATGGTTGCCGCACGAAGATTCCTGCCTGCCCTCATCATGGCGTTGGGCGTTGGTTGCGCCGACCGCAACGCAGAGCCCGCGACGCAAAATGTCAGTGCGCTCGTGTCGACCGCCGTGCAGGCGACGTCCCCCTGCACTCCCGGCAACCAGGACCGGTATGTGTATCGCCCGGCCCGGCTGCGCAGCGTGACACCGTGCATTCGCGCCCACGGCACGATCGTGACGCGGACCATGGAAGCCGACGGGGACATTCATCTGCAGCTACGGCTCGACGCGCCGGACCAGGTGCTGCTGAACGCCGGCAGCGCCGAAGAGGGCGGCAACCTCGTCGTCGAGGCGATCTGCCAGTTTCCTCCGCTGCAGGCCGATGCCATCCGCATCTGCGCGACGAATCCCGATCCGTTCCCGGGTCCGTTGCCGAGTGTGGGCGATCACGTGTGGATGGAAGGCCGATATGTGGTGGAAGTACAGCACGGGGCCTGGACGGAACTGCATCCCCTCTATCGCTGGGGTACCATCACCCAGCAGGGGACGCTGAAATGAGCGGCCGAGATGCCACGGCGCGCACCCCAGGTGTGGCGCCGAGTTGGATTGGTTGGGTGCTGGCCACTACCGTCGGACTCTCCGCAGGCACGTCGGTGAGCACGTATCTCACTGCGCCCCTCTCGGCGATGCTGAGTCCCGTCCTGGCCGGAATGCTTTTCATGCTGCTGTACGGCGCCGCCATTGGCCTGGTGCTCGCCGGCGCGCAGTACTTCGCGATGCAACGCGGAACCGTGGTGTTACGCGCCTGGCTGATGGCATCGGCACTCGGCGCGTCGGCGGGCTACGCCCTGGCCGCGGTGGCAGGCGAGCTGACGGGCAACCTGATCAGCCCGACCGTGAGTGTGGTGATCAGCGAAGGAATCATCGAGAGCGTCGGTGGCGCAATCATTGGACTGGTGATTGGAGGTGCCCAATGGTGGCGCCTGCGCTCCGTCATGCTGCATCGGCGCAAGTGGATGATCGCGAGCGCCATCGGCGGGGCGCTCGGCTATTCCCTTGCCGCTGCGGCGCTCGAGCTGTTCGAAGTGCCGATCCTGAAGGCGCACCTGGTGCTGTCATACGGGGCGATCTTCGGGCTGTTTCTTGGAGCGGCGCAGGCCGCCGTGCTCAGAACGTCCGGACGGGAGCCAAACCCCTAATCCCTCAGAGTCGCCACCACGCGATTCAGCAGGGATGGCGCGAAGATGCCGCCGGCCTCCAGCGCAGGGCGGCTCACTTCGATTGCGTCGGCAATCTCGGTGAATGTCAGTGGCACCCGGTGCTCCGTCGCCGAGGCTCCAAGTACCGAGACTTCCGACCGCGCGATCAGGGTGTCCAAGTCGGGGATCACGCGTCCATCCACCATGGCCTGCGCCACGCCCGCAAGCAGCAAGTGGGGATGCGCCGATCCATCCGGCAGGCGGAACTCGATCGTTTGCGGACTTGTGGGCCGCCCGGATTCGTCGGTTGGCACGATGGGAATCCGAACCAGCGCCCTGCGGTTGTAACGCCCCCACGTCATGGCACTCGGCGCTTCCTTGCCCTGGCTGAGACGAACGAACGAATCGCGGCTGCGGTTGCCGAAGGCCATCAGCGCACCGCCGTGCTTTACCAGGCCGCCAATCAACCACTTGGCTTCGGACGTCAACCGATCGTCCGGGGTGGAGTGCGGCCGGTAGCTCCCGTGGGCCATGGGTGCAAAATGGAAGTGCAGCCCGCTGCCCGCATGACCCTTGCGAGCCATCGGGGCAAAGCTGCAGAGCATGCCATGGCGCTGGGCGAGGTTGCGAAGCACCCACTGCGTAAGGACGACGGCGTCGGCGGCGGCGGGAAGTGGTTGCAACCAGAGTTCGACCTCGTGCTGCTCCCACGAGCGCGCATCCGCCGCATCG
>DATCGU010000094.1:0-16257 GCA_036508735.1 Gemmatimonadaceae bacterium
AAAGAAGCTGTACGCTGTACGGACTGCTTAACTACAAAAGAAGCTGTAAGCTATACGTTATACGCCGTACGCCGTCCGCTGCGGGCAACGACTGCTTGCAGCGGACGGCGTAGAACGTATAGCGTAAAGCGTAGAGCTTCCTTTGCAGTTGCGGTCAGCGTAGAGCGTACAGCTTCTCTTGTAGTTGAACTCAAGAGCATAGCGCGCGAGCAGCAGCCTCCAGCATCCCCCGGTCCCCACTCCACGCGCACAGCACGTGCGCTGCATCGGGAAGCTCGAGCGCCAGTCGTGGATGCCCGAACAGCACCACCAGCGCATCGCGCTTCAGCGTCTTCGCGCCCTGCACCGCGAGCTTCACCGTCAGCCGTGCCGGCGGCGAGATGCTCACGTGCCCCTTGCCGGGCACCACGTCGGCGAAGACGGCGATCACCAGCACTCCCTCGCCCCCGGGCGTGGCGCCGGCCACCACGTTCACCTGCCGACCCAGCGCCTGCAGCGCGTGAATGAAGGGATCGCGCGACGGGGCGCTCGCCGGCGGATCGTCGTCCACCATCATGACCTCGGCGTGCGGCGGCAGCCACGGCACGCGCCCGCGCTCGCTGCGCAGCACCTTGTCGGCCACCTGCTTGGCCCACGTGCGCTCGTCGAGCGTCAGCCCCTTGGCGTCGTTCGTCCACCGCCCCCAGGTGGCCCACCAGTCGCGCCGCACACGCGACGCGGCCAGCCGGTTGGCGTCGAGCCGCCCCGCCACGGCGGCGGCCTCGAGCGCACGCACCACGCGCACCGGGTCGGACGGCGCGAGCAGCAGGTCGCAGCCGGCCTCAAGCGCGCGTACCGCGGCCTCGGCCTCGTCGCCCGTGTCCTGCACGCCGTTCATGTCGAGCGCGTCGGTGACGATCAGGCCCTCGAATCGGAGCTCGTGGCGCAGCATGCCGACGATGGGCGCCGAGAGCGTGGCGGCACGCCCCGACGCATCGAGCGCCGCATACGCCACGTGCGCCGTCATGATGCTCGCCACGCCGGCATCGATGGCCGCGCGAAAGGGCGCGAGATCGGCGGCGCGCAATTCATCGGCGCCGGCCGGAATTCCGGGAAGGCCGAGATGCGAGTCGATGGTCGTGCGGCCGTGGCCGGGGAAGTGCTTGGCGCATGCAAGCACGTTCTCCGCCTGGCAGGCGTCAATCCAGTCGGCGCCGAGGTCGGATACGCGCGCGGCGTCGGCCCCGAAGCTTCGCGTGCCGACGATGGGATTCGTACCATCGAGGTCGAGGTCCACCACCGGGCCGAGCGCCCAGTTGATGCCGAGCGATCGCGCGTCGCGCGCCGTCACGCGCGCCGCACGCCGCACCACGTCGGCCTGCACGAGTGACGCGAGTGCGGCGGCCGGTGGCAGCGCCGCGGCGCCCTCGAACCGTTCCCCCACCCCGCGCTCGACATCCGCGGCCACCAGCAGCGCGTGCGGCGCGTGCGCATGCAGGGCGCGCGCCAGCTGCGCCACCTCGCCGCGCGGGCCACCGCGCAGCAGGAAGCCGCCGACGCCCACACTCAGCGCCCGGTCGATTGCCTCGCGGGTTCCCGACCAACCGAGATCGCGGTCCCAGCCCAGCGCCGCAATGACATGCTGACCCAGCTCCGTCATGTGCCCCTTCAGGCCGGCGACCAGGTGCCGAGCACGCGGGGCCCGAGCGCGCCGGTGGCCGCCGGCACGTTGCCGGGGAGTCCGCGCATATGCAGCCAGCCGAGGAAGGCAAAGGCCACCGCTTCCTTGGCATCGCCGTCAAAGAACAGCTGGTCGAAGTGCTTCACCACGCGCGGCGCGAGCACCTCGCGCAGGCGATTCACCAGCGCCGGGTTGCGGGCGCCGCCGCCCGAGATCACCACGTCGGCAATGGGCTGGGGAATGAAACGTTCGTATGAGAGCGCGATGCTGCGCGCCGTCAGTTCCACGGCGGTTGCCACCAGGTCGGCGTCGGTGCAACCCGGGCGCGCCGCGCGGCACTTCGCCATGAACACGGCCACGTACGAGGGCGTGAAGAGTTCGCGTCCGGTGCTCTTGGGCGGCGGCGCGCTGAAGTACGGGTGCGCCAGCAGGTCATCCACTACCGACGCGATCGCCCTGCCCTGCAGCGCGAGCTGGCCATCGACGTCGTAGGGAAGATCCGGCCGCACCGCGCGCGTGACCGCATCGACCACGCCCACACCGGGGCCTGTGTCGAAGGCGTGTGTTCCCTGCACCCCGCCCCCCGGCGGGACCACGGTCACGTTGCCAATGCCCCCGATGTTCTGCAGGGCGCGCCAGTCGCCGCCGGCAAAGAGCAGCGCGTCGGCAATGGGCACCAGCGGCGCCCCCTGCCCGCCGGCGGCGACGTCGCGTACGCGGAAGTCGGAAATCACCGGTCGTCCGGTGCGTTCGGCGATCACCGCGCCCTGGCCGAACTGCCAGGTGGCGCGCGGCGGGTCGTGCCACACGGTGTGCCCGTGCGAGGCGATGGCGTCAATCTCGCCGCGCCCCAGGCCGCTCTCGGCGATGGCGGATACGGCGGCGCTCGCCAGTTGGTGGCCCAGCTCGAAATCGAGCCGCGCGTACTCCGCCGGCGCCGTGGGAGTGGCGATGGCGCTGAGCAGGCGAGCGCGGAACGCGTCGGCGTACGACCGCTGGACGAACGCCAGCAGCTCGGGAAGCGGACGGTCGGCGCGTTCGGTGAGCGAGAAGCGCACCACGGCCGCGCTGATCCCATCGTGCGAGGTGCCCGACATCAGCCCCACGAGGACGAGTGGCCGGCCGGGGGGGCCGGGGGGGCCCGAGGCTTCGCTCACGCGTTCACCGGGGGCGGCGCATCGGGAATGACTCGTCGAATCACCCCGCCGTGCTCGGCGAGACGGCGTTCCGCCTCGGCGCGGTCCACAGTGAGCTTCTGCATCACGATGGCCGTCTTGACTCGCTGCCCTGCGGCGTCCAATAGAGCACGGGCCTCGTCGCGCGTCACGCCGCACACCGCGCGCAAGATCCGCTCGCTGCGGTCCTTCAGCTTGTCGTTGGTGGACTGCAGGTCGACCATGATGTTGCCGTACGTCTTGCCCAGGCGGATCATCGCGCCGGTGGTGATGGTGTTGAGCACCAGCTTGGTGGCCGTGCCCGCCTTCATCCGCGTGGAGCCGGTGACCACCTCGGGGCCGACGATGACGACGATGGCGATGTCGGCGGCGGCGAGCGCCTCGGCCGGCGGCGGTGAGCAGGCCACGATGGCCGTGTGCGCGCCCACGCGGCGCGCGTACTCGAGGGCGGCGCGCACGTACGGGGTGGTGCCACTGGCGGCGATGCCGACGACGAAGTCTCCGTTGCGCACGCCGAATGTCGTGAGGTCCTCACGCGCACCATCCGGGCGGTCCTCCGCGCCCTCCTGTGCCCGCGTAAGCGCCGCCATGCCGCCCGCAATGATTCCCTGCACCATCTCCGGGTCTACCCCGTAAGTTGGGGGACACTCGGACGCGTCGAGCACGCCCAGGCGACCGGAGGTACCGGCGCCCACGTAGAAGAGGCGCCCACCGGCGCGAAAGGTCTGTTCGGCCATCGCCACCGCCTGGGCAATGGCCCCGGCCTGCGCGGCGACAGCCGCGGGAACACCGGCGTCCTCGGCGTTGATCAGGGCCACGATCTCGGCCGGCGACGCGAGGTCGATGGCGGCCGTGCGCGGGTTGCGGCGCTCAGTGATTCGAGGATCGAGCACGGATGAAACGGATTAGAGGAAAAGAACTGTGAGTGGAACGTTGCTTCGTGCTAAGTTATCGGGCGTGCGAGCCCTGTCCACCGTCCTCCTTGCCCTCGCCTTGGCCAGCCCGGCCGGCGCGCAGGTCTTCGGCGTTCCCACCAGCAACTCCGGCCCTTCGTTGTGGTTGTCGGTGGGCGACGGCAGCACGCGCGGCGTCTCGGTGTCCGACAAGGCCAGTGACGCCATATGGCACCTCGACAAGGCCGCGCCGCGGCGCGTGGCCATCGAATGGGGGCGCGAAGAACGGACCATCGGCGTCGCCGCCTCGATGGTCAGTGTCCCCCTGCGCCTGGTCGGCCCCGCCTGCGGCAGTTGCAACGGCACCGTGAAGGCGACCCAGGTGATGGGTACGTATCGCATGGAGGCGCCGCTGTTCGGCGGAGTGCTGCGGAGTGTCACGGAACTCGGCGCCGGCGTGACGCGATGGAGCGGGCTGACCGGCAGGGACGGCGACACCATTGGCGCAATCGCCGCGAACGACGATTTCACCTATTCCGTGTCATTCGGCCTCGGCGTTCCACTGGGCAGCCATCTCGACCTCACGGCACTGTACGATGTATCGCAGGTGAGGCACGAGCGGCAGTCGAGCAGCCTGGCACACTCGTCAGGCAGCAGCAACGTTGGACTCACCACGCTGCGCTTCGGCGCTCGCGTCCGACTTGGCAAGTAACCACTCCACCGGAGTTTCTGATGTCGCGTCGTCTTCGCCTCGCATTCCTGCTCGTTCCGGTTGTCGCGCTCGCGTCGTCGTGCCGCCACGGCGGCGCGCACACCGTGGACATCGGCACCTACCTTGGCGGCGAGGCCACGCTGGTGGCCGCCGAGCCCGTCTTTGGCGCACACGGCATGGTGGTGAGCAACAGCGGGCTCGCCAGCGAGGCCGGCAACGAGATCCTCCGGCAGGGTGGCAACGCGGTGGACGCCGCGGTGGCCACGGGCTTCGCGCTCGCCGTCACCTATCCGTTCGCCGGCAACATCGGCGGCGGCGGGTTCATGAACATCCACATGGCCGACGGGCGTACGGCCGCCATCGACTACCGCGAAGTGGCCCCGCTGGCGGCGACGCGCGACATGTACGTCGACCCGGTCACGGGCAAGCTGACCAACAAGAGCGTGCTCGGTCACCTGGCGTCGGGCGTTCCCGGGTCGGTGGCGGGCATGGCCGAGGCGCTCGCGAAGTACGGCACGATGCCACTGGCCAAGGTCATGGCGCCGGCCATCCGGCTGGCGAAGGAAGGCTTTGTCGTCGACAGCGGGCTGTTTCGCGGGATGCGCAGCGACCGCAGCAACGTGGGGCGATTCGCCGGCAAGGACCTGTTCTTCCCCGGTGGCGAGGCGCCCAAGGCTGGTTCGCGATTCGTGCAGTCCGATCTCGCACACACGCTCGAGGTGATCGCGGCCAGGGGCCCATCCGGCTTCTACGCAGGCGAAGTGGCCGACGCGCTGGTGGCCGAGGAGAAGCGCGGAGGCGGCATCATCACGCTCGAGGACCTCAAGCGGTACAAGCCCGAATGGCGCACGCCGATCCGCAGCACGTACCGCGGCTACACGCTGCTCACCATGCCGCCGGCCTCCTCGGGCGGCATCACGATGACCGAGACGCTGAACATCCTCGAGACGTTCGGCCCGCTGCCGAAGTACGGAACGGCGGCGTATGCGCACCTGCTCACTGAGGCATTCCGCCGCGCGTTCATCGACCGCAACGAGAAGCTCGGCGATCCGGCGTTCGTGAAGGTCCCCATGGAGCAGCTCACCAGCAAGGCGTACGCCAGGCAGCTGGCTTCAGGCATCGACCGGATGCACGCCACCGTGACCCCGGCCTTCAAGACCGGGGCGGAACCCGACCACACCACGCACTACTCGGTGGCCGACAACAACGGCAACGTGGTGTCGACGACGACGACGCTGAACGGCGGCTACGGCTCGGGTGTCTGGATTCCGAAGGGCGGCTTCTTCATGAACAACGAGATGGACGACTTCGCCGCGCAACCCGGAACGCCGAACATGTTCGGGCTGGTGCAGGGTGAGGCCAACGCGATCGTGCCGGGCAAGCGAATGCTGAGCGCCATGGCGCCGACGATCGTGCTCGACAGGGACGGCAAGGTGCTGCTGGTGGTCGGCGCGGCGGGGGGACCACGCATCATCACGGCCACGACGGAAGTGATCCTGAACGTGATCGAGCATAGCATGTCGCTGGCCGATGCCATGCGCGCACCGCGCCTGCACCATCAGTCGCTGCCCGATTCGCTGCGATACGAGGATGGGGCCTTCTCGGTGGCGGTGGCCGACTCGTTGCGCGCCATGGGACACGCCCTGCTCCGCACGAACGGACTGGCCAATGCCAACGGCATCATGCGGGTGAACGGCGGGTGGATTGGCGTGCGCGAACCGCGCGGCGCGGGGAAGGCGGTTGGTTACTGAGTCACTCACGGAAGCCAGCTCAGTACGCTCCGACTTTCACCGTCACCGGCGACGTGAGCGTCACCGTGAGATTGGCGCCCTCGGCCAGGCAGCCATTCCAGTCGGCGGTGCCTGCAGCAACGACGCCGCCGGCGGCCGCGCCAACGGCAGCGCCGATGGCCGCCGTCTTCGCCCGCTTGCCCAGGATCTGCCCGGCAATGGCTCCAATCACCGCCCCGCCGACCACCTTCTTGGCCTGGTCGCCCGTGGTCTGGGCTCGCACGGTCTGCATCTGCGTCATCACCGCGCTTCCATCAATGGTGTACGTGACACCCGCAAATGTCACCGACACCGGTTCGAAGGCGAGACGAATGCCTTCCTTGCCATTCTCGCCGCGCTGTGACTCGCTGACGCGCAGCGTCACGGTGGCGCCGGCGGGTATCAACGCGCCGTTGGTACCGGAAACCCCGCTGGCCAGCGTCGCCGTCACTTGATCGCCCACCTTGTGCGTGTTCGTGCAGACCCGCGTCCCCAGTGTGGTTGCGAGCGACAGCCCGCCGGCAATCACGCCCGTGGTGGGTGCCGACGGCGCTGGCACGCCGGGTACCGGTGCGAAAACCGGCGGCTCGGCGGCGACCGGCGTGGGCGCGGGCCTCGGCGCCGGCTTGCGCGCGGGCTTGGGAGCCGGCGCCGTGGCGGCAGGTCGTTCTGCTGCGGGCGCAGGTGCCAGCGACACCGCCGTGTCGGCAAGCTGCGGCTGGGCCGACGGTGCAGGCGTCAGTTCCACCTGGTGGCTGTCGGGCGTGGCCTGATCCTTGTTGCCACAGGCAGCGAAGACGGCTACGAGCCCCAGGAAAGCCAGCGGCGCCAGGGGAGCCAGCGGCGCCAGCGCAACGCGAATAAACTTCGTCATGATGATCTCCTCGGTCCTACCAATGGGAAGCCGCTCATTCAAAGCTGACCTGTTTGCCCCGGGCGCACAACGCCGGGAGCCAGCGTGAGCAGCCCGTTGCGGCGCATCCTGCCGTACTTCCGTCCGTATCGCGGCTCGCTGGTGTGGGGAATCGTCTGCGTCATTACCTCGTCTGCCTTCTACAGCCTGCAACCGCTCTTCCTCCGCCGCGCCATTGACGACCTGCGCGCGGGCAGCCCCGTTTCGGCGCTCTGGCGCACCGCCACGCTCATGATCACCGTGGCACTCGTCACCGGTTTCTTCCGCTGGCAAATGCGAGAGCGGCTCAACGGCGTCAGCCGGCTGATAGAGACCGACCTCCGCGACGCCCTCTTTGAACACCTGATGACGCTTGACGCCGGCTGGTTCTCGCGCACCCGCACCGGCGACATCATGGCCCGCCTCACCAATGACCTCGGCGCCGTGCGCATGGCCGCGGGTCCGGCCATCATGTATCTGGTAAACACCATAGCCGGGGGTTTGTTCGCACTCGCCTTCATGATCCGCCTGTCGCCACCGCTCACCCTCATCGCGCTGGCGCCGCTCATCCTGCTTCCGGTGGTGATGCTCCGCCTCGGACGCGCCGTCCACGACCGGTTCGAGGCGGTTCAGGCGCACTTCAGCGACCTCACCACGCGGGTGCAGGAAAACCTCAGCGGCGTGCGCATCGTGCGCGCTTACCGGCAGGAGCGTGCGGAGTCGGCGCGGTTTTCGGCGATGAGCGAAGAGTACCTCCGCCGCAACCTCTCGCTCGCGCAGCTGGCCGCGGTGATGAACCCGTCGTTCGCCCTGCTGGCCGGACTCGGTTCGGTGGCGGTGCTGGGCTTCGGCGGCACGCTGGTGCTGCGTGGTACGCTCAGCGTGGGCGCGCTGGTGGCCTTCGGCATCTACCTGACGATGCTCACGTGGCCGCTGATCGCGCTCGGCTGGGTGACCAACCTATTCCAGCGGGGATCGGCGTCGATGGCGCGGCTTCTCGACATCCTCGACGCCCCACCTGCGGTGCTGAGCCCCGCCACGCCCCGCGCGCTGCCGGCCCACGCGGGCGGGCGCCGCGTCGAGTTTGTCGGCGTCTCCTTTGCCTATCCCTCGCGCGACGGCGCGGCGCCGCGTCAGGTGCTGCGTGACGTCTCATTTGTCATTCCCGCGGGTGGAACGCTGGGCGTGGTCGGAGCCACCGGGGCCGGCAAGAGCGCGCTGCTCGAACTGCTGCCGCGATTCTTCGACCCGCAGTCGGGGCACATCCTCCTGGACGGCGTCGATATCCGGGAACTCTCGCTGGACACGCTGCGCGCCGAGATCGGCTTCGTGCCGCAGGATGCGCTGCTGTTCAGCGATACCATCGGGGAGAACATCGCCTACGGCGGCGGCACTCCCGACACGGCACACTGGGCCACCGAGGTGGCGCAGCTCACCGAGAGCCTCGAACGCTTCCCCGCCGGGGCGCAGACGATGCTGGGAGAGCGCGGCATCAACCTGTCGGGGGGACAGAAGCAGCGCGCGACGATTGCCCGGGCGCTCTCGCGCCTTCCGGCGGTGGTAGTGCTCGACGACGCGCTGTCGGCCGTCGACACCCACACCGAGGCGGCCATCCTGCACGGGCTGCGCGCCGCGCTGAGCGAGCGCACGGCACTCATTGCGTCGCACCGCGTGACGGCGCTGCGCGAGGCCACGGCGATCATCGTGCTCGACGACGGCGTCGTGGTGGAACGGGGGACGCACGACGAACTCGTGGCGCGCCGCGGACGATACTGGGAGTTGCTGCGGCGGCAGCTCCTGGAGGAGTCGATCGCGGCCGGCGCGACGGTGCCGGTGTAGCGCCTAGATCGCCTTCGGGTAGCGTACGGTGAAGCGCGTCCCCTCTTGCTCGTTCGAGACGAATGACACGCGCCCACGCAGGTATCGCTCGCTGATCAGCTTGATGCTGTAGGTGCCCAGTCCGCGGCCGCTGCCCTTGGTGGAGAACGAGCGCGAGAACACCTGCAGCTGGACAGCCTGGGGCATCACCGCCGCGTTGTGCACCGTGAAGCACACCATCTCGCCTTCCGCGTGCGCGCCAAGCGTCACCGTGCTGCCGGCGCCGACGGCTTCCAGGGCGTTCTTGACCAAGTTGACCAGCACCCGGCGCAACAACACCGCATCGGTGACGATTTCAAGTTGCTGCGCGGACGCGTCGATGACGAGCGCCTTGTCCCGTGCCAGGCCGTTCCCGTGAAACTGGTGCAGCACACCCGTGAGCAGCTCCCGGGAGTGTTCCAACTGCGCGGATACACTCAACTCGTCAGTTTCGGCCGCCGACAGCATGCGCTGTACGCTGATCTCCTCAACCAGCTGGCCTGCCGACTCGGCGAGCATCTCGGCCGCTTCCTTGATCCCCGTCGCCGGGATTCTCCCCTGCACCAGCAGGTCGGCCAGCCCCTTCACGACGCCCGCCGTATTGAGCACGTCGTGAAAGAAGATCCGCTCCAGCGCCTCGCGCCGCTTTTCGTTGCTGGCGTCGACCACCGAAAACACGGTGTACGGCTCGCCCTGCACATCGATGGGGTGCGACCAGATCCGCAGGTCCAGGGCGGTCTCATTCACCCCTTCCTCGCCGGTGATCATGCGGCACTCCTGGACATCCAGCGCGTGCGTTCGCTGGCTGTTGAGGATCGCGTTCATCGCGCCACAGTTACGGCAGAAGACCGTGGTGCCGCACCCCCCCTCAGTCAGTCCTGCACGGATGCAACCCACCGCTTCGCCGGGACGGCGACCAAGCACCCCTGGCTCGCGGCTCCCTGGCGTGTTTGGGCCGATGCCCAGCAGTTCCTCGACACTGTTCCGGCCGAGAAAGGCGGCGAACGCCCGGTTGGCAAACACGATCTGCCGGTGTGCGTTGAGGACCACCGACATGGTCGGGGCCGCGTCAAGAAACGTGCGCACGTACGGCAGCGCCGCCAGCTTCTCATGCTGTCGCTCTACTTCCGCCGGCGAGGCCCGTTCCGCCGACGCGAACATCGTGGCCAGGTCTAGCACGCCGCCTCCTCATGCGCCGCGGCGATGCGGCGAACATCGCCCTGCACCGACGTGCACTCGATCGTACGGGACAGACTAGAGGACCGGTTCTTCGTCCGTCGGCTCACCGTTCTGCGGTCCCATCACGATGCCCTCGAGATCGGGATCCCCCTCCGACGCCCCACCAGCCTGACGGCGCGCCAGGCGATCCGCACGCTTGGCTTCCTTCTTCTTTGCCCGCTCCTGTTCCTTCTTTCGCTTCTCGAAGTCGTAGTTCGGTTTCTTGGCCAAAGCCCTGTGCCCGGAAGGAGAAAAAATACAAGGCGGACCGCACGCATCCGCCGACCGTACCAGCACCTTTCTTGACGATTCCTGTCCATCAAGCATACCCTACTGACCGTCGCAATTTCCAGTTGACGCGCACGGCTTCGTGGACCCGGCACCGGAATACGGTCTCCCAGGCGACCTGGGGAGTATGCGACCTCCCGCCGCCGTGAGCAATGCGCCGTGGGCCACGCTGTGGGCCACGGTTAGCTTTCCTGTCCGGAGGACGACGATGAAGGCTACGGAAGTGCTGATGCAGGAACACCGGGTGATCGAGCGCGTGCTCAATGCGCTGGAGACCGCGGCCAACCATCTCGACCGTGGGCATCCGGTGCGCCCGGGGTTCTTTCTCGAGGCTGCCGATTTCATCGCCGGCTTCGCCGACGGGTGTCATCACCGCAAGGAAGAAGGGGTCCTCTTCGGCGCCATGATCGACAGCGGCGCCCCCCGCGAGGGCGGCGCCATCGACATGATGCTCGACGAGCACGAACAGGGCCGCGCCTTCACGCGGGCCATGCGCGATGCCGCGCGCCGGCTCGAAGGCGGCGACACCGGGGCAAGCCGCCAGGTCGTCTCGAACGCCCGAGGCTACGTGGCGCTGCTGCGCGACCACATCGGCAAGGAAGACGAGATGCTCTTTCCGCTGGCCGACGAGATCCTCTCCGCGCAACGGCATGACGACGTGATGCGCGGATTCGAACGCATCGAGCGGGAAGACGCCGGAGCGGGCGCGCTCGAACAGTTCCACGCGCTCGCCGGCAAGCTTGAACAGGAAGCGCAGGCACTCGGCGACTGATACCGCTCTCTCACGGAGACCGGACTCGCCGTCAGGACGGCACCAGCACCATGCGCTTGAGCAGCTTGCCATGGTGCGCTTCCCCGAAGACTTCATTGATCCGTTCCAGCGGCGCGCGCTCGATGTACGGCTTCACGGCAATGCGCCCGTCGCCGATCCACTGCAGGAGTTCCGGGTAGATGAGCGGATCGGCGCCCCAGTTGCCGCGCACGGTGGCATCGTAGGCCATCAGGTTCGACAGGCTCACCTCGAGACGTTCCATCGTGTAGCCAACGACCGCCAGCGAGCCGCCGAAGCCGAGCAGCGAGTACGCCGTCTCCTGCCCGGCGCGCGTGCCGGACATCTCGAAGATCTTCCACAGGTGCGCCGGTGCGCCCAGGCCCTCGGCCAGGCCGCGCACCAGCTTGCGGATGTCCTTGGTGGGGACGTCCCGCACGTTCAGCACCGCATGCGCCCCGGCGGTGCGCGCCTGATCGAGCTTCCGGTCGTCCACGTCCAGCGCAATGACCTTGGCGCCCGTGGCCGCCGCGATCTGCACGCCGTACACGCCGATGCCGCCAACGCCGACGAACAGCGCGAGCTCGCCGGCAACGAGGCCCGACCGCTTGACGGCCTCGAACGGTGTGGCCACCGCATCGGAAACGACACTCAACTCCCACAGCTCGTGCGACGCCAGCGCGGCATCGGGCACCGGGCAGAGAAAGCGAGCCGGCACCACCACATGCGACGCGAAGCCGCCGTTGCGGTCGTTCCCGGGCATCACCTGGCGTCGGCAGATGGTGCGGCGGCCGGCGCGGCAAAGGTCGCACTCGCCGCACGGCAGCACCGCCGGCACGACGACCGCGCGTCCCACCAGCGTGGCATCGACGCCCGGGCCAACCGCGCGCACGATGCCACTGATCTCGTGCCCGAGGACCAGGGGAAGCGCGCCGCGCGTCTTGACGCCCTGGTGGAGGAACGACAGGTCCGTGTGGCAGACGCCACAGCCCGACACCTCCACCGTCGCCTCACCCGCGCCCGGCGCGACTGGCGCGAGCAACCGGTGTTCGAGCGGCGCCCCCGGAGCCACCATCATCCACGCATCCCACTGTCCGTCAGTTCGCGTTGTCATCGTCGGTGCTCCGGTAGGTGTGTCGTCAGGGCTGGCGGACGTCGCCGAAGACGAAATTCCCGCAGGTGTGGCACTGGTCGAGCGTGCGATCGAGGCCGGCGAAGCACTGCCGCTCATCCGGATAGAGCCGCATCACCTGGCGCAGGAACTTGCAGTCGCAGACCTCGCCGGGCGTGTACACGGCCTCGAGGTAGTCACCGGAGTTTTCGAGCACGTTGCGCACCCGCACCTTCATGGAAGGCGTCAGTTCCTCGCTTTCGAGCGACAGTTCCCGGCTGATCACGGCGACTGCCTGGATCCGTTCGTACTTCACCGTATGCTCTCGATTGAACTCGAGAAGCGTGTCGGCCAGCGACTCCGTCACCACGCGATCGGCCATGGCCCGGTCGTCGCCGAACTGCTCGGCGATGCGCAGGTAGTCGGGGAAGATGAGCGCGGCGAGGAAGCCGCGCCCCTCGCCGGTGACGATGACGTGCCGGATGAAGTGGTTCATTCCGGCCAGCCGGTTCTCGATCTCGGTGGGAATGACCTTTTCGGCGTTGAGCATCTTGAACACGCGGTCCTTGCGCGCCACCAGCTTGAGGCCGGCACCGGTGAACTCGCCCAGGTCGCCCGTGTGGAACCAGCCGTCGCCGGGCAGCGCCTGCGCCGTGGCTGCGGCATTGCCGTAATAGCCGCGCATCACGTTGGGACCGCGCACGAGGATCTCGCCGTCCGGCGCGATGCGGATGATCACGCCGGGAATGGGATAGCCCACCATGCCCGGCACGGTACGCGGCTCGTTCAGGTCCGTCAGCGCGCAACAGGGCGCCGTCTCGGTGAGGCCCCATCCCTCGAGCACCGGCACCTGCTTGGCGGCGAAGAAGGCCGACACGTTCGCCGGAAGTGCCGCGGCTGCCGTGAAGACGAAGCGCAGCCCGGGGTGAAAGATGGTCCCCTCTTCATCCGGCCGCGCCTGGACGTGGACGACGAGCTGCTGGTAGACGTGCGGCACGCTGAAGTAGATCGTTGGCAACACCTCGGCCCAGTTGCGCCGCAGCACGCCAAAGTCCTTTCCCCGCGAGTTGTCTATGTGGATCGTCGCGCCGTTGTACAGCGCGGTGTACTTCTCGAAGATTCCGCCGAAGCTGTGGTGCCAGGGAAGGTACGACAGGAACCTGTCCTCCTTCGTCACCGACCAGATGGCGGAGAGTGCGCGCTGCTGGGAGAGTATGTTGTCGTGCGTGAGCTCCACCCCCTTCAGCGCCCCGCTGGTGCCGGAGGTGAAGTTCAGCAGGCAGGGCTCGCCGGGGTCGATGCCGGCCGCCGCGTCCAGGAACGCGGTGACCTGGGCGTCGCTGACGGCGAACCGCGCCAGCACGTCCCTGTACGTCGCGTGGCCGACGTGGGTGCCCTCCAGCAACGGTTGGACGGCGCCTTCGTCCACCGCATCGAAGGTGACCAGCGCGCGCGTTGCCGGTCCAAGATGGACGCCGGCCAGCTGGAGACGTCCGGCAACGATCACGACCGTCGGATTGGTGTGCAGCAGGAGGCCCTGCACCTGGTCGGCGGGGTAGCCGGCAAAGATCGGCGCGTACGTTGCGCCGAGGCTCATCGTGGCGAACTCGGCCACCAGCATCTCACCGCGATTGGCCGACACGACGGCCACCCGCGTGCCCGGCCCCACGCCTTGGACAGTGAGGAAGGCCCCGAACGACGCGACGTCGCGGGCAAGTTCCGACCACGACACCGGGAGAAAAGCGCCATCCACCCGCTCGCTGTACACGGCGTGGTCGGGGAACCGGGCGACATTCCGCGCCAGCAGCCCGCCGACGCTCTCGCGCTCGCCCAGCGGCGAGAGCTGCGAACGGATGGTGTCGCCGTCGCGCACGGCAGCGAGCGCATGGCTCATCGCCCGCTGTCCGGCCATCGCCGCGTCACGGATCATCATCAGTTCCCGCGGCAAGCGGCAGGTTCCTCGATGCATTCGCGGCGCCACCCGGTCCCACCGAAGCCGCACCGTCCCGCGCGGCCAGCGCCGCGCCGAACGCACCCATCTCCTGCGGATGCGGAGGCACGATGACCGGCGTGTGCAGGGCGTCGGAGAGCAGCGCCACCATTGTCGGATGGTGCGCCACCACGCCACCGGTGGCCACGACGCGCCCCTCGAAGACATCCATGGCGAGCACTCGCTTCATCAGCGAGCGATACGCCGCCATTGCCAGGTCGGCCGGCCGCCGGCCCGCCCTGATGAGCATCAGCAGTTCGGTGCCGGCGAACACCGTACAGAAACTGGAGAGCTCCAGTTCCTCGGTCGCATTCGAGGCCAGTACGTCGAGCGCCGCCGTCTCGATGCCCAGGCGCAGCGCGATCTCGTCGAGAAAGCTCCCCGTGCCCGCCGCGCACTTCCGGTTCATCCGGTGCGACAGCCGCAGCCCCTGCCCGTCGAGCCGGATGACCTTGGCGTCCTGGCCTCCGATGTCGATCACGACCAGCGGTCCCTGCACGTAGAACACCGCGCCGCGCCCGTGGCAGTCCAGCTCGGTGCGCGAGCCGTCGGCAAACGGCACGGCGCTTCGCCCGAAGCCCGTCGACCAGGTCGCCGTGATGTCGCTCGCCGCACACTCGGCGCGCGCCAGCGCCTCGGCGTAGGATCGTTCGGCCGCCGCCGTCAGGTCGGCGCCGGAACGCACCACGCTCGTCCCGAGCACACGCCCGGCGGCGTCGATGACCACGGCCTTCGTGTTCCACGACCCGCTGTCGATGCCCGCATAGCACGTCATCGGAATGCCTTCCGGTCGGCCGCCGCGCGCGTGTCGGTCAGCTGCTCCACGAATCCCTCGATGTTCGTGCGCGCCTGCTCGTCGGAAAAACAGCGCAGGTCGTTGACGTCGCCATCGAGCACCAGCGAGGGAATGCCAAGCCGCTCCGAGAGGCGGCGCGGCATCCCATACCTGGTGTTCGTGTTGTTGGGGCAGGTACGACAGTCGTGAAAGACGATGCCGTCGACGTCGTACAGCTGCACCATGCGCTCGATGTATTTCTCCTTGGGCCCGTCCGACCGCGCGATGAACAACTCCACCGAGGCACGCGCCATCGAGCGCAGGGGATCGGCGGGATCGAGCGTCGAGAAGATCCAGCTGTTGCAGTACGTCGAGGCGACCACGGCCGTGTTGAACTCGGCGAACGTCGTCGAGAGCGCCCGCAGGCGTCCCCAGATGGGCATCCCGTCCCAGTAAAGGCGCAACGTCTCACCAGGAACGGCCGCCACGCCGGCGCGCGTGCGCTCCTCGAGCTCGGCCAGCAGGATGCGGTAGTACGCCGCCGCCTCGGGGGCGCCGCGCAGGACGACCGCCGGTCCCATGTGGATAGTGCCGTCGAAGAACGTGAACGGCGACGGGCGCTGCGTCGCCGTCATGAGGCAGCGCTCCCAGAGCGTCGATGCGTCGCGCGCCTCGGCAACCGCGGTCGAGAGCCGCGCATAGTCCAGCTGCATGCCCGCCACCCCTTCGAGCACGGGAATGAGCGCCTCCATCTGCCGGGTCACGTCGTCCACCTCAGCGTCGGTCACGTCGTCCACCGCACGCGGCGAGTTGATGCCGATGACCGGCACGTTCCACCGGCGCCCATACCACTCGAACCAGTCGCGCACGTCGCGGCACTGGTTCGTGTTGAACACCAGCACGTCGGCCTGCGGCAGTCCGTGGAAACCGAAAGCCGAGAGCGGCGACTCGCCCGAGATGTAGGAACCGATGTCGCTGGTCAGGTACGAGCAGATGTCCTGGGAATAGCCCTGCGCGTGCGCCACCGGCAGGTAGCGGTTGGAAGTGCGCCCGGCACCGATCATCGCCGCGTGGTTCTCGGGAAAGTGCACGGCGAAGCCGAGGGCACGCAGCAACTCCGCCGGTCCGACGCTCGTGCACCACGCCAC
>DATCGU010000095.1:0-5747 GCA_036508735.1 Gemmatimonadaceae bacterium
CGGGGAGCGAGACCGGCACCTCCACTTCAGGGAAGAGCGCCAGCGGCCCGCCGCTTCCGCGCTGGGCTTCGAGCACCTTCCACAGCGCCACGCGCCGCCGCCGTTCGCGCGGCTCCTCGCGCACGAAGGCGTCGAGCGCCCCCGATTCGGCGAGCAACCGCAGCACGCGGCGGTCGAGCCGCGTCCGTTGCACGAAATCGTCGATCGACGCGAACGCCCCGCCGGCGCGCGCCCGCCCGATGCGCTCGCGGGCGTCGGGGCCGAGGCCGCGGATTGACCTCAGCCCCAGACGGACAATCGGTGATTTTGTACTGCAGCTGTACGCTGTACGCTGTACGCTATCCGCCGTCCGTTCGTGCGTATCCGCCGTCCGCCGTCCGCCGTCCGCCGTCGGTTCTCCACCGTCTGTCGTGAACACGACGCCATCCTTCGGCCGCACGATCTTGCCGCCCTCACAGACCAGCTGGTGATCCCACCCGCTGCGCAGCACGTCCACCGGGAGCACGCGCACGCCGTGGCGCCTGGCGTCTTCCACCAGCGTCCCCTCGCTGTAGAACCCCATCGGCTGCGCATTGAGGATCGCGCACAGGTACTCGGCGGCGTAGTAGTGCCGCAGGTAGACGCTGGCGTAGACGATGAGCGCGAAGCTCGCCGCATGGCTCTCGGGAAAGCCGTAGTCGGCGAAGGCATTGATCTGGTTGTAGATGCGGTGCGCCACGTCGTCGGCGATGCCGTTGGCCTTCATGCCCTCGATCATCTTCTGGCAGATGGCGGCCATGCGCTCGTGGCTGCGCTTGTGCCCCATGGCCTTGCGCAGCATGTCGGCCTCACCGGGGGTGAACCCGGCGGCGACGATGGCCACCTGCATTCCCTGCTCCTGGAACAGCGGAATGCCGAGCGTGCGCCTGAGCACCGGCTCGAGCGACGGATGCGGATACGTGATGGCCTCCTCGCCGGCGCGCCGCCGCAGGTACGGATGCACCATCTGGCCCTGGATGGGGCCGGGGCGGATGAGCGCGACCTCCACCACGAGGTCGTAGAACGACCGCGGCTTCAGGCGCGGCAGCGTGTTCATCTGCGCACGACTCTCCACCTGGAACACGCCCACCGTGTCGGCGCGGCAGAGGTCGTCGTACACGGCCTGGTCGCTGGTGTCGAGTTGCGCGAGGTCGATGGTCACGCCGCGCGTGGCGCGCACGTACTTGATGCAGTCCTGCAGCAGCGTCAGCATGCCGAGTCCGAGCAGGTCGATCTTGACGAGCCCCACGGGATCGAGGTCGTCCTTCTCCCATTGGATCACCGTGCGTCCGTCCATGGCGGCGGGCTCGATGGGGACGATGGTGCGCAGCGGCTGCTCGGTGATCACGAAGCCCCCCACGTGGATGCCGCGGTGTCGCGGCGCCTCGGCGAGCTGCTCGACGATGTCGGCGAGGACGATGAGCGAATTGCCGACGGTCGGGATCGCGCGGCGCGCGGCGGCGGGCGATGGCTCGTCGCGCGATGCTCTCGGACCGCTGCGCGGTCCTGCGGCCGCATCGCGCACCGAGCCATCGTCCGCCGTCGCACCCACCGTCACCGTCCGGTGTGTTTCCCGTTCCTCCCGCATCCGCTGGTATGCCTGCGTTCCCGGCATGAACTGCATGCCCAGCCGATCGGCGACGCTCGCGGCATTGGCGTGCTTGGAATAGTTGGCGGGACCAATCACGTCGACGATCTCGGGGGCGAACGGATCGGCGGGTGATGGCGAACTCCGGGAAGGCGGGACATCGGCCTCCGCCATCTGGCGCAGGGCCTCGGCGGTCCGTCGCGCCGAGAAACGATCGGCGACGAGCGCCAATTCATCCGCCTGCTGCGGTGCAAACCCGAGCACGCGTGCTGCGTCGCGCACCGCGCTGCGCCCGCGCCACGTGATGTGCTCGCACACCATGGCCGCGTGCTCGCGCCCGTACCGGTCGTACACGTACTGCAGCACGCGCTCGCGCTCGCGGTGCGCGAAGTCGATGTCGATGTCGGGTGGCTCGGTGCGCTCCTCGCTGAGGAAGCGCTCGAACAGCAGCTCGAGCTTGATGGGATCGACCGCCGTGATCCCCAGGCAGTAGCAGACGGCGCTGTTGGCCGCCGAACCGCGTCCCTGGCACAGGATCCCCTCGCGCCGGGCGAAGCGCACGATGTCCCACACCACCAAGAAATACCCGGCGAGCCCGAGCTTGCCGATGAGCGCGAGTTCGTGCTCGAGTTGCCGGTCGTGCCGCGCCGTGCGCCGCCACCCCCACCGTTCCTCGGCCCCTCCTTCGACGAGTCGCGCGAGGTATTCGTCCTCGGTGACGCCGGCCGGCAGCGCGAAGCGCGGCAGGCGCGGCTGGAGGTCCTGCAGCCGGAACGCGCAGCGTTCGGCGATCACCAATGTTTGCGCCAGCCCCGACTCGTCCTCCTGCCAGCGGCGGCGCAGCTGCGCGTGTCCCTTCAGGTAGAACTCGCCGTTGGGGCGCAGCCGCGTACCCATGCCGTCGAGCGTCTCGCCGTGACGCAGTGCGCACAGCACATCGTGCGCCAGGCGCCCGGTGGGCCGCGCGTAGTGCACGTCGTTGGTCACCACCCACGGCACGTCCAGGGCGCGCGCGAGCGTGACGAGTTCGCGCGCCAGCTCGCGTTCCTCGGGGATCGCGTGATCCCACACTTCCACCGACACGCGGCGGCCAAAGAGGTCGAGCAGCGTGGCCAGCGCGTCGCACGCGCCGTCACGGTCGCCACGCCGCAGCGAACGCGGCACCGCGCCACGCGCGCAGCCGGTGAGCGCGTACAGGCCGTCGGTGTGCCGGGCCAGCGTGTCGAGTGACACACGCGGCGTCCCGCGCGGATGGTCCATCCGTGCCCGCGTGATGAGCGACGACAGGTTGGCGTAGCCCTCGCGCGACTCGGCGAGGAGCACGAGGTGAGTGAGTGATGTGTCGACCGGCGCAGGCATTGCCGTTCGCGATGCTCTCTGGTCGCGCTCGGTCGAGGCAGGCATTGCGTCCCTCGATGCTCTCGGACCGCTGTGCGGTCCTGCGGCCGCATCGCGGGGCGCAACGCCTTCCCCGGCCGTTACTGGCGCCTCAATGCTCAACTCTGCGCCAATGATGCCCGGCAGGTTCGCCGCCTTCGCCGCCGTCGCAAACCGCACCGCGCCGCCCAGGTCATCGTGGTCGGTGAGCGCGAGCGCGGAGAGCCCCAGTTCCACCGCGCGCTCCACGAGGCGCTCCGGATCGGAAGCGCCGTCGAGCAGCGAGAATGTGGAGTGGCAGTGCAGCTCGGCGTACACGGACCGGGGGCGGGGAGGAGGTGGGACGGGGGCGGCTCACGCGCCGGACCGCAGGAGCCAAGTTCAATTGAGGATACCGAATAAACACCGAAACAACAAGATGCGCACCGTCCCTCAGCCGGCCGGCGCCAACTACCTTCGACAGTCACGCCGTTGCGTCACCACGCATGGAGGACAGATGAGCCACGAACCCGTCCGCGGTCTCTACGGCCACATCACGCACACCGATCTCGTGAGTCGCGATCCCGCGGCAACCAGGGCGTGGTGCGAGCAGGTCTTCGGCTGGACGTTCAAGCCGCCGTTTCAGTCGCCGATGGGCGAGTACCACCTGTTCGCCTACTCGGCGCAGGGCGGGGGCGGTATCGGCAAGGGTGAACCACCCGGGCAGCCGGGCTCGACTGATGGAGGGTGTTACGATTGCGCTGGTGCGCGCACTGGGCGGCGTGGCCATCGGGCTGTCGGGCCCGTAGCCGTGAAGAAGCCCCCCGCTACGATCGACGCCTGGCTCGAGCAGGTCGATGAGGACCAGCGCGAGGCGCTACAGAAGTTGCGCAGGCAAATCCGCACCGCCGCGCCGCGCGCCGTCCACCAACCACCAACTGTTTCAATCGTACCACCCCTGCAGCTTCCACCCCGTCCGGTCGCGGAAGAGCAGGAACTCCTGTTCCAGCTCGTCGCTCTCGCAGCGCCAGTAGTCGCGGGCGAACGGTGCCTCGGTCCACCACGCCCCCGACAATCGCTCGGGTCCCTCGGCGCGCGCAATTGGGATGCGGCGGCCACGCCAGTCGAAGGCGCGCGGGTCGCCGCGGAGGCCGGAAATCACCGACACGCTCTCGGGTTGTTCGAGCAGGCGGAGCGAGATGGTAGACGGTAGGCGGTAGACGGTAGATGACGGTGAGCGCTGCGAAGCATCGTTGCCCGAGGAGCGATCCACCGTCCACCGTCCACCGTCTACCGCCTCGACGCTCTCCCACCTCCCTTCGCGCTCAGGACAGTACGCATCGACCGCCACGGGGCGCACCACACCCTGCACGCCGAGCGTCGTGCGCAGCCGCTCGAACGCCGCCTCGGCGGCCGCGGGGTCGCGCCACGTCGGCGCCAGCAGGTCGCCCTGCTCGGCGCCCATCGGCGCCGTCACCGTGATGGCCACCGTCACCGCGCTCACCGGCGCGGTGAGCGTCCAGTCGTCGAGCAGCGCGCGGCACCGCTCGAACCACGGTGCCACGCGGGCCAGCGCGCGCGGCGCACGCACCTCGCGCGTGATGGTGTGCGGCATCCCGCCCGAGGGGAGCGCGCCGCGCCCGTCGTCGAGCGTCAGGGTGATGGCCACCGCCGCCGCCGCGCGCGCGTCGCGCACGAGGTCGGCAATGAGCCCCTCGAGCGCGCCGCGCACCAGAAAGAGCACCGGCTCGGTGCTGGTGGTGCTCATCGCCAGCTCGGCGTGCGCCTGCCGTGGCTGGCTGCTGCGCGCAAGCGTGGGGCGCCGCGGGTCGATGCCCTGCGCCAGTCGCCACGCGTGCAGCCCCGCCGCTCCCCATCGCCGTTCCACGTCGCCGGCGGCCAGCGCGGCCAGCGCGCCGCACGTGCCGAGGCCAAGCGCGATGAGGGCATCGCGGATCTCAACGTCCATTGGGATGAGGGTGAGAGGCAACGGCGCCAGGTACGCTGCGTCACTGCCAGGACAAACGAGGCTGTACGCTGTACGCTCTACGCCGTCCGCCGTCCGCGCACTGCCCTCTACCGTCTGCCGTCTACCGTCCGCCGTCTTCCATGTCGCCGCCCTCGCCGCCACGCACGAATCGGCAATGGCCACCCGCGCATGCGGATGCCACACCCGCGCCATGCGTTGCAGCGTGTCGGCGAGCGCGCGCTCGCCGCCGAGTCCGTCGAAGCCGGTGGCGCCAATCCACCAGGTGCCCGGCGTGCCGGTGGCCGGCGCCACCTGCGGACTGGCCGCGAGGAACGCCGCACTCGTGCGCGCCAGCTCGCGCGAGACGCACACATCATCCCACGCGCGTACGTCGAGCCCGGCGCAACGCGACTTCGCCTCGGCGATGGTCATGCCCGCGCGCACGTGCGTGCGCGCCGCCGCCGCCGTGACGGCGCGCAGCCGTGGGCCATCACGCAGGGCGATGGGTTGCTCGTCCCAGTGCGGCGCGGGCGCTGCTGCCGGCGCGTTCGCTGCGCCGCGTGGTGTCGCGCCGAGCCACACCGCGCCGATCGGGAACCTGGGGATCCTCACGCACGCGACGCGTTCCTTCACTGCCACACTCCACCTCCACACGCTGTACGGGGCCGCCTTTCTCTATCGTGATCACCATGCGACGCGACTTCACCGGCGTGGCGGGCGGGGCAGGGAGTTGTCCCGCGAGCCGCGCTGCCAGGTCGAGTGTTGTTGCCGCACGCTTGCGTGCGCGTTGCACCCGCAACTGCAGCGCGCCGGCCA
>DATCGU010000096.1:0-2399 GCA_036508735.1 Gemmatimonadaceae bacterium
TGGGCCCGCGACGCAGCCAACTGGCTGCGCGCCCTGGTGACGTCGAGCGCCACGCCCACGCCGGCAGTCAGTTGGTCGTTGGCGATGCCGAGGAGTTCCGACGCCAGCGTGGAGTCGGCCACGCGCGCGCTGAGCGCGGCGTCGGCCCGCGCCGTCCTGACGTACGCCGCCGCGGCCAGCGCGCCGGCCTGGTCGCCGGCGCCCACCGCCTCCGCTTCGGCGACGCTCACGAGCGACCGCACGCTGCGGAGCTTCGCCGCCACCGAGAAGTCGACCAGGCTCGCCTGCGCGCGGCCGCGGACGTCGAACACCTTGAAGGCCGGCAGGATCTGGCCGTTCGGGTCGAACATGGGATTGCCCTGCGGATCACTGAACGAGAAGCCGAACGCGGCGGTGTTCTGGTTGCGTTCGCTCTCCCCGGCGCTGGCAGAAATGGTGGGCAGCAGCGCCGAGCGTGCCTGTCGCACGCGGGCGTCGGCCTGCTCGACGCGCGTGCGGGCGATCGCCGACGCGCCGCTCTGCTGCACCGCCATGCGGGCGGCGCCGCCTAGCGTGAGGGTCACGGGCGCTTGCCCGGCGAGGGAGAGCGGCAACAATCCAATGGCGACAACGAGCTTGATGGAGGTCATGCGTGGGAAGCGGCGTCGGGGTTGCGAAGGGCGGCGAGGGCGAAGTCGACGATACCGTCGATGATCACCTGGCGGTCGACGGACAGGTACTCAGGGCGAATGGAGCAACTGCTCACCCAGTGACGGTGCATCACGATCAGCGAGTTCACGAAGCCGACGGTGAGGCGCGGCGCCAACGCCCGGAACTCGCCATTTGCGATGCCGCGCTGGACGATCCGTTCGAGCATCGCCCAGGCGCGGTCGATGACCTCGCCGTTGTAGAACTCGAGGAGTTCCGGGTGCTTGGGGAGTTCGGCGACGAGGATGCGAAACCAGCCGTCGAACCGTGGTTGCGTGACGAAGCTCCAGTGCCTGCGCAGCGCGCGCTCGAGTTCGAGCGCGGCAGACGGTGGCGTGGGGAACTGCTCGACGCTGGTGAGCTGGGCGCCGATGATGTCCTTCACCAGCGCCTTGAACAGCTCATCCTTGCAGGCGAAGTACAGGTAGATGGTGCCCTTGGAGACACCCGCCCGGCGCGCGATTTCGTCGAGCTTGGCCGCGGCATAGCCGTGCTCCGAAAAGACATCGAGCGCGGCGTCGAGTATCTGCGCCGGGCGCTCGCCGGGGAGACGGCGCCAGCGGGGATCATGCGAAGCGGGGTGAGTGGTCACGATAGTGTGGTGGATATTACTGAACGAAAAGTCAGTATTTGGAGGACACAAACCGCCAAAGGATCGTTGTATTACTGACCGGTCAGTAAGTTAATAGCCCCAAGTGATCCGTCAACCCCTATCGCCCGCATGCCCTAGCCAGATGACTGCGATGCGATATAAATGAAGTCACGCCATGAGCATCCCCCAGCGCGCGTCCGAGGATCACCTTCCTGAGCTGAGACCGACCCGGCCACTGCGCGTGCTGGTCACCGGCGCCACGGGCTACATCGGTGGTCGGCTGGTGCCGCGGTTGCTCGCCAAGGGTCATCACGTACGATGTGTGGCGCGCAATCCCAGCCGCCTCGAGGGACACGATTGGCCGGGCGTGGAAATCGTGGCCGGAGACCTCGAGGATCCCGAAGAAGCGGCGAGGGTTCTGCGGGACATCGACGTCGCATACTACTTGGTCCACTCCATGGCGGCGGGCCAGGCCTTTCGGGTGCGGGACCGGATCACCGCGTTGGCGTTTGGGCACGCGGCCGCGCAGGCTGGCGTCCGGCGCATCATCTACCTCGGCGGATTGGGCGATCCCGACAAGGTGCGCAGCATGCACCTGGTGTCGCGGCAGGAAGTGGGCCGCTGCCTCTCATATGGCGGCGTGCCGACCATCGAGTTTCGGGCGGCCGTGATCGTCGGGTCGGGGAGCGCCAGCTTCGAGATGATCCGCCACCTGATTGAACGCCTTCCCGTGATGATCGCTCCCACCTGGGTGGACACCCGCTGCCAGCCCATCGGAATACGGTCGGTGCTCGAATACCTGGTGGAGGCCTTGGATCACCCCACGGCGGAGGGCATCTATGAAATCGGCGGAGACGACGTACTGACCTACCGGGACCTGATGCTGCGTTACGCCCGCATTCGTGGACTGCGACGCTTCATCGTCTCCCTTCCGGTTCCCAAGCCCCAGCTCAGCGGACGATGGGTCGATTTCCTGACGCCGATTCCGTTCAGCATCGCGCAACCGCTGGTGGAAAGCCTGCAGACCGAGGTGGTGGTGCGAAACAATCGGGCGCGCACCGTCTTCAGCGTAAAGCCCACCGGTTACGACCATGCCGTGCGGCTCCCCCCCCCCCCCCCC
>DATCGU010000097.1:0-5433 GCA_036508735.1 Gemmatimonadaceae bacterium
CGGCCACGATCCGCAGCTCGAGCGCGCGGTGGAGGAGGCGCTGAAACAGCTGGCGGCCAAGCCGGTGCAGCGGGCCACCAAGGAACCGCCGCCGCCGACCTGGGGCAAGCGTGTGAAGCCGATGCCCTGACATCGTGTGAAGGGCAGGAAACTGCAACTGCGACTTGGGATGACACGGATCACGCGGATCTACACGGATACAGCCTTGGAAGAACTTCAAGCCTGATCCGTGTTCATCCGTGTGATCCGTGTTATCCCCAGCTGCAGTTCAGGGCCCAGCGCACAGGCCGAACCCCGAGCGGCGAACCGGCGCATGCCCCGCTCAGAGCCAGGCCGCGAACTTCCGGATGTACCAGCCCTTCACCACCTGCGTGAGCAGGGTGTAGCTGAGCAGCACGAGCACGAGGAACGGAAAGTAGGTCCAGGGCAGCGGGCGCATGCCGACGCTCGCGCCGAAGCGGGAGAACGGCATCGCGACGCCTGCGAGGATCACCGTGGCAGTGGTGATTAGCACGGGCCACGAGGCGCGGCTCTGCAGGAACGGCACGCGCGCCGTGCGGATCATGTGCACGATCAGCGTCTGGCTGGCGAGTCCCTCGATGAACCATCCCGACTGGAACAGCGAGGCGTGCTCGACGTTGTTGGCGCCGAAGACATACCAGAGGATCAGGAACGTGGTGATGTCGAACACCGAGCTGATGGGCCCGATGAACAGCATGAAGCGCCCGATGTCATTGGCCTTCCACGGGCGCGGAACGGCAATCCAGTCCGCATCCATGTTGTCGAACGGAATGGCCGCCTGCGAGAAGTCGTAGAGCAGATTCTGGATCAGGATCTGTGCCGGAAGCATCGGAAGGAAAGGGAGAAAGGCGCTCGCCACCAGCACACTGAACATGTTCCCGAAGTTCGAGCTCGCCGCCATCTTGATGTACTTGATGGTGTTCCCGAAGGTCTTCCGCCCCTCGATCACGGCGTCCTCGAGCACCATCAGGCTCTTCTCGAGGAGGATCAGATCGGCCGATTCCTTTGCCACGTCGACCGCCGTGTCCACCGAGATGCCGACGTCCGCTTCGCGCAGCGCGCCGGCGTCGTTGATGCCGTCACCAAGGAAGCCCACCGTGTGGCCGCGTGCGCGCAGCACCCGCACCACGCGCACCTTGTCATCCGGCGTCATCTTGGCGAACACCGAACTGCGGTCGGCCAGCTCGCCGAGCGCCGCGTCGTCGAGGGCGCGCAGTTCCTGCCCCAGCACGATGCGGCCGGCGTCGAAGCCGACGTCGCGGCAGACCTTGCGGCTCACCAGTTCGTTGTCACCCGTGAGCACCTTCACCTTCACGCCGTGCGTGGCGAAGGCGCGAAGCGCCGGCCCGGCGCTCTCCTTGGGCGGGTCGAGGAAGCCGATGAAGCCGGCGAGCACCAGCTCGGACTCGTCTGCTTTGGTGTACGGGGCGCTGCGGGGCGCGAAGTCCCGGTACGCGACGGCCACCACGCGGAAGCCATCCGCGCTCAGCTCGGCCACGATGTCCTCGGCCACGTCGCGCCGGGCGTGGTCGAGCTCGGTCAGGTGGTCCTCGTCGCGCACCCAGCGGCAGACGGCCAGCAGCTCCTCCACCGCGCCCTTGCAGATGAGCTGGTGCTGCTTGCCCTCGTGGTCGACCACCACCGACATGCGGCGTCGCACGAAGTCGAACGGGATCTCGTCGATCTTGCCGTAGGCGTGGTCGATCGACAGCTGCTGGTTGAGCTCGCCGTGCTCGAGGACGGCAACGTCGAGGAGGTTCTTGAGACCCGTCTGGTAGTAGCTGTTGAGGTAGGCAAGCGAGAGCACCCAGTCGTCCTCCTCGCCGACGACGTTCAGGTGCCGTTCGAGGACGACCTTGTCCTGGGTGAGCGTTCCCGTCTTGTCGGTGCACAGCACGTCCATCGCGCCGAAGTTCTGGACGGCGTCCAGGCGCTTCACGATGGTCTTGTGCTTCGACATCGCAATGGCGCCCTTGGCGAGGTTGGCGGTCACCACCATCGGCAGCATCTCGGGTGTCAGTCCCACCGCCACCGCCAGGCCGAACAGCAGCGCCTCGACCCAGTTCCCCTTGGTGAGGCCGTTGATGAGGATCACCACGGGCACCATCACCAGCATGAAGCGGATGAGGAGCCAGCTCACCTGCTGCACGCCGACGTCGAAGGCCGTCGTCGGTCGCCGCCCGAGCAGCCCGCGGGCCATCGAGCCCGTCGCGGTGCGGCCGCCGGTATTCACCACCACCGACGTCGCCGTGCCGCTCACGACGTTGGTGCCCATGAAGCAGATGGTGGCGAGGTCGAACGTCGACTGCGCCGTCACGCCGGCGGGTGGCGCGTCGAACTTCTCGACGGGAAGCGACTCGCCGGTCATCGCCGACTGGCTGACGAACAGGTCCTTGGCGCCGAGCAGGCGCACGTCGGCCGGTACCATGTCGCCCGCCGAGAGATACACGATATCGCCGGGGACGAGTTCGTCCATCGGCACCTCGCGCCGCCGTGCCGCCGGCGTCGCCCCCTGCGGAAATTCGTCGCCGCCCCGCTCCACCGTAGCGCTCGTGCGCACCAGCGCGCGGAGGGCGAGCGCGGCGTTGTGCGACTTGAACTCCTGGAAGAAGCGCAACCCGGTGCTCAGCAGCACCATGGCGCCTATCACATACACGCCCTCGCGGTCCCCCGTCAGCCACGAGAGTGTGGCGAGCACGGTGAGCACGAGGTTGAAGGGATTGGCGAAGGCGCGCGCCAGCAGGGCGTACCAGCGGGGCGGGCGTTCGTGCGCGATGACGTTGCGCCCCCACGTCGCCCGGCGTTTCCCGACCTCCGCGTCGGTCAGCCCCTGCCGGTTGCTCTCGAGTCGGGACAGCGCCTCGTCGGCCGGCAGCGCCGCGATCTCGATCAAGAGGTCGGGTGCGCGCTGCGCTTCGGTGCGGGCGCCGGTCATCACCCGCGTATCCGCTCAATCAGCATCCACGTGCCGCTGCCCAGCCCGATGCCGATGATGGCACGCCGCACCCAGAGCTGGCCGACCCGCTGTGCCATGTGCGAACCGATGGCGCCGCCCGCCGCCGCGCCGATAGCCATCGTCAGCGCAATGGGCCAGTTGACGATGCCGCTCGCGGCGAAGATGATTACGGCCACCACGTTGAGGTTGAGCCCGCCCCAGCCCTTGAGGCCGTTCATGGTGTGGATGTTGGTCAGCCCCATCATGCCGAGCGCCGCGAGCATCAGGATTCCGTTCCCCGCGCCGAAGTAACCACCGTAGATCGAGAAGAAGAACTGCAGGACCAGGAAGCCCATGCGCGGCGCGGGCAGCGTGGTGCCGTCGGGGACGGGTTTCGCATGCCCCACGACCCAGCGCATCACCGGCCCCTGCAGCACGAAAATGAGCGTAGCGCCCCAGATGAGCCATGGTACGCTGTCAGCGAATTTCCGTTCCGGTGTCAAGAGAAGGAGGACAGCGCCGACCCCGCCGCCGAGCATGCTGGGCACCGCCCATCGCACGGTCCAGGCACGCGCGCCACGCAACGCGTCGCGGTAGCCCCAGAAGCTGGTGAGGAGGCCAGGCCACAGGGCCACGGTGCTGGTGGCGTTGGCCATCAGCGGGGGCACGCCGAGTGCGATGAGGGCGGGGAAGGTGAGCAGCGTGCCGCCGCCTGCGATCGCGTTGATGAAGCCCCCGCCAACTGCCGCGAGGGCGACCAAGGCGAGGCGCACCGGGGTGAGGGTGGCAATGGAGGTCGGGTCGAGGCTCACCTTATTCCGGGGTAAATGCGGACAGATAAACGGTGCGTTATGCCATAACGTTTCGGTCGTTCCGTCCGTTCATCCTAACGACGGGGTATGCGTCTCGCACGTCATTGAGTGCATTGGTGGTGATTTCGCGGTAGTTTCCCGCAGGATTCGACCGCTTCGGCCGGTCCTGCACAATCAACTGAGCCCGCGCCAACTCGCGCTTCCGCGCCTCCGCGGCCTCGCTTCCTGGGTTTACGGTATACGATCATGTCTGGTTCATCCGATGCGGCCAAGGGGCCGCCCGCTGGAGAGCATCTCGAGATCAAGGACTCGCGCACCGGCAAGGTGTACTATGCCCCGATCACCGACGAGACCATTCGCACCGCCGACCTGAAGCAGATCAAGGTCAAGCCCGAAGATTTCGGCATCATGGGCTACGACCCGGCGTTCATGAACACCGCGTCGACCCGTTCGGCGATCACCTTCATCGATGGCGAAAAGGGCATCCTGCGCTATCGCGGGTATCCCATCGAGCAGCTCGCCGAGAAGGCGAGCTTCCTCGAGGTCGCGTGGCTGCTGCGCCACGGCGAGCTGCCGACGCAGGCGGAGTACGACAAGTGGGTGGAAGACATCACCTACCACACGTACGTGCACGAGAACTTCAAGCAGTTCCTCGGCGGGTTCCGCTACGACGCGCACCCGATGTCAATGCTCGCCGCCGGCGTCTCGGCGCTCTCGTCGTTCTATCCCACGGCCAAGTTCATCCACGACCCCGTGGAGCGCGACATCGCCTTCATCCGGCTGCTGGCGAAGATGCCGACCATTGCGGCGTTCGCCTACCGTCACGTGAAGGGGCTGCCCTTCGTGTACCCCGACAACTCGCTGCCGTACACCGAGAACTTCCTCTCGATGATCGCCCGCATGTCGGAGCCCAAGTACGAGGCGCACCCCGTGTATGCCCGGGCCGTCGACGTGCTCTTCATCCTGCACGCCGACCACGAGCAGAACTGCTCCACCAACGCGGTGCGCGCCGTCGGGTCGTCGCACGTCGATCCTTACTCGGCGGTCTCGGCTGGCATCAACGCCCTCTACGGCCCGCTGCACGGCGGCGCCAACGAGGCGGTGCTGCGCATGCTCGGGGAGATCGGGACCCCGGCCGCCGTGCCGGCGTTCATCGAGAGCGTGAAGAGCGGCAAGGGCGAGCACAAGCTGATGGGCTTCGGCCACCGCGTCTACAAGAGCTACGATCCGCGCGCCAAGATCGTGAAGGGGCTCTGCGACCAGATCCTCAAGATCTCCGGCATGACCAAGGACCTGGAGATCGCGCTCGAACTCGAGCGCGTGGCCCTGAGCGACGAGTACTTCATCAAGCGGAAGCTGTACCCGAACGTGGACTTCTACACGGGCCTCATCTACCGCGCGATGAAATTCCCCACCGACTACTTCACCGTGCTGTTCGCCATCGCGCGCACCGCCGGGTGGATGGCGCAGTGGGAGGAGCTGCTGCTCGACAAGGAGCAGAAGATCGCCCGTCCGCGCCAGATCTACACCGGGTACGGCGACCGGCCGTACAAGACGGCGCTCGACTACAAGCACAAGATCGTGAAGTAGCCGGGAACCGGAATTCGGATGACGGAATTGGAATTCGATTCCGGAATCCGAAACGGAATGCGGAAGGGCGGGCTA
>DATCGU010000098.1:0-8438 GCA_036508735.1 Gemmatimonadaceae bacterium
GCTCTGACACTCGCCGGAGCCGACGCCGGTTCCGACCGCTGCAGATCCGAACAGGCCGTCCCCAACGTGAAGCCGATGCCCCACAGGCGAGCCACCGTAGACCAGAACACGGCCGTCTGGCTTGTGCTCCGCACGCTCGGCGTGGTGGAGTGCGCGTCGGAGACGCCCTCGGGGGAGCGCCGTGGCCGGTTCGGTCCCGGAAAGCCGCTTGCGCTGCTGGTGTACCTGGCTCATTCGCCGAACCGGGCGGCGCTCAGGGACCACCTGGTGGAGCTCCTGTGGAGCGCTCTCGCGCTCTCGCGCTCTCGCGTTCCGTCACTGCTGCAGTATGAACGCCCACCGGAACGCCGTTTCCCGCAGGCGCTCATAGCGTCCGCTGGCGCCGCCATGGCCGGCGCCCATGTTCATCTTCAGCAGCAACGGCTGCGTGCCCGTCTTGGTGGCGCGCAGCTTCGCCACCCACTTGGCCGGCTCCCAGAACGCCACGCGCGAGTCGTTGAGGCCGCTGGTCACGAGCATCCGCGGGTACGCCTTGGCCTCGACGTTGTCGTACGGCGAGTACGCGCGCAGGCAGGCGCAGGCCTCGGCGTCCCGCGGGTTGCCCCACTGCAGCCACTCCTGCGCCGTGAGCGGAATGGACGCATCGAGCATGGTGTTGATGACGTCGACGAAGGGCACGTCCGCTACGATGGTGCGGAAGAGGTCGGGACGCCGGTTGGCCACCACACCCATCACCAGCCCCCCTGCACTCCCGCCATGGGCTGCCAACCGCTCGCGCGAGGTATATCGCGCGTCCACCAGGTGCCCGGCCACGTCGATGAAGTCGGTGAAGGTGTTCATCTTCTTCATCATCTTCCCGTCGTCATACCACGAGCGCCCCATTTCCTGTCCGCCCCGCACGTGGGCAATGGCGAAGACGAACCCGCGATCGATCAGCGAGAAACGGGTGGAACTGAACGTCGGTTCCATCGTGTAGCCGTACGACCCGTACGCGTAAAGCAGCAGGGGACGCTGGCCGTCGCGGACGAGCGGCGCGCGGTAGACGAGCGACACCGGCACCTTGGTGCCGTCACGCGCCGTCGCCTCGATGCGTTCGATGGCGTAACGTGACTCGTCGTAGCCGCCGAGCACTTCGTCCTTCTTCCGCAGCGTGCGCGTTCGCTCGCGCAGGTCGTAGTCGAACACCGTGTTCGGGGTGGCGAGCGACGAGTACGTGAAACGAAGCGTTGCGGAATCGAATTCCGGGTTTGCCTCGACGTAAACACCGTAGGCGGCCTGCGGGAAATCCACGTAGTGCGTGATGTCCTGCGCAAGATCGACGATGCGAAGGGTGCGCAGGCCCCGCTGGCGTTCCTGCACCACGACGAAGCGGCGAAACGCATGCACCGCCTCGACGAATGCCTCCGGACGATGCGGCAGCCATTCCTCCCAGTCGCCGGGGGCAGTAACCGGCGCGCGCATGACCCGGAAGTTCGGCGCGGCATCGTTGGTGCAGATGTAGAGCCAGCCATCGCCCGGTTCCACGTCATACTCCACAAAGTCGCGGCGCGCGCGAACGAGCGCCGCCGGCGTGGCCGGCTGGGCCGCCGGCACCAGGTGCACCTCGGAGGCGGTGAAGGAGGACGATGCAATGACGATGAGGTGGCCGCTGCGGCAGCGCTGTACGCTGACGTTGCACAGCACGTCCGGCTCGCGAAGGACGCAGACGTCCGCGGCATTCGACGCGCCCAGCGCATGGAACCAGACCGCGTCGCAGCGCTTGGCCACGTCAGTGGTCAGGTAGAACAGCGTCGTGTTGTCCGACGCCCACGCCAGGCCGGCGCCGAGCTTCTCCACGCGATCGGCCAGCCACTGGCCGGTGCCCAGGTGCTTCACGCGCAGCGTGAAGTCCTCGTACCCGTTGACGTCCTCGAGGATGGCGAGGAGCCGGTGATCGGGACTGACCTCGAGGCCGCCCATCTGGTAGAACGCGTGCCCGTCGGCCTCCGCGTTCTGGTCGAAGTACACTTCCTCATCCGCCTCCGCACCGCGCCGGCGACAGTAGATGGGGTACGCCTTTCCCTTCTCCGTGCGGGAATAGTAGAGGTAGGCGCCGCGGGGCACCGGCACGCTTGCGTCGTCCTCCTTGATGCGCGCGAGCATCTCCTCGTACAGCGCCGCCTGCAACGGCTCCGTGTGCTTCATCATTGCCGCAGTGTACGCGTTCTCGGCCTCGAGATACGCGATCACCTCCAGGTTGTCGCGCTCACGCAGCCAGGCATAGGGATCGACGCGCGTCTCGCCGTGCAATTCCGTGCGCTGCACCAGCACCTTGGCGACTGGTGGGAGCGGCTGATCGTCCAGCGGGAGGTCAGGCATCGTGGCGAACCGGAATTCGGATGGCGGAACGGGAACGCGGTACGCAAACGCGAAGACGGAACCGGAATGTACCAGTCGTGCGCCATCCGTGACTGCGACAACAGGGGAGGCTGCTAGCCGCCAGCCGCTTCGCGCTGCTAGCTTCTGGGATGCCTCGCAACGACTCGCCCGGCGCCGCCATCCTTGCCCGTTGGCGACGGCTCTCCGCGCTGCCGGGCGGCCGCTGGCTGTTCAGCAAGCTGCTCGGCTGGATGGTTCCCTACTCCGGTTCGGTGTCCCCGCGGGTCCTCCTGCTCGAACCCGGGCACGTGCGCGTGCGCATCGTCGAACGCCGGGCGCTGCGCCAGCACCTGGGCTCCGTGCATGCCATCGCGCTGATGAACGTGGCCGAGATGGCGAGCGGACTTGCCATGCTTGGTGCGCTACCCCACGGGGTGCGTGGCATCGTGACGAAGATCGGCATCGAGTACTTCAAGAAGGCTCGCGGCGTACTGACGGCTGAGAGCCGCTGTTCGGTGGCCGCCGACGTCGCGCCGGGTGAATACGACTACCTGTCCGAAGTAACCGACGAGGCAGGCGACGTCGTGGCCCGGGCCACCGTCACCTGGAAACTCGGCCCGGTACCCACATGATCCCCGGGCTGCAGCAGCGCTTCCTGCAACAGACGGGAGCCACCGTGCCGCTCATCGGTGGCCCGATGTATCCGTGCAGCAATCCGGAACTCGTCGCCGCCGTGTCCAGGGCAGGCGCCATCGGTGTGGTACAGCCAATTTCGCTCACCTACGTGCACGGGCACGACTTTCGCGAGGGGTTGCGACTCATCCATCACCTTTCCGATGGCCGCCCCATCGGGTTCAACGCGCTCGTGGAGAAGTCGTCGCGCGTGTACGAACAGCGCATGATCAAGTGGGTGGACATCGCAATCGAGGAAGGAGTGCGGTTCTTCCTCACCTCGCTCGGCAACCCGCGCTGGGTGGTGGACAAGGTGCACACGGCCGGCGGTGTGGTGTACCACGACGTGGTCAACCGGCGGTGGGGCGAGAAGGCGCGCGATGAGGGTGTCGATGGCCTGATTGCCGTGAACAACCGCGCCGGGGGCCACCTGGGGTACAAGGATCCGCGCGCGCTGTTCGACGAGCTCGCACCGCTCGGGCTGCCGCTCGTCAGCGCCGGCGGCGTGGGTAGCGCGCCGGAGTACGTTGCCCAGCTGGCGCTCGGCTACGCCGCCGTGCAGCTCGGCACGCGGTTCATCGCCACCACCGAGTGCAGGACGGGTGAGGCCTACAAGCAGGCCATCGTCGCGGCCAGGGAGCGGGACATCGTGAGCACCGAGCGGCTCAGTGGAGTGCCGGTGAGCGTCATCAACACGCCGTACATCCGGCGACTCGGCACGACGGTCGGGCCGATTGCGCGCTGGATGTTCGCGGGACGCAGGACCAAGCATTGGGCGCGCACGTGGTATGGGCTGAAGGGTCTGTGGCGCCTCAAGCGCGACCAGCAGCGCAGCGGTTCAGGCGCCAACGAGTACTGGCAGGCGGGACGGAGCGTCGAGACGATCGACACGGTCGTATCCGCCGGCGACGTGGTGCGCGCGTTCGAAGCAGCGTGGCAGGCGACGACGAGATAGTTGGTCGCACACCCAGGACAGAGTCGGGTCTCTCACGGAGACCGGAGGAGCACGGAGAGCACGAAGAACAGTAACGACTTTGGGGGAGGTGTGGCAGACAGTACTTTCCGCCACACCGCAACGTCCCATAGGCTATTGCCACTCAAGGCAGCAGGCAGCTGTACTCGTCCGTCCGTACATCACTACCGAAGGGGTGCCATGCCCACCGACGCAATTGACTACAAGCTCATCGGCGACGACCTGCAGGGCGTCATCATCACCCTCGACCCGGGTGAGGGCGTGATGGCCGAGGCCGGCGCCATGCTGTACATGGAACAGGGAATCGAGATGGCCACCACCCTCGACCCCAACAACCAGGGGGGCGGGCTCTTCGGCAAGCTGCTGGGCGCGGGCAAGCGCGTGCTCGCCGGCGAGTCGTTCTTCATCACGCTGTTCGCCAACGGTGCCACGCAACGCCGCGACGTCGCATTCTCGGCGCCGGTGCCGGGCAAGATCCTGGTGCTCGACCTCAAGCAGTGGGGAGGCGAGGTGATCGCGCAGAAGGACTCCTTCCTGTGCGCGGCCCGTGGCACCAACATCGACATCGCCTTCACCAAGCGCATTGGCGCCGGGTTCTTCGGCGGCGAGGGTTTCATCCTCCAGCGTCTCAGGGGCGATGGCCTCGTCTTCGTGCACGCCTGTGGGGCACTGCTGGAGCGGACGCTCGCACCGGGCGAACAGCTACGAGTGGACACCGGCTGCCTGGTGGCGATGCAGGACACGGTGGACTACGACATCCGCACCGTACCGGGCATCACGAACGCGCTCTTCGGAGGCGAAGGGCTCTTCTTCATGAACCTGACGGGTCCGGGACGCGTGGTTTTGCAGACGTTGCCGTTCTCACGGATGGCCGACCGCATCATCGCCGCGTCACGCATCGGCACGGGGCGGCGCCGCGAGGAAGGCGGCGTGCTGGGCGGGCTCGGCGGCTGATCGGTGGCGATCAGTAACACCACCAACCCTCACAACTTTCTCTCCTTTCCATGACCGATCACCTTCCCCTCTCCACCGTCGTTGCGCGCGCAAGCAGCGTGGCCGTCACCCTGCTGGCCGCCTTCACGCTCGCCGGTGCCCTCTGGGTGGGCATTGAGCCCATCGGCTCCGTGCCGCCCCTGGGCACGCTGCTCGACCCGGCACACGGCATCTGGGCGGTCGCCCGCGGCGCGGAACTTCCGCGGCGAGCCGACCTGCGCATGACCGGCCTCAGGGACAGCGTGTCGGTGACCTACGACGACCGCGGGGTGCCACATATTTTCGCGCAGAACGAAGGCGACCTCATGCGCGCATTCGGCTTCGTGGTGGCACGGGACCGGCTGTTCCAGCTCGAGTTGCAGACGCGCGCGGTGGCCGGCACGCTGAGCGAGCTGGTGGGCGCCTCCGCGCTCGAGCTCGACCGCGAGGCGCGCGCGCAGGGGCTGGCGTGGGGCGCCGAACGCAAGTGGGCGGCCATTCCCGACACGTCGCAGAACCATCGCCTCGTCACCGCGTATGGCGACGGGATCAACGCGTACATCGCGCAGATGCGGCCGGAGGAGCTGCCGCTGGAGTTCCGCCTGCTCAACGCGCGTCCGCAGCCGTGGAAGCCACAATACACGTACTACCTGCTGGCGCGCATGTCGCTGACCCTGGCCTGGAGCGACAACGAGTTGCGCCGCGCGAGCATCGAGGCACTGGTGGGCGAACGGGCGGCCAATGCGCTCTTTCCATCCAATGCGCCCATCCAGGAACCCGTACAGCCGGTGGACGGCCGGCGCGCCCCGCGCATGACGACCACGCCGCTGCCGCCGCCGGCGCCCCTCGACAGCACGCGGTTCATGATCGCGTCAGCGCTCGACAAGGCGGCGGAGTCCATCGCCCTCGGCGAACTGCGTCCCAGCCCGAACGGCGAGATCGCCGTCGGCAGCAACAATTGGGCGGTGTCGCCGCGCCGCACCGCGGCCGGGCACGCCCTGCTGAGCGGAGACCCGCACCTGCAGCTCACGCTGCCGTCCGTCTGGTACGAGGTGCATCTCATCGTCCCCGGGGTCATCGACACGTACGGGGTCACCCTTCCCGGCGGGCCGATCGTGCCGATTGGCTTCAATCGCTCCATGGCGTGGACGGCCACCAATACCGGCGCGGACGTGGTCGACTACTTCGAGGAAACGGTCGACGACATCCGGCAACCCACGCGGTACCGGCTGGACGGCACCTGGCTTCCGCTGGAGAAACGCATCGAGGCGGTTCGGGGGCGGAGTGGCGGGATACTGAAGACCGACACGATTTATCACACGCACCGGGGGCCGATGCTGCGCGCCGGGAACCGCTGGCTGTCGCGCCGATGGACGGCGCTCGACATCACCGACGAGGGAAAGGCGCTGTACCGGGCGGACGAGGCACGCTCAGTGGAAGAGTGGATGCGCGCCATGGACGACTACGCGGTGCCGGCGCAGAATTTTCTCCTCGCCGACACGCTCGGCCACATTGCCATTCGCTCCACTGGCCATTATCCGCAGCGCGCCGGCGACGGACGGGGCGACCGGATCCTCGACGGGTCGAAGCGGGCCAACGACTGGCAGGGATTCTGGCCGACCGCGCGCTATCCGCAGTCCGTCGATCCGCGGCAGGGCTATCTCGCGTCGAACAACCAGCAGCCCAAGGACCCGCAGGTCGACACCGCGTACTTTGGTTCCAACTGGCCGGCGCCTTGGCGCGCGATGCGCATCAACCACCTGCTGCGCGGCGATTCCGCCGTAACCCCCGACGCCATGCGCCGGTTCCAGACCGATGCGGAGAGCGAGCAGACCAGCTACTTCCTGCCGCCGATGCTCGACGCGGTGGCCAGGCTCGCCGCGACGGGGTCGGCCGACACCGCCGCCATTCGCGGCGCCGCGCTGTTGCGCGAGTGGGACGGCCGGTTCACGCGTGAGAACGAGCGCGCGGTGCTGTACGACGCCGCCATGGATGAACTCACGCAGCGCACGTGGGACGAGCTGCGCGGTACGTCGCGGCTGCGCCGAGGCCCCACGCCGTCGTCGGCCGTGCTCGCCCAGCTGATGCAGGAACCAAACTCCGTGTGGTGGGATGACCGGTCGACGCCGCAACGCGAGACGCGCGACAGCATTCTCGTGCAGAGCGTGGCCGCGGCGTACCGGCGCGTGACGCAACGTTACGGACCACCGGGCCCGCGCTGGCGCTGGTCGCTCATCCGTACGGCGACGATCAACCACCTGCTCCGCATTCCGGCGCTGTCGCGAACCAAGGTGCCCATGCAGTCGGGGCGCGGCACGCTGAGCCCGTCGGATGGCGACGGCACGCACGGCGCCAGTTGGCGATTCGTCGTGGAACTCGGTCCCGAGGTTCGGGCGTGGGGCACGTACCCCGGTGGACAATCGGGCAATCCGGCGAGCATTCGCTACGACGACCGCCTGTCCGCGTGGGCGGCGGGAACCCTGGACACGCTCCGTTTTCCGCGACGCGCGGCTGACATCGCGTCTCCGCGGGCAACCCTTACGCTTCGCCCGGAGCGCTGACCGATGAAATGGCTGATCCAACTCATCGTCGTATCGGTGCTGATGGCCACGCTCACCTGGTTCGCGGGATGGTGGATGGTTCCGGTGATCGGGGCCGCGTACGGGGCGTGGGCCGCCCGCCAGCGTCTCACCCTCGTCACGGCGACGCTCTCGGCAGTGCTCGGCTGGGGTGCGCTGCTGGCCTATGACGCATCCGCGGGACCCCTGGGCCGGCTGCTGCAGGTGCTCGGCGCACTCTTCCGACTGCCGGGCGCGGCGCTCATCGTGCTCACGCTCGCCTACGCCGCCCTGCTGGCCGTCTCCGCCGCCGCGCTGGCGCGCAGCCTGCGGCGACTCGTCATGCCCTAGCGCCGCAGCACCTGGCTCTTTCGACCTGGCCTTGGGGTAGCAGGAGCGGACACCAAAGGCGGAGCCCCCTGCCATTGGGGGCCGTCACCAGTACAATTCATCACGGGCACGGTGTCGCCGTGCCACTTTCAATCTTCGGCCAGAACTGCCATGCGTGCTGCACGACTCACCCTGCTCGCGTCCTCCGTCCTCGTATTCGCCGGCTGCAACGGTTCCAACACCGGGACTTTCGACCCGGGGACGCTCAGCATAGACCCGGCCACGGCGACCTTTGCCGCGGCGCTGAACGTCGACATTCCGTCGATGACGAAGACCGCCGACAGCCTGTACTACAAGGATCTCATCGTGGGCACCGGCGCCACCGCCGCCGCGGGGTATACGGTTCGGGTCACCTACACCGGCTGGCTCATCAACGGGGTGAAGTTCGACACCTCCGATACCAAGACGCCCGCGTACTTCGAGTTTCTCGTGAATACCGGCGGGGTGATCAAGGGGTGGGATGAGGGGGTACGAGGAATGAAGGTGGGCGGCAAGCGACAGCTCGTCATTCCACC
>DATCGU010000099.1:0-20855 GCA_036508735.1 Gemmatimonadaceae bacterium
GACATCCAGGCTGAACCGAGCACCACCACGCTCGACAACAGTGAGGCGACGCTCTTCTCGGGCTCGAAGATATCGTTCCTGCTGACGCCCCCGATCCCGTCCGGCCAGCTCAACTCGGTGGCGCCGCAGATCGCCCAGCAGGATATCGGCATCACGCTGAAGGTGACGCCGCGGGTCACGGCCAACCGCATGGTCAACCTGATCGTCGATGCCATGCAGGAACAACTGGTGGACGTCACCGCGGCCGGGCCGAACACGAACAAGCGCAACTCGCACAACGAGGTGCTCGTGGCCGACGGCGAAACGGCGGTCATCGGCGGCCTCACGCAGACGCAGGTCTCGAGGAACAAGTCCGGCATCCCGATTCTCAGCCAGCTCCCTATCATCGGCCGCCTGTTCAGCCAGACCGACACGATCGAGCGCAAGCAGGACCTGCTCATCCTGATCACGCCGCACATCCTCGACGACGGCGACGGGGTGAAGGGTGGCGTCAAGCCGGCTGGCGAGAAGAAGCCGTAACGGCCTGCGGGTTCCCTGATTATGTTGAGCGGGTGCGGCCCTCCGGCCGCACCCGCTCGTCTTTAGCCGTTGGCAGTTGGCAGTCGGCGGCTGGCAGTCGCAGCCAACCGCCAACCACCAACCACCAACCGCCAACCGCCACCGCCTACTCGTGCCCATCCGCTTCAGCACCGCTGGTGAATCCCACGGCCCCGCGCTGGTTTCGCTGCTCGAGGGCGTGCCCGCCGGCCTCCCCCTGCTCGTGGCGGACGTCAACCGTGATCTCGCCCGGCGCCAGCAGGGCTATGGCCGCGGGCGCCGCATGCAGATAGAGCACGACGAGATCGAATTCTTGTCGGGCGTGCGCGCCGGTGAAACGTTGGGTTCCCCGGTGGCGATGCTCATTCGCAACCGCGACTGGAAGAACTGGCAGGAGATCATGGATCCGGCGCCGCGCGAGAGCGACGCCGGGGAAGCGCGCGCTCGCGCGGTGCACCGTCCTCGCCCCGGGCACGCCGACCTCGCGGGACTCCTGAAGTACGACCGCGACGACGCGCGCGACATTCTCGAGCGCGCGTCGGCGCGCGAGACGACGGCACGGGTCGCCGCCGGCGCCGTCTGCCGCCGGCTTCTCGCCGACTGCGGCGTGACCGTGGCGTCGCACGTCGTGCACCTGGGCGGCATTGACGCCCAGCGACCGGCCGTGTTGCCCGCCGACATCAACGCCGCAGCCGACGCCTCGCCGCTCCGGACGCTCGACACCGAAGCCGAGTCGCGAATGATCATTCTCATCGATGCCACCAAGCAGGCAGGAAACACGCTCGGTGGCGTCTGCGAGGTGGTGGTGGACGGCCTCCCCGTGGGGCTGGGGTCGCACGTGAGCTGGGATCGCAAGCTCGACGGCCGGCTGGCGCAGGCCATGCTGTCGATTCCCGCTGTGAAGGGCGTGGAGATGGGGCTGGGCTTCGAGGCGGCGCGTCGCACCGGCGCCGAAGTGCACGACGAGATCGAACTGGCCCCCGGGCGCACGCGCAGCGGCAACGTGCGCCGGCGCACCAACCGGGCCGGCGGCCTGGAGGGCGGCATGACCACCGGCGAACCGCTGGTCATTCGCGTGGCCATGAAACCCATCAGTACGCTCATGCGCCCGCTCGGGACCATCGATACGAGGACTGGCGAAGCGGCACAGGCCGTCGCCGAGCGCAGCGACGTGACGGCAGTACCGGCGATGGGCGTGATTGCCGAGGCGATGGCCGCGCTGGTAATGGCCGATGCGATGATCGAGAAGTTCGGCGGTGACTCGATGGGGGAGTTGCGTCGCAACCTCGACTCGTACCTGGCGCACGTTGCCGAACGAATTCGCTGACGTGGGAAAGGCCGCGCACATCGTGCTCGTCGGGATTCCCGGCTCGGGAAAGAGCAGCACGGGGCACGCGCTCGCGCGGGCGCTGCGGTGGCCGCTGTTCGACCTCGACGAACAGATCGCCGAACGCGCGGGTATGACCGTGGCCGAGATCTTCGCGACGCACGGCGAGGGGTACTTTCGTGCACGGGAGCGCGAGGTCACGCAGGAGCTGGCCCAGGTGACCGAACCCATGGTCGTGGCGCCCGGCGGTGGCTGGATCACGGTGCCGGGGCTGCCGGAACTCCTGCGTCCGCCCGCACAACTCGTCTGGCTCAAGGTGTCACCGCAGAAGGCGATTGAACGCATGGGAAAGGGTGTCGGGACACGCCCGATGCTTGCCGGACCAACCCCCTTGAGCGCGCTGACGGCAATTGCGGCCGCGCGAGAGAAGTTCTATCTGCAGGCAGATCATACGGTTAGCGTTGAATTGATGACGCCCAGCGAGGCCGCCGACGCCATACTGGCGCTTGCCCAGCCTTGACCAGGGGACTAGCATTGTGGCCCTGGGCGCCAGTGTCCAGCAAGCCTCTATACTATAGATGTCCAACCACATGTCTTTTCGAGTCCTCGGCCCGCATGAACGCGGGCGTTTTGCGCCGGAAGCGTGGGGGCACCTGCTTGCTCTGAATGGAGCCGGCATCCTCAACGCGGCGGAGCTCGAGCAGGTGATCGAGCGCGCCATGGCGCACCTGGACGGACGTATTGCTCTCGACGACCTGCGCGCGCTGATGGAGAGCGGTGGGATCGAAGACTCAGGAACGCTCCCGGAGCCCGGGGCACTTCACTAGACCGATGGCCGCAAAGAAAAAGACAACTACCACGCGCAAGAAGATGGCGCCGACCAAGGCCGTTGCGCCAAAGAAGACCGCGGCCAAGAAGGCTGTGGCCAAGAAGACGCCGGCCCGGAAGCCCGCGGCGCGCAAGAGCGCGCCGGTCGAGGTCTTCGACGCGGAGGCCGAGGCGCACGCGGCGGGCAAGTCGCTCGTCATCGTCGAGTCGCCGGCCAAGGCGAAGACGATCGGCAAGTACCTCGGCAGTGCCTTCGCCGTGAAGGCGACGGTCGGTCACGTGCGCGACCTTCCGGAGCGCACGCTGGGCATCGACGTCGAGAACGACTTCGAGCCCGAATACGTGACCATTCCCGGCAAGGAGAAGACGCTCTCCGAACTCAAGAGCGCGGCGAAGAACGCGCGCACCGTCTATATCGCGACCGACCCTGACCGCGAGGGCGAGGCCATCGCGTGGCACGTGCGCGGCCAGGTGATGCGAAAGAACGGCCCGCCCGTACGGCGCGTGCTCTTCCACGAGATCACCAAGGAAGCGGTGACCAGGGCCATCGAGGCGGCTGGGGAGATCGACCAGAAGAAGGTGGATGCGCAGCAGGCGCGGCGCGTGCTCGACCGGCTCGTCGGCTACAAGGCCAGCCCACTGCTGTGGAAGACGGTGAAGAAGGGGTTGTCGGCCGGGCGCGTGCAGACCGTGGCCCTGCGCATGCTGGTGGAGCGCGAGCGCGAGATCCGTGCGTTCAGGCCCACCGAGTACTGGACCATTGCCGCGACGCTCGAGCACGAGGGCCAGGCGTTCACCGCCAAGCTGCATTGGGTGGACGGCAAGAAGCCGGAAATTCACGACGAGGCGGCCGCGCAGGCCATCCTTGGCGACCTTGCCGGTCGCAAGACGTTCGACGTCACCGACATCAAGCGTCGCGAGCGCCGCAAGAATCCGGCGGCGCCCTTCACCACGTCCACGCTGCAGCAGGAAGGCGCCAAGAAGCTGGGCTTCGGCTCCAAGCGCACCATGCGCCTCGCGCAGAACCTGTACGAGGGCATCGAGCTCGGGAAGGCCGAGGGCGCCGTGGGCCTCATCACGTACATGCGCACCGACTCGAGCCGGGTTGCCGAGAGCGCGGCGCAGGCGGCGCGCGAATTCCTCCTCCAGCAGTTTGGCGAGGAGTACCTCGCCAAGGGTCTCCAGTTGTATGGGGCGGGGAAGGACAGCAACGCCCAGGACGCGCATGAAGGCGTTCGTCCCACCGATCCCGCGCGCACCCCCGAGAGCGTGGCCAAGTACCTCTCGCCCGACCAGCTCAAGCTCTACACGCTCATCTGGCAGCGCTTCATGGCGTCGCAGATGGCACCGGCGGTCTTCGACACGACCACGGTCGACTTCGACCTCGGGCGCTACCTGTTCCGCGCCACCGGGTCGGTGACGAAGTTCAAGGGCTTCCTCTCGCTGTACAAGGAGGCGCGCGAGGTAGGTGAGAGCAAGGCGCTCGAGGACGAGCAGGCGCTGCCGGCCATCGAGCCCGGCGAACGCGTGCCGGTGAGCGAGATCACACCGAGCCAGCACTTCACCGAGCCACCGCCCCGGTTCTCGGAGGCATCGCTGGTGAAGGAACTCGAGCGGCTGGGCATTGGCCGCCCGTCCACCTACGCGAGCATCATCTCGACGCTCACCGACCGACACTACGCCGAGCTCGAGCAGCGCCGCTTCTTTCCCACGACGCTTGGCGAAAGCGTGGAGAAGGTGATGGTGAGGCAGTTCCCGGCCGTCTTCAACGTGGGCTTCACGTCGGAGATGGAAGACGAACTGGACAAGGTCGAGGGTGGCCAGCTCGCCTGGCAGAGCGTGCTTAAGGACTTCTGGGGACCGTTTGCGCAGTCGCTGAACGACGTCGACGTCGAGGGGCTCATTCGCGAGGCGCACGACCTCAGCGCGCTGGAGAACGAGAAGTGTCCGCAGTGCGGCGGCAAGCTGCTGCCCAAGGGAGGGTTCTTCGGCCCGTTCGTGGCCTGCGAGAACCATCCCAAGACGTGCAAGTACACGCGCCCACTCAAGGGCGAGCGCGTGCCGCCGGTGATGACCGACCATCCGTGCCCGCTGTGCGGCAAGATGATGGTGATCCGCCGTGGCCGGTCGGGCGAATTCCTGGGGTGCTCGACGTTTCCCAAGTGCCGGGGTACGCGGTCGATGCCGACGGGCGTGAAGTGCCCCAAGGACGGTGGCGACATCGCGGCGCGGCGCTCCAAGAAGCGCGGCAAGGCGTTCTACGGTTGCGAGAACTATCCCACGTGTGATTTCGTGTGCTGGGACAAGCCGGTGCTGGAGAAATGCCCGGAATGCGGTTTCGTGGGCGCCGAAGCGAAGAGCAACAAGACCCGCGGTCACTACCGGAAGTGCCTCAAGTGCGCCAATGAATGGGCGGTCGAGGCGCCGGCGGAGGCTGATGCCGAGGGGGCGGGAACGGGGGTGGAGGTTGGCGGGGTGGCGTGACGAAAGACCCAAGTGTGCATGTAATCGGAGGCGGCCTCGCCGGAAGCGAGGCCGCCTTTCAGTTGGCCGAGCGCGGGCATCACGTGGTGCTGCACGAGATGCGCGGCGTGCGCGGCACCGAGGCGCACAAGACCGACCGGCTGGCCGAGCTGGTGTGCAGCAACACGTTCAAAAGCACTGAGGTGACCAACGCGCACGGCCTGCTGAAGGCCGAGATGCGCCTGCTCGGTTCGGTCGTGCTGCAGGGAGCCGACGCCGCACGCGTGGCGGCGGGCAGCGCGCTCGCGGTGGACCGCGACCTCTTCTCGGCGTTCGTGCACGAACGGGTGATGAATCACCCGCACGTCACCGTGAGGCGCGAGGAGGTTCTCGAGGTGCCGTCCTCTCCGGCGATCATCGCCACCGGCCCGCTGACGAGCGACGCCTTTGCCGAGCGCGTGGGCGCGCGTCTCGGGGTGAAGTCGCTGGCGTTCTACGACGCCATTGCGCCGATCGTCGCCGTGGAGTCCATCGACCACCACGTGGCGTTCCGCGCGGCGCGCTGGGACAAGGAGACGATGCCGGCCGAAGAACGGGCACAGGCACAGGCACAGAGCCCGAATGCGGATGTGCCGTCAGAGGGCGAGGGGGCGTACCTCAACTGCGCGATGGACAAGGCGCAGTACGAGGCGTTCATCGACGCGCTGGCGGCGGCCGACCAGTTCACGGCGCACGAGTTCGACAAGGTGCCGTACTTCGCGGGGTGCATGCCGGTGGAGGAGATGGCGCGTCGCGGACGCGAGTCGCTGCGCTTCGGTCCCATGAAACCCATCGGGCTCCGCGACCCGCGCACCGGCCGGCGTCCGTGGGCGGTGGTGCAGTTGCGGCGGGAGGATCGTGCGGGGCGCATGTGGAACCTCGTCGGCTTCCAGACGCGACTGCGCATCGCCGAGCAGCAGCGCGTGCTGCGGACGATTCCCGGGCTCGAGGGGGCCGAGTTCCTTCGCTTTGGATCCATTCACCGCAACGCGTACGTGAACTCGCCGGCGGCGCTGACGCCGCACCTGTCATTGCGCGACGATCCGGCCGTGCTCTTTGCCGGGCAGCTCACGGGAGTGGAGGGGTACACCGAGAGCACGGCGACGGGATTGCTGGCGGCCATCAACCTGTCGCGCCTTATCGCGGGGCGGGAGCCGGTGCTTCCGCCGCCCACGACGATGTTGGGCGCGCTCTACCGCCACCTGCGCGAGGCCGACCCGGCGCACTTCCAGCCGATGAACGCGAACTTCGGCCTGCTCGAGGAATTGCCCGCGGTGCCGCGCGACAAGGGGAAGAAGCGCGAGATGTATGCGGAGCGATCGCTCGCGGTGATGCAGGCGTGGATTTCGGAGCACGCGCTCCTCGGGTGAAGTTCCGTGTGTGGATGTCTCTCACGGAGACCGGAGCGGGCACGGAGGACGCGGAGTACGACAATTCCAAGGGGGTATGGCGGAACGTACTGTCCGCCGGCCCCTTGAATGTCGGGGTACGCCCCATAGCTTCGGCTGGCCATGTCCATCCTCTCGCTTGCCCGGCGGTCGTTCACGGAGCGCGCCGACGTGCCCGCCGTGGAGTGCGACTGCTCCGGCGTTCGGCGCACGTTCACCTTCGGCGAGATCGACGCCCGCAGTGCGCGCCTTGCACAGGTGCTGGCAGGCCGTGGACTGGTGGCCGGCGACCGGCTGGCGTTCTACCTCGCCAACAGGGTGGAGATCATCGACCTCTGGCTCGCCTGCGCCAGGCTCGGCGTGATCGTCGTGCCAATCAACGTATTGTACAGGGGCCGCGAGATCCGCCACATCCTTGGCGATTCGACGCCACGGGCGGTGGTGACGTCGGCGAACGTCGCGGCCGAACTGCCGGCGGGCACGACGTGCTGGATGGTGGAGGGCCTGGATCACGAGGCCACGCACTCCGCTCCATGGATGGCGCACGAGGAGTGGCCCGACGACACGCCAGCCGCGCTGGTGTACACCTCGGGGACCACGGGCCCCGCCAAGGGAGCGGTGCTGACGCACGGCAACTTCACGTCAAATGCCACCGCGCTGGTGGAGGCGTGGCAGATCACCCGGGACGACCGGTATCTCGCGGTGCTCCCGCTCTTCCACGTGCACGGCCTGGGCAACGGCGTGCATGCGTGGCTCGCCACCGGGTGCCACATGCGGTTGCTCGAGCGCTTTGAGCGGACGACGATCGTCAACGAGTTCAACAGCTACAAGCCGACGCTCTTCTTCGGGGTGCCGACCATCTATCACCGGCTGCTCGAGTGCGATGACATCTCGGCGCGCCGCATCGGGCACCACGCCCGGCTGTTCGTCAGCGGCTCGGCACCGCTCCCGGCGCACGTGCTCGAGGCATTCCGCGGCAAGTTCGGCCACGTCATCCTCGAGCGCTACGGCATGACCGAGACGCTGATGAACACCAGCAACCCGTACGATGGCGAGCGGCGCGCCGGCAGCGTGGGTCCCGCGCTGCCGCACGTGGGCGTGCGGGTGCGATCGCCGGACGGCGACGACCGGGCCGACGGCGAACTCGGTGAGCTGTGGGTCCAGGGCCCCAACGTGTGCGACGGCTACTGGCAGCGTCCGGACGCCACCGCAGCGGCCTTCGTGGACGGTTGGTTCCGCACGGGCGACATCGGTGTGCGCGCGCGCGACGGTTACGTGACGCTGCATGGCCGTCGCAGCGACCTCATCATCTCGGGCGGGTTCAACATCTACCCGCGCGAGATCGAGGAACTGCTGCTCGAGCAGCCGGGGGTGCGCGAGGCGTCGGTGGTTGGCGTGCCCGACGAGGCGCGTGGCGAGGTGCCGGTAGCCTACCTGGTCTGCGAAGGGCCGCTGAACGAGGTGGCCTTGCGCCTGGCCGTCTCCACGGGGCTGGCCTCCTTCAAGGCGCCGCGCGCCTACGTGCGCGTCGAGGCGCTGCCGCGCACGGCGCTGGGCAAGGTGCAGAAGCACCTGCTCCCGCCGTGGACGACGTCGTAAGCGCCGCCGCGCTCCTTGCTATCCGAGCTGGAACGGCTCCTTGCGGCGTCGTTGCGCGGGCCAGAGTTCGGTTTGCGGAATCTCCTTTTCGAGTTCAAGCCGCACGCGGGTGGCCAGGTCGTCAACGCAACGCGGGTCGCCCACCAGGTCGTACTCGCGCACGTCGATGCGCAGCACCGGGCACCGCCTGAAGCTCTCGATCCACTTGGCGTAGCGCCCGTGCAGCGACGCGAAGTACTCCGGGTCGGTGTCCTTCTCCTTCTGGCGTCCGCGCGTGGCAATGCGCCCGAGGATCGTTTCGAGCGGGCCGTGCAGGTACACCATCAGCCGCGGAGGACGCGCCGCCGGTGCATACAGCAACTCGGCGTACAGGCGCTGGTACAACTCCCAGTCGTTCGCCTGCATGTATCCCTGCTCGTACAGCCCGCAGGCGAAAATCTCGGCGTCCTCGTACCACGTGCGGTCGAGCACCCAGCTGCCGCCCATGGCGCGCATCCTGCGCATGCTTTGAAAGCGGGTGGCGAGGAAGTGAAGCTGCAAATGCAGGCCGTACGCGCGCATGCCGGCGTCGCCGTCGTAGAACAGCTCGAGCCACGGGTTGTCGCCATCGATGCTTTCGAGCGCCAACTGAAGGCCGAAACGGCTTGCGAGCGCGGTGGACAACGTGGACTTGCCGCAACCGATCATTCCTGCGACGCCAAGGATCATGCGTCTATTCTAGCGTGTCGCGGCTCGTCAGGCAGCGTGTGGGCAAGCAAGCGCGTGCCGCCGGACCTCTGGACAGCGGCACGCGATCTTGTTATGCGCCCAGGGCCGTCAGGGCGACCCCGGCAACCAAAGCAGGTAGTCGGTGCTCTTCACGGTTCCGCCGTGTTGCCGCACCAACTGCATGACCTGCCCGCGATGATACGTGGCGTGGTTCGAGACGTGGAAGAGCAACTGGCCGAGCAGATACTCGAACGAATCGCCCTTGAGGTTCCGGTACCTGATCGGCTCGCCAAGCTGTGCGTCATCAAGCGCGTCGAGGAATTGCGTCCGTTGGGCGTCCAGCCCGTCCCAGGCGTCGCGGAAGTTGCCCACGGCAGTCATCGTTCCCCGGGCGGGCCACGCCGCGGGGCTGCGTCCCTGCCAGCGCTCGAGCCATATCCAGTCCGCCCCGAACATATGCTCGAGCGTGCCCAGCACCGACCCGAAGCTGGTGCCCAGCTCGCGTCGAAACAATTCGGCGTCGAGCGTCTCACACGCGGTGAGCATGTGACGGTTGGCCCAGTGCGCGTACGAGTACCAGCGCCTGACCTCGCGCATCACTGGATGCCAGCTCCCTGACGCCGCCCCTGTCGGGGATCCGGGTGCCGTCTGCGGGGAGTCTTGCGCCGTGGTCCGTCTGGGCATGTCCATGGGAGTTCTTCCGGGGGGTTGTCGACCTCCGAAAATGGGCTTCGGCCGCCTCACGCGCCAATGCCATGGCCCACTCGGCGTCGGTCACCGTCGGGAGCCTTGCGGGGCGCTGGTGCGCGATGCCACCCAGTCGAGCAGCAGCAGGGTGGGGAGGATGAACGGGTAGACGCCGTAGAGCGTGTCGGAGACCGAGTGCGAGTGGCGGTCGACCGCCCAGAAGACCTGCACGCAAAATGCGAGGGCGCCCATCGTGACGACGGCGCCCGGGATGGAGACCGGGACGTGAAACCAGCCAATGCGACGGAACCAGGGCATGGGACTCCAGGAGATAGTTGTCAGGAGCTAGGAGCTAGGAGCTAGGTGCTAGGAGCTAGGTGCCAGGTGCCAGGTGCCAGGTGCCAGGTGCCAGGTGCCAGGTGCCAGGGCTACCGCAGCGGCGGCAGAATTTCGTCCAGGAACCAGTACGTCTCGAAAAACATCGCGAACAGCGTGCCCGCACTCCACAGGGCCCAACGCCAGCGATTCCGATGCGCCGGTGCAGTTGCGGACAATGCGGCGAGGTCTACCACATAGGCGGCGCTGTAGCAGACGTTCGCCAGTATGGCCAGCACGATCAACGGCAGGACGGCCGACGAGTTCAGCTCCGGCTGGAGCCGTGGCCACGTCCGGACGGTGAGAGCGACGAACACCCCGGCGAGGAGGATGTTGTAGAGAATGCGACGCGGCTCCCACCAGTGCGCCGCGTCGCGAAGCAAGCTGGGCTCGCCGGCCCCCGGCGCGTCGTCCGTGGACCTCGATATCGGCGATGTGGAGTGCTCCAAGAGATTTCCCGGACGTGTCGGTGCAGAGGGTCGCGTCATCCAGCGCTCGCCGGATGTGCTTTACATTGCAAAGTACTTGCCAAATGCGCGAGCCCTCAAGCCCGTCCGGTATCTAGCACCTAGCACCTAGCACCTGGCAACTGGCACCTGGCACCTAGCACCTAGCACCTAGCACCTAGCACCTAGCACCTAGCACCTGGCTGTTGGCACCTGGCCACTGCCACCGTTCCCGCCGCCGCCCCTCACTCGTCTATCTTCCGGCATGCCCGACCTCCTCGCCGACTTCCTCACGCACCTCGCCAAGGAACGTGACGTCTCGCCCAACACGGTGGCTGCGTACACGCGCGACCTCGGTGGGCTGCGGGACTTCCTGGGCCGGCACTACGGCGACCCGGCGTGGCAGTGGGCACAGGTGGACCGGCTGGCCATGCGGGCCTGGATGGCGTCGCTGGCACGCCGCGGACTGGCCAAGCGCTCCATCGCCCGTGCCCTCAGCGCAGCGCGCACGTTCTACCGCTTCCTGCACAACAACGATCTCGTGACGTCCAATCCGGCCCGCGCCGTCGGGTCGCCCAAGATCGAAAAGTACCTGCCCGGGTACCTGGACCGGAGTCAGGTGGAGACGCTTCTGCAGGCGCTGCAGACCCGGGCGATGGAGGGCCGGCATCGCGACGTGATGGCGCTGGCGATGATCGAGCTGCTCTACTCGTCCGGGCTGCGCCTGAGCGAACTGCGTGGCATCAACCGCGGCGACCTGGACCTCCTGGCGGGGCAGGTGAAGGTGCGTGGCAAGGGCCGCAAGGAACGCATCATCCCGGTGGGCACGCACGCGCAGCACGCGCTGCGCGCGTTCGAGCGCGCCCGCGACACGGTGATCGCCCGGCACGGCGCGGCGGCCGACCGCAATGCGTTCTTCCTGTCGGACCGCGGCAGGCGCGCCAGCCTGTCGACCATCCAGAAGTCCGTCACCGGCTGGCTGTCGCAGGTGGACGAGGGCGCGGGGCTCAGCACGCACTCGCTGCGCCACACCTTCGCCACGCATCTCCTCGACGCCGGCGCCGACCTGCGCGCCGTGCAGGAACTGCTGGGGCATGCGTCAATCACCAGCACGCAGATCTACACGCACACCAGCGTCGAGCGCCTCAAACAGGTGTACCGTCTGGCCCACCCGCGCGCATAGGACCAGCGCGCGGTCAGTCGCGTTTGGTCAGTCGCGCTTGGGAAGTCGCGCGTGGTCAGTCGCGCCCCGTCAGCCGCGCCCCGTCAGCCGCGCGCGGCGAGCGCCTTCTCGAATGCGGCCAGTTCGTCGGCCGCGATCCGGTAGCCTTCCCGCTCTGCCGGGAACTGGCGTGTCCGCACGTCGGCGGCGAAGCGAGCCAGCGCATCGCGGGCCGCCTCGCCCAACGCCGCGTACTGGCGCACGAATGACGGTGGCGCACCCGTGCCGAGTCCCAGTACGTCGTGGAACACGAGCACTTGGCCGTCGCAACCACTCCCCGCGCCGATCCCGATGGTCGGCACGGTGAGCCGCTCGGTGACGGCGGCGGCGATCTCGAACGGGATTGCTTCGAGCACGATGGCCGCCGTGCCCGCGTCCTGAAGCGCGATTGCGTCACGGAGCAGGGCGATCGCTCGCTCGTGCGTCCGCGCCTGCACGCGCATCCCGCCAAACTGGGCCGCGCTTTGCGGCAGGAGTCCCAGGTGCCCGATCACCACGATCCCGGCCTCGCAGATGGCCTTCGCCCGCTGCACCATGGCGCCGCCACCCTCGAGCTTCACGGCATCGCACCCGGCCTCGGCCACGAACCGTCCCGCGTTGCGCACGGCGTCGGCGTCGCTCGCCTGGAACGTCATGAAGGGAAGGTCGCCCACGAGCAGGGTCCCCGGTGCGCCTCGGCGCGCGGCAGCGGCGAGCACCACCATCGTGTCCATGGTGATCGCCGTGGTGCGCGGGAGCCCAAGTACGACGTTGGCCGCGGAGTCGCCCACCAGGATCACGTCGATGCCCGCCTGCTCGGCGAAATACGCCGAGGGGTAGTCGTACGCGGTCACCATCACGATCGGTTGGCGTTCCTGCTTGCGTTTGGCGAGGTCGAGCACCGAGAAGGTCATGGCGTGGGCGGTACGAGAAGGAGATTGTCGATCAGGTGGGTGTCGCCGACGAGCGCGGCGACGAGGGCGCGCGAGGGCGCATCGAGGATGCCCACGGAATCAAGCGTATCCGCGTTCACGATCCCGGCGTATTGCAGCCGCACGCGCGGTTCTGCGCCGATGATTTCGTGCAGATGCCGGCGAACGACCTCGGCGTCGCGTTCGCCGCGGGCCACGAGCTCCCCGGCGGACCGCAAGGCGCGGGAGATTGCCGCAGCGGCACGGCGATCCTCGGCGGACAGGTACCGGGTGCGGCTGCTCATCGCGAGTCCGTCGGGTTCGCGAACCGTTGGCACGATGCAGACTTCGGTGGCAAGCAGCAGGTCGCGAACGAGGCGCCGCACGACGACGGTCTGCTGGAAATCCTTCTCCCCGAGATACAGCACGTCGGCGCTCGTGGCGGCCAGCAGCTTGGCCACGACCGTCGCCACGCCGTCGAAGTGTCCCGGGCGGAACGCGCCTTCCCACACGGCGCCGAGCGCCCCCACCGATAGCCGGGTACTCTCACCCGGAGGATACAACTCCTCCGCCAGGGGAGCCCACAGCGCATCGGCTCCCGACTTGGCGGCCAGGGTGGCGTCGGCATCGGGCGTTCGCGGGTAGCGCGCGAAATCCTCGTTGGGACCGAATTGCGTCGGATTCACAAAGACGCTGACGAGCACGAAGCCACCGCTCTCGCGCGCAGTCCTGATGAGGGCGGCATGTCCGTCGTGCAGCGCACCCATGGTCGGGACGAAACGCACGGTCAGTCCGCGTGCGGTGGCGTCACGAACGGTGGCACGCAGGGCGGCGACGGTTTCGATGTGGATCACGAACACCCCGGGTCGGCGAGAGCGGCATCGATGGTGCGGGCGGCACCGGCGTCGAGTCCCGCGCGACGGGCGAGTCGCAGGGTACAGCGGGCGGCCTCCACGTACATGGGAACGACCTCCGGCGCCGCCTGGCGCAATGCGGCGAGGTGCGCGCGCACCGTCCCCACGTCACCGCGGGCGATCGGCCCGGTGAGCGCCTCCTCCGTCGTCAGGTGCGACACGCGGTCGGCCGCGCCCCGCGCCAACGCAGCGAAGGCCGTGCGGGCCGTCTCGCCGGGCATGCCGGCTTCGGTCGCCAGGCGGATCGCCACGTCGAGCAGGGCGACCGTGAAGTTCGCGGCGATGGCACTCGCGGCGTGGTACAGCGGTTTCATCTCGTCGGTGAGACGGAAGGGGACGAGTCCCAAGGCGTGAGCTACGCGTTCCGCCATCACGATGGCGGCAGGATCACCCGATACCGCGGCGGAAGCGCCGCGCAGCACCTCGGCGTCCGATTGTTCGGTGACCGTCTGCAGCGGGTGAAGGCTTCCGATGGCGGCTACCCTGGGAGCGACGGTGGCCAATGCCGCCACCGGCACGGCGCCGCTGGTGTGCAGCACGACGCACGAGGGCCGCAGGATCCGTGGTACGACGGAAAGGGCCAGTGCGGTGGCGGACATCGCGTCGTCCGGGATGCACAGAAGGACGAGTTCGGCGACGGGAGCGACGGCCAGCGAGCGAACGACGGCCAGTCCGCGCGCGCCGGCGCGCGCCGCGCTCGCGTCGCTCCGCGCGATGAGTACCACCGGCCATCCGGCGCGATGCAGTCCCTCAGCGAGTGACGTGCCGAGGCGGCCGGCGCCGACGATGAGCGTCGCGGGTGGGGGCAGCAGGTCAGGAGCGGGAGCCATGCTGCGGAATCTAACGCGACCCGCGCGCCTGACGACCGAATTATGTCAAGGCAACGTCCCTCCACGCCCCTGCGCGCGACGGTTGCGGCACTCGCGCGCGCGTCGTCTCAAGGGCGTGATCAAATACCTCGGTTCCAAGCGCACACTGCTGCCAATCATCGTCGAAGCCGTACGCGCCGACGCGCGCGCGCGGTCGGTGCTCGACCTCTTCAGTGGCACCTCGCGCGTGGGGCACGCGCTCAAGCACGCCGGCTTTCGCGTGGTGGCCAACGACCACAACGCCTACGCGCACGTGCTGTCGCGCTGTTACGTGGAGGCCGACCACGGCGACGTGACGCGCGACGCCGAGGTGCTCATCGAGGAGTGCAACCGGCTGGCCGGGCGCCCCGGTTACTTCACCCAGACCTTCTGCGAACAGTCGCGGTTCTTCCACCCGAAGAACGGCGAGCGTGTGGACGCCGTTCGCGAGCACATCGCCGCCCTGGCGCTTCCGCCGGAGCTGGAGGCCGTGATGCTCGTGTCGCTCATGGAAGCGGCCGATCGCGTGGACAGCACCACCGGCGTGCAGATGGCCTACCTCAAGCAGTGGGCCGCGCGGGCGCACAACGACCTCGCCATGCGCCTTCCGGCCGTCCTGCCGCGCGCCCGTGCCGGCAAGGGGCGTGCGCTGGCCCTCGACGCGCTCGACGCGGCCAAGGCCGTCGAAACCGACGTGGCCTACCTCGATCCGCCGTACAATCAGCATTCGTACCTGGGCAACTACCACATCTGGGAGTCGCTGGTGCGCTGGGACAAGCCCTCTTTCTATGGCGTGGCCTGCAAGCGCGAAGACGTGCGTGACCGCACGAGCCGGTTCAACAGCAAGCGGCAGGCGGAGTGCGCGCTGGCCGACGTGCTGCGTTCGGTGCGCGCCCGCACGTTGGTGGTCTCGTTCAGCGATGAGGGTTTCGTGACGCGCGAGTGGCTGGAGGCGCGGCTGGGCGAGCGCGGCGCGGTGGCGACCATCGAACGGCCATACAAGCGGTATGTCGGCGCACAGATCGGCATCTACAACCCCGGCGGCGAGCGCGTGGGCGAACCAGGCCACCTCCGCAACCGCGAATACATCTTCGTGTGCGGATCCGAAGCGACGGTGGCGCGAGTTACGCAGCGGACGAAGAAGGCGGGCTAGGTACGCATCGGAACACGGATGACGGAACTGGAATGCCGATTCAGTTCCCAAGCACCGCGCGCAGCGCCGCGACGCCGATATTCCCCCCGCACATGACGATCCCGACCGTTTGTCCTTCGTACTGCGCCGCCACCTTGCGCAGCCCGGCCAGCCCGCCGGCCGCCGCCCCCTCGGGGAGATTGTGCGTCGTGCGGATCAGCTCCCGCAGCGAGTCGGCCAACGCTGCCTCGGTCACGGTGATGAAATCGGCGAGCCCTTCCTTGAGCGCGGCGAACGTCCCCTCGTACGCCTGCCCCGTGGCGATGCCCTCGGCGAAGGTCTTCACCGGCAGTCCCCGCAGGATCTCGCCGCGTTTCCAGCTCTCATACTGGGCCGGTGCGGCCTCGCTCTGCACCGCCACGATCTTCACGGACGGGCGCAGCGCGCGCGCCACCGTCAGCGCCCCCACCGCCTGCGAGCCGCCGCCGAGCGCGATGAACACCGCCTCGAGCGAGGGCTCCTGCTCGAGCATTTCCAGGCTCATCGTGGCCGCGCCGGCGATCACCTGCCGGTCGTTGATCCCGTGCACCAGGGTCAGCCCAAGTTCCGTCGCGAGCTCGGCGCAGCGCACAGCCGAGGCGTCATACGTCGCCCCGAACTCCACCAACGTGGCACCCAACGAGCGGATGGAGGCGTTCTTGTCGGGGTTGTTTCCCAAGGGCACCACGATGGTCGTGGGGACGCCGAGCAGCTGCCCCGCGTACGCCATCCCCTGGCCGTGGTTGCCGGTGCTGGCCCCAATGATGCCGCGCTTACGCTCGGCGGCGCTGAGTGCCGTCACCGCGGACAGCGCGTTGCGGACCTTGAAGGTCTGCACCGGCAGGTGGTTCTCGTGCTTGACGAACACCCTGATGCCGTGCCCCACGAGCTCGTCGAGCAGCGGGTATCGCCGCAGTGGCGACGGAGAGAGGTAGGGGCGCAGCCGTTCACGCGCCGCAAGCACGTCGTCGAAGCTGATGGGCCAGGGAGTGTTCATGCGTGGAATCTAGCCGGCATTGGCAGCAACCGGTCGGGGTTGCACATTAGCTGGGCCCCCAAAGTGAGGTTGTCATGGTGAGATTCCTCGTACGCGTCGTCGTTGGGCTGCTCGTGCTCGCTGCCATTCTTTACGGCGTCGGCACGACGATGCCCCGCGATCACCAGGTGTCGAGTCGTGTGCAGCTGACCGCCCCGCGCGACTCGGTGTGGGCCGCGCTGTACGCCTTCGGTGACTATCCCAAGTGGGACAGCGACTTCAAGTCGTCGGTGCGCGGCAAGTCGCGCAGAGGACGCGAGGTCTGGGTGCAGGACGTTGGCCGGATGACGATGAGCGTCGAGATCAAGTCGGTGCAGGCCCCTTCCCGACTCGTCACCGAGATCGTCACCGACGACAAGTCGGACTGGGGTGGCGTCTGGACCTACGACCTCGTTGCCAACGGCATCGGCACCGAGGTGACGATCACCGAGGACGGCTGGATCAAGTCTCCTATCTTCCGCGTGATGATGCGGGTGATGGGCACTCACTCCACCATGGACGGGATGCTCAAGTCCCTCGGCGCGCGGTTCGGGGATCAGGTGACGCCGGAGCATATCAAATAGAGGGTCGACGGTCGACGGTGGACGGCCGAAATTTTCCGCCGTCTGCCGTCCGCCGTCTGCCGTCCACTATCTTTAGCCACATGACTCTCCCAATCATCCGCTCCACCACCATCCTCGCCGTCCGCCGGGACGGCCGCGTCGCCATTGGCGGCGATGGCCAGGTGTCGGTGGGCGATACCATCATGAAGTCGCAGGCGGTGAAGGTGCGCGCGCTCCGCAGCGGCAAGGTGCTCGCCGGCTTCGCCGGTGCCGCTGCCGACGCCTTCACGCTGTTCGAGAAGTTCGAGGAGAAGATCGAGCGGCATCCCGGCAACCTCCCCAAGGCCGCCGTTGAGCTGGCCAAGGAGTGGCGCAGCGACCGCGTGCTGCGCCGGCTCGAGGCGCTGCTGGTCGTCTGCGATCGCGATCACGGCTTCGTGATTTCGGGGAACGGAGAACTCATCGAGCCCGACGATGGCATTCTGGCCATTGGCTCCGGGGGCAGCTACGCGCTGGCCGCGGCGAGGGCGCTGATGGCCAACACGACGCTTTCGGCGCCGGAGATCGCGCGCAAGGCGATGATGATCGCCGGGGAGATCTGCATCTACACGAATCAGAACATCACGGTCATAGAAACGGAATAACTGCAAACGAAGCTGTAGGCTCTACGCTGTACGTTTTACGCCGTCCGTAGCGGACATCGCACAACGGACGGCGTATTGCGTACAGCGTAGAGCCTACAGCTTCCTTTGTCGTTGCCGTTACATTCGGAATGTCTTTTCGCTCGTCCGCCGGTATCCTTTCGGCACCTCAAGATCCGCTTCGTTCACCGTCCCCAAGGTGATCCTGGTGACTTCGTAGCGCAGGTGCGCATCATCGTCGCCCTCGCTGCGGCCGGTGGTCATCCGGATGTCGGCCCGCAGCGGCGAGCCGCGAAAGAGCTTCGCCCTGGCTGCATCTCCCTGCTCGAGGAAGTCCTCGTCCGACGCCGCCATCGCGAGCAACGACGTGCTGATGATATCGAGGAGCGGGTTCCGCATCAGCGGCAGCGAGGGATCGGTCCAGTACTCGCTGATCGCGGAGCCGGCCATGTCGTCGTTGGTGAAGCCCATCACGCGGATGCTGGTCCGCCAGTGCTGCCTCATCTGCACGCGCTCGGTGCGGTGGCCGGCGACCGCGGCACCGGCGCCGAGGCGGGCGGTGTCGAGCCGCACGTCGCGAACGGAGAATTTTACCACCGGCCCCACCGCGCGCAGCGCCGTGCCCACTATGCGCGCGAAATCGTCGGCGTCGTGCTGCTCGTAGGTCTTCTTGTCCACGTGCACCACATAGACCGTGCGGCCGCCATCGGCCACCAGCAGGTAGTCGTCACCCTTGTCCCGCTCGTCGGTGTCCACGCGGGCCCGGCTGCCGGAGACCCGCACGGTGCCGAGGATGACCTCCTGGTCCTTCTTGCCACCCGGATCGAGCCGGAAGTCGTAGGAGTAGGCTCTGGGAGCCTGGGCACCGGCGGCGGAAACGGCCAAAAGGAGCGTAATGACGGCGAACGGACGCATGAGGGGGTTCCGGGGGCAGGGAGATGCCCGCCATACGCTGCCGTCGGGGCGCTGGTTTCGCCCTCGTACCGACGCCAAATTGACGGATGCCCGCTAACCGCACCGAGCAGGTCCTCGCCCATCTGGCCGACCTGACCCCCCGCAAGATCGTCGCCGAGCTCGACCGCTACATCGTCGGGCAGGGGGACGCCAAGAAGGCCGTCGCCATCGCCCTCCGAAACCGGTGGCGCCGCCAGCGCACTCCCGAGGGAATCCGTGAGGAGATTGCGCCCAACAATATCATCCTCATTGGCCCCACGGGCGTGGGCAAGACGGAGATTGCCCGCCGGCTGGCCAAGCTCACCGGCGCGCCCTTCATCAAGGTAGAGGCCTCCAAGTTCACCGAGGTCGGCTATGTTGGGCGCGACGTCGAGGGCATGGTGCGCGACCTCGTGGAGAGCGCCATCGACATGGTACGCCACGAGCGCGAGCACGATGTGGAGGACCTGGCCAACGACCGCGTGGACGAACGCATCCTCGACCTCCTGCTCCCGCCGCCCGCCGAGGCCACCCCGGCGGCGCCGGCCGAGGCGCCGCAGAACGTCTTCGTGGTCTCGCCGTCCGGCGGCGTAACCCAGGAGCAGGAGCAGGCGCGCGAACGGCACAAACGCACACGCGACAAGCTCAAGCAGCTCCTGCTCGATGGCCAGCTCGAGCAGCGCGAGATCGAGATCGAGGTGGCGCCGGCGTCGAGTGCCGGCTTCGACTTCGCTCAGCAGGGCGGGCCTCCCGAAGGGATGGGCAATTTCGCCGAGATGCTCGAGCAGTTCATGCCCAAGCGCAAGAAGAAGCGCACCGTCCCGGTTTCTGACGCGCGCCGCATGCTGCAGGACGAGGAGTACGACAAGCTCATCAATCACGATGACGTGGTGGCCGATGCGCTCGACCGCGTGGAGAAGCTGGGCATCATCTTCCTCGACGAGATCGACAAGATTGCCGGTGGCAAGAGCGAAATGGGCGGCCCCGACGTCTCGCGCGAGGGGGTGCAGCGCGACCTGCTGCCTATCGTGGAAGGATCCAACGTCCAGACCAAGTACGGCATGGTGAAGACGGATCACGTGCTGTTCATCGCCGCCGGCGCGTTCCATGTGAGCAAGCCGAGCGACCTGATCCCCGAACTGCAGGGGCGCTTCCCCATTCGCGTCGAGCTCAAGCCGCTGACGGAAGCCGACTTCGTGCGCATCATGACGGAGCCGGAGAATGCGCTCACCAAGCAGTACGCGGCGCTGATGGCGGCGGAAAGCACCGAACTGACTTTTACCGATGACGGTATCGCCGAGATTGCGCGTACGGCCGCCATGGTGAACTCGCGCATGGAGAACATCGGCGCGCGGCGCCTGCACACCGTGATGACCACGCTGCTCGAGGACGTGCTTTACGACCTGCCCGAACGCGGCACCGAGCCGGTGAAGATCGACGCGAAGGTCGTGCGCGACCGGCTGAAGGCGATTGCCGAGGACGAAGACCTGAGGAAATACATACTGTGACCCACCGCGACTTCCTGAGCATCCTCGACTTCTCCGCCGCCGAGCTCGACGCGCTCTTTGCGCTCGGCGAGCGCATGCGGAACGGGCGCTACCCGCGCCGTCCCCTCGCCGGCAAGGCACTGGCGATGATCTTCATGAAGTCGTCCACCCGCACCCGGGTGTCGTTCGAGGTCGGTGTATACGACCTCGGCGGGCACGCGCTCTTCCTTTCGCCGCGTGACATCCAGCTGGGCCGCGGCGAACCCGTCGGTGACATGGCGCGCGTCCTCTCGCGCATGTGCGACGGCATCATGATTCGTGCCTATGCGCACGCCGATGTCGAGGAACTTGCCCGCTACGCCGATGTCCCCGTCATCAACGGGCTCACCGACCTTTTGCACCCCTGCCAGATCATGGCCGACCTGCTCACGGTGCGGCAGTTCCTCGGTCGCTACCAGGGCAAGCGGGTCGCCTGGATCGGCGACGGCAACAACATGGCCAACTCGTGGATCGAGGCCGCCCAGCGCCTCGACTTCTCGCTGTGCCTTGCCTGTCCGGTCGGATACGACCCTGACCCGGTGATCCTCGGGACCGCGCTCGCCGAAGGTGCCGACATCAGGGTCGTGCGCGATCCGCGCGAGGCCGCCGAGGGCGCGCACGTGGTCAATACCGACGTGTGGGCCTCGATGGGCCAGGAGGAGGAGCAGGTGGTGCGTGCCAAGGCATTTGCCGGCTACATGGTGGACGAGGCGCTGATGGCGCGGGCCCACAAGA
>DATCGU010000100.1:0-7611 GCA_036508735.1 Gemmatimonadaceae bacterium
CTAGGTGCTAGGTGCTAGGTGCTAGGTGCTAGGTGCTAGGTGCTAGGTGCTAGGTGCTAGATACGGACGGCGTAGAACGTACAGCGTACAGCTTACAGCTTCTTTTGTCGTTTACCGGCAGCCTTGCCGGCCACCGTGAGCACAGCCGCGAACAGTGTTGGCCCCTTGGCCCCCGGCATCGCGGGAAGTGCATGCACCCTCGCCGAGTCGAAACCGGCTTCGAGCGCCCACTGTTCCACCTGCGCGGCGTCGAATCCCAGCCACACGTGGCCCATGGTCTGCCGGTACTCGTCGTGCTCGTGCGTGCACATGTCGATGATGAGCAGGCGCCCACCGACCGCGAGCACCCGTCGCCCTTCGGCCAGCACGCTCGCCGGATCGGCCACGTACGGCAGCACGAGCGACATCACCGCCACGTCCACCGACCGTGTGTCGAGGGGAAGTTCCTCCAGCGTGCCGTGGCGCACCTCCGCGTGTTCGAAGCCGTGCAGGCGCGTTCGCGCGGCACGCAGCATCGCGGCCGATTCATCGACGGCCATCACCTTTCGCACGAACGGCGCGACGGCCTCGGCGAACTGGCCGGTACCGCAGCCCAGGTCGGCCACCGTGCTGTCCGGATCGAGCAAGCCGAGCAGGGCCAGCAGATCGGGGCGCGCGCCGAAGAGTTCGGTGCGCAGGCGATCCCATTGCCCAGCCGACGAAGCGAAGAACTCCTGCGACTTCGAGTGGCGGCCGGCAAGCACCTCGTGCAGGCGCTCCGCGTCGCGCCGCGCGGCCGGGAGCTGGGCTATCTCGTCGCGCACGGCGTGCCAGAGCTTGCGCGCCGAGGGATCGAGCCCCCGAGTCTCCATGCGGTACCGATTGCTGGGTCCTTCCTCGCGCGACGTCACCCAGCGGGCGCCGGCGAGCGCCTTGAGGTGCCGGCTGACGGTGGACTGGGGCAGTTGGACGATGTCCTGCAACTCGCCGACCGTCAGTTCGTGACGTTCGAGGCATGCCAGCAGCCGGGCGCGCGTGGCGTCGGCGAGGGCGGCGAGGCGGGCAAAGACCGCAGGGGAGGCTGGTGCTTTCATCCGGGTATCCGGATTATAGGATGTATTCGGGTGGCGGTCAAGGTCTTCACTGCGAAATGAAGCTGTAAGCTGTACGCTCTACGCCATACGCTAACCGTTCACGGCGCGCAGTCGGACGGCGTAGAACGTACAGCGTACAGCTTACGGCTTCCTTTGCAGGCAGAACGGACAGCATAGAGCGTAGAGCGTACAGCTTACAGCTTCTTTTCGATACGAAGCGCAGCCACGAACGCCGCCAGCTTGGCCGCGTCGAGCCTCCCCCCGCTGCGCACGCCTGAGCACAGGTCCACCCCGGCGGGCCGCACGGTCCGCACCGCCTCGGCGACATTGTCGGCGCGCAGCCCGCCAGCGAGAAACACGGGGCACGGCGCCACCGCGCGCACCAGTGCGGCGCTGATGGACCAGTCGTGCGTGCGTCCGGTGCCGCCAAGCTCGCGGATGGCGGCGTTCGGGTTGCCGGAGTCGAGCAGCAGCGCATCGACGAACGACGCCCACGCCAGCGCCTGGGCGAGCGCGTCCGCACCGCGCACGTGAATCACCTGCACCAGCGCCACACCGGGAAGCAGCCCGCGCAGTTCCTGCAGCACGCCCTCGGCGAGCGCGTCGACCAGTTGCACGGTGTCCGTGCCGGCCGCACGCACCTGCGCGGCGATTCCGGCTGGATCGGTACGACTGGTGAGCAGGAAGGTGCGCGCGCGGCCGCCGACGGCCCGTACGATGCGCGCGATGTCGTCGTCGGGAATCGGCCCGGGCCCGCTGGGCATCGCCGTCACCAGTCCGAGTGCGTCGGCCCCGTGCGCCAGGGCCAGCTCAGCCTCAGCGACGGACGCAATGCAGCAGACCTTCAGTTGCACGGAACTCAAAGGCACTTGATGACGTACGGCGAACGGCCGCGCGTCAGCTGGAAAGTGCCCACAGTCACGTTGGAGTCGGTCATCACGACCGTGAGCGAAAGCAGGTCACCATCGACGCGGCCGGTATATCGCGCCGGACGGCGCGGCAGAATCGAGTCGATATTCACCGGGCCGCCGTGTCCCGGCGTGTGCGTGCCCGTGGCGACGAACCGTCCATCGGAGCCCGGCCGCAGCGGTTCGGTGATGCGCCCCGCGGCGCAGTCATACTCCAGCGTGCCGCTGTCGGGCGTGGCGACGAGGCCGGCATGATCGCCGCCCCACGTTCCGACGAGGACGGACGGCGGAGACGTGCCCGCCACCGCACACGCCGCCATGGCGAGCGAAACGATCAACACGCGGGAAAGCCGGTTCATGCCGCATACTACCCCGGCTCGCCGCCAACGGCTACCGTCCCAGTGAGAAGTGGCACCTGCCGCACTGGCACAAGGTGATGTGAGACGGCACGTTTCCCATTTCGAGGATCGTTGCCCTCATCTCAACCGCCCCTGCCCCAGCACCGCGTGATCCACCACCACTCCCGCACGGGACGCACGCCACCATGAGCGCCGTCTGTCTCGGCATAGATGTTGGCTCGACGACGGTGAAGGTCGTGGCGCTCACGCACAGCCGGGCCCTGCTCGGCTGGCGCTACGTCCGGTCGTGCGGCCGCCCGCGCGGCGCCTTGCGCGAGACCATCGCGCAGCTCGGCACGGAGATCGACCTCTCCGCCGTGCGCATGGTGGGCCTGACCGGCTCGGGTGGCGGTCCGATTGCCGACGCGATCGGTGGCGTGCACGTCAACGAGCTGGTGGCGCAGACCCGCGCGGTCGGGGAATTCCATCCCGAAGCGCAGACGATCATCGAGATCGGGGGGCAGGACTCGAAGCTCCTTTCCCTGCGCTGGGATGAGCGGAGCCGCCAGATGATGCTCGAGGATTTCTCCATGAACGCCCTGTGCGCGGCGGGCACGGGGGCCTTCCTCGACCAGCAGGCCGAGCGACTGGGGGTGGCGATCGACGGTGAGTTTGCGCGGATCGCCCTGGCGAGCCGCAGCCCCGCGCGCATCGCCGGCCGGTGTACCGTCTTCGCCAAGTCCGACATGATCCACCTGCAACAGGTGGGCGCGCCGATGTCGGACATCCTCATGGGCGTCTGCCTGGCGATGGCGCGCAACTTCACCACCGTCATCGGCAAGGGGAAGCGATTCGTCGCGCCCATCCTCTTTCAGGGGGGCGTCGCCTACAACGCGGCGGTGAAGCGGGCCTTCGAATCGGTACTCGGCGTCCCCGACGGATCGATCATCGTGCCGACGCACCACACGATCATGGCCGCGCTCGGCGCCGCCTACGTGGCCATGGACAAGGACGAGGGCGGACTGTTGACGCGGCGGTTCGTCGGACTCGACCTGCTCGAGGACGCGATACGGACCGGATCGTCAGAGCGCACCAGCCTGCCGGTGCTCGTTCGCCAGGGCAACGGCGACGGCTCGCACGCGGCTGTCGCCCCGTTGCCGCCGGGCGAGATGCTCGATGTGTGGCTCGGGGCAGACGTCGGTTCGGTGAGCACGAACGTCGTCCTCGTCGACGCCAACGACCGCCTGATCGCGCGCCGGTACCTCATGACCGCGGGCCGGCCGCTCGAGGCGGTGCGCGAGGGACTCCGCCTCGTGGCGGCCGACGCCGGGGCGTGGGTCAACGTGCGCGGCGTGGGCGCCACCGGATCGGGCCGGCACCTCACAGGCGACTTCATCGGCGCCGACGTCGTGCGCAACGAGATCACGGCGCAGGCGCGCGCGGCTGTCTCACACGATCCACTCGTCGACACCATCCTCGAGATCGGCGGCCAGGACAGCAAGTTCATCCGGCTGCACAATGGCGCGGTGATCGACTTCACGATGAACAACGCCTGCGCCGCCGGCACGGGCAGCTTCCTGCAGGAGCAGGCCGACCGCATCAAGATCCGCATCGAGGAGCAGTTCAGCGAACTCGCGTTCTCCTCGCCGTGTCCCGCCGCGCTCGGCGAGCGGTGCACGGTGTTCATGGAATCCGACATCGTGCACCACCAGCAGCGGGGCGCGCGCCTGCCGGACCTCACCGCCGGCCTGGCGTACTCCATCGCCGAGAACTACCTGAATCGCGTGGTCAACGGACGATCGCTCGGCGCGCGGGTGTTCTTCCAGGGTGGGGTGGCCTCGAATGCCTCGGTGGTCTCGGCCTTCTCGTCCATCACCCATCGCACGATCACGGTGCCGCCGAACCACGACGTCACCGGTGCCATCGGGGCGGCGATCCTCGCGCGCGAGGAGATGGCGCGACGCAGCGGCAATGGCGAAGCGACGCGATTCCGCGGCTTCGACCTCTCGCAGCGCCACTACGAGAGCTCGGTATTCGAGTGCAAGGCGTGCCCGAACCTGTGCGAGGTGCACAAGGTGGCAATCGAGCGCGAGGCGCCGTTCTTCTACGGCGCGCGCTGCGACAAGTTCGAGGAGGCCGGGCGCGGCGTAAACGCGTCGTGGCGCGAGATCCCCGACCTCTTTGCCGAGCGGGAGCGCCTGCTGCTCGACGGCTGGACGGAGCCGGCCCCCCGTGAGCAGGCCGCGCCTGGCACGCTGCGCGTGGGGGTCCTGCGCAACCTGACGTTCTTCGACTTCTTCCCCTTCTGGCGTGCCTACCTGGAAGCCCTGGGGTGCCAGGTGGTGCTGTCGGCCCCGACCAACCCCGAGCTGGTCACGCTCACGCAGAAGAGCGCCGTCGCCGAGTCGTGCTTCCCGGTGAAGCTGGCCTTCGGGCACCTTCTCGATGCCACGGCCCGCGACGTGGACGTGCTCTTCATGCCAAGCGTGATGACGCGGGAAAACGCCGCGCCCGGGCAACCGCACAACCACTACTGTCCGCTGATTTCGGCGACGCCGTCGCTGCTGATGGCCAACACGCCGCAGGGCCCCAGCGGACCGCGCCTCGTGACCCAGGTGCTGCACTTGGCGAACGAGCGCGCCGCCCGCATCGAGTTGCGCGCGCTCGCGCGTGCGCTCACCGGCGCGTCGAAGGCGCGCTCCGACACCGCGGCCCGGGCGGGATGGGACGCGCAGCAGCGCTTCACCGATGCAATCCGCGCCCGCGGCCGCGAGGCGCTGGCGGCCCTCGACGCCAAGACGCCGGCGGTCGTCGTCGTCGGACGCCCGTACACGGTCAATGATCCGGGAGCGAACCTCGACCTGCCCTACAAACTGCGGCGCCTCGGCGTTTTGCCGATCCCCATGGACTTCCTTCCCCTCGAGACGGTGACCGTGCCAGAGGGGCACGACGACATGTACTGGCGATCGGGGCAGGACATCCTGCGGGCCGGTGCGATCGTGCGCGACGATCCGCGGTTGCAGGCCGTGTACCTGACGAACTTCAACTGCGGACCGGACGCGTTCCTGATCTCGTTCTTCCGCGCCACGCTGGGCAACAAGCCGTTCCTCGAACTCGAGGTCGACGACCATACGGCCGACGCGGGAATGATCACGCGCTGCGAAGCGTTCCTCGACAGCCTGAACTTGCGGCGAATGCCATGAGCCCGTCGTCCGAACGCGTGCAGGCGTCCTTGGTGAGCGGCAGCGGCGTGAGCCGCACCGTCTACGTGCCCTTCATGTCGGACCACGCCGTGGTCATTCGCGGCGCGCTGCGCCACCACGACATCGCGTGCGAAGTGCTCCCTCCGTCCGACGACGCGACCCTGGCCATTGGCCTCGATCTCTGCCATGGGCGCGAGTGCCTTCCCTGCTTCCTGGCCACGGGCGACATCATCCGCGCCTGTCGCGCCGGGACGATCGATCGGGGCAATTCGGCGTTCCTCATACCGGCGACCCCCGGACCGTGCCGTTTCGGGCAGTACCGCATCCTGCAGCGCCTGCTGCTCGACCGCGAGGGCTTTGCCGACGTCGAGATCGTCTCGCCGACCGCGGAGAATTCCTACCGCGGCTTCGGCAAGCGTCCGCGGGCACTGCGGTTGCTGGTGTGGGAAGGGGTCGTCGCCGTCGACCTCCTGCTCAAGCTCCGCTACGAGTTTCGCCCGTACGAAGTGAGGCAGGGCGCAACGGAAGCGGCGTACCAGCGGGGGCTTGCCGTGATCGAAGAGGCCGTGCGGCAGGGCGGCGGCAAGCGGCTCCTGGGGGCGCTCGACTGCGTGGCCGCGGAGTTCGATGACATCAGCGTGGACCGCTCCCTGCGGCGGCCGATGGTGGCCATGCTCGGGGAGATCTACATCATGCTGAACGCCCTGAGCAACCAGAACCTCATCCTGCAGCTCGAGGCTTCGGGGGCGGAGGTCGTCACCGGCACGCTCACCGAGTGGTTCCACTTTGCCGACGAGACCAAGATGGACCGCGACGTCCTGTTCGGCTCATGGACCAGCCTGCTGGGCACGAAGGCACTGAGCGCGTACCAGCTGCGCGTGGAGCGCCAGATGTTCGCCCGGGTGCGGCGCCTGCTGCGCCACCCGGCGGATCCGCCCATGCGCGAGCTCATGGAGATGGCGCGCCCCTACTTCGACCCGCTGCTGGGCACCGAGACGCTGCTGACGGTGGGCAAGGTGGTGGACTTCGCGCAACATGGCGTGTGCGGCGTGGTGAACGTGGCCCCGTTCTCGTGCATGCCTGGCATCGTCGTGAGCGGCCTCGCGGCGCGGATGCGGCAGGATCTCGGGCAACTGCCGTGGCTCGACATCCACTATGACGGCCAGCGCATCACGAACATCCGCACACGGCTCGAAGCCTTCGTGCACCAGGTCACGCAGTTCGCGCGCAGCCATGGACGGCTCGCGGATCCTGCAACGGACCTGGGCGCACGCCATCCGGCGCGGGCGTCGTGAGACGGGCGTTCACCGTGCTCGCGCTGTCGGTGGTCCTCGTGGCGGTGGCGGCGGCGCAGGGAAGCGCACGCCACACCTTTGCGCTGTCGCCCAGTGCCTTTCTCCTCGACGGCGCCCCCTTCCAGATCAGGTCGGGCGAGATGCATCCCGGGCGCATCCCGGCGGAGTACTGGCGGCATCGCATCCGGATGGCCAAGGCGATGGGGCTGAATACCATTGCCGCCTACATCTTCTGGAACCACCACGAGGAGTCCGAAGGAACCTTTGACTTCAAGACGGGCAACCGCGACATCGCACGGTTCATCCGCATCGCGCAGGAAGAGGGGATGTGGGTGCTGCTGCGCCCGGGACCGTACGTGTGCGCCGAGTGGGATTTTGGCGGGCTCCCGCCGTACCTGCTCCGCGACCCGGTACTCCGGATCCGCTCAATGTATCCGCGCTACATGGCGGCCGCGGAGCGGTATCTCGCGCGCCTCGCGGACGTCGTGCGCCCGCTGCTGGTCACCCACGGCGGGCCCATCCTGATGGTGCAGATCGAGAACGAGTACGGCAGTTACGGCAACGATCGCAATTACATGAAGCGATTGAAGGACGCGTGGGTGAAGCACGGCGTGGATGTGCCCTTCTTCACCGGCGACGGCCCCACGGCCTACATGCTCGAGGCAGGGCACGTGGACGGAGCCGCCATCGGGCTCGACTCAGGGTCGGACGAGAAGGACTGGGACCTGGCCAGCAGCATCGCGCCGGGTGTGCCGGTCTTCTCGTCGGAGACGTATCCGGGCTGGCTGACGCAC
>DATCGU010000101.1:0-13448 GCA_036508735.1 Gemmatimonadaceae bacterium
CCGCCATATCCTGCACCATCCGCTCGCGTATCGGGTTGCCGGCGACGAACAGGGGATCGAGCGCATCAGCCACCGCCAGCGTCGTGAACGCATCCTGCACGAATTCCGGCGCAACCTCCCGCCCGGCGACGACGTTCAACAGGCCGATGTGAGGAATCGTCACGAGCCGTCGCGCGATGGCAAACGTGAGGCGGCTCGTCTTGTAGACCACGGCGCACGGACATCCGGCCACTGCCGCCTCAAGCGTCGTTGTGCCGCTCTTGCACAGCGCCACGTCGGCGGCGCGCAGCACGTCGAACGACTGCGCCCGCACCATCGGGAACGGAACGCGCGCCGAATCGAGTTCGATCGTGGGCGCCACGCTCACCACGACCTGAAGGCCGGGACGCCGGCGCTGCAGCTCGCGGGCGACGGCCTCGAACTCCGCCAGGTGCCGCTCGATCTCCTGCGCCCGGCTTCCCGGAAACATGGCCAGGACCACGGCGCCGACCGGGATGCCCAGGCGACGCCGGGCCTCGGCCCGGTCGGGCATGGTGAGGGCGCGATCCAGCAGCGGATGCCCGACGAACGTCGCGTCGATGCCCGCCGCGCGCAGGAGCTGCTCCTCGAAGGGCAGGATCACCGCGGCCTTCGTGATCACCCGCGCCATCATCTTCAGGCGTCCGGCCTTCCACGCCCACACCTGCGGGGAGATGTAGTAGAGCACCGGGACGCCCGCCGCGTGCGCTGCCTCTGCCACGCGCAGGTTGAACCCCGGGTAGTCGATGAGGATCACCAGGCCGATGCGGCCGCTCCGCAGCAGCAGCTTCACGCGGCGCAACAGTCGCAGGTGCGCAGGGAGGTGCCTCAGCACCTCCACGAAACCCACCACCCCCTCGGCCCGCTCGAACAGGTCCACGCCAGCCGCGGCCATCCGTTCACCACCCATGCCGACGAGCGGCAGGTCGGGGCGCATCGCGCGCAACTGCTCGGCGACGCCGGCACCGTGCAGGTCGCCCGACGCCTCGCCGGCGATGATCAGTACGTCACGCACCGGGAATCGGCGCCGCGGACAACGCGGCCCGCGAACGCTCGATGTCGGCTACAATGCGGAGCGCCACGGCAAGCGCGTCGCGCCCGTCGTCGCCGGTCACCGGCACGGGGGCCTCGCCCCGCACGGCGGCCACGAACGACTCGAGTTCCAGCTTCAGCGCGTCGCCGTCGGGCGCCTCCAGCGGAATGCGTTCCACGAATGCCGCCACGTCGGGCTGGGCCGACTGGGCGAGCGTCGCCATGTCGACGTCGCGGCGCAGGCGGAACAGTTCGCCGTTCCCCGCCGCGAGGTCGAGGGACATGTACCCGTTCCGCTGGAACAGGCGGAGCTTGCGCGTGCGCTCGCGCGAGATGCGGCTGGCCGTGATGTTGGCGATAGCCCCGTTGGCAAAGGTGACGCGCGCGTCGGCGATGTCCACGCTCGGCGTCAGCACCCCGACGCCGGCCGCCGACACCTCGGTCACCTTCGCCCGCGTGAGCGTCAGCACCAGGTCGATGTCGTGGATCATCAAGTCGAGCACCACCGCCACGTCCGACCCGCGCGGGTTGAAGGGCGCCAGGCGCTCGCTCTCGATGAACAGCGGATTCTCCACGTACGGCCAGGCGGCACGGATGGCGCGATTGAAGCGCTCGATGTGCCCGATCTGCACCAGCGCACCCTTGGTCCTGGCCAGCGCCAGCAGTTCGTCGGCCTCGGCCAGCGTGGTCGTGATCGGCTTCTCGATGAGCACGTGCTTGCCGCGTTCGAGCGCCCGCATGGCCACCGCGAAGTGCGCCGGAGTCGGCACCGCGATCGACACTGCATCGACCTCGTCGAGCAGCGCCTCGAGCGACGAAAAGTGCGCAACCCCCAGTTCCCCCGCCACCTTGACGGCGCGCGCGGCGTCCGCCTCGTGGAACCCCCGGACGATCGCCCCCGGCAGCGTGCCCAGGTGACGCAGGTGGTGATACCCCAGCGCTCCCGTGCCGACGACGCCGATCCTGAGCGGCGCATTCATACCGCGATACCGCGCTGGCTCGCGTCGACGAAGTCGATGAACGCCTGCACCTCGGGTCCCATCGAGAGTTCGGCCCGCGCCTGCTCCAGCGCCTGCGAGATGTTGAGATCGCTGCGGAAGAACATCCGGTACGCACGCTTCAGCTCGGCAATCACCTCGGGTGAGAAGCCGTTGCGCTGCAGCCCGATGCTGTTCAGCCCGTACAGCTTGAGGGGATTGCCCACCGCCTTCACGTAGGGCGGCACGTCCTTGGGTACGCGCGAGCAGCCGCCGATGAAGGCGAAGCGCCCGATCTTGGCAAACTGGTGCACCGCGCACAGGCCCGAGAGGATCGCCCGGTCGCCGATCGTCACGTGGCCGGCGAGCTGCGTGCCGTTCGAGATGATCACCCCGTCGCCGACGTGGCAGTCGTGCGCGAGGTGCACGTACGACATCAGGAAGCAATCCGCGCCGACCGTCGTCCGGTACGACTGGGCGGTGCCGCGGTTGATCGTGGTGTACTCGCGTATCGTCGTCCGGTCGCCGACCTCGACCCACGTCTCTTCGCCCTTGAACTTGAGGTCCTGGGGCTTGCCGCCGAGGACCACACCGACCCCGATCTTCACCTGTTGCCCGATGCGGACATACTCCTCAAGTACGGAGTGCGGGCCGATCACCGTGCCGTCGCCCACGATGCAGTGCGGTCCGATGATGACGCCCGGGCCGACTTCGACATCGGCACCCAGCTCGGCGCCGGCGTCCACGATCGCGGTGGGATGGATGCGGGCGCTCATCGATCGCGCACCATGGCGGCCATCTCGGCCTCGCAGACGACCTCGCCGTCCACCTTCGCCTGCCCCTTCATGCGACAGATCTTGCCGCGCACCTGCAGCATCTCGAGCTCGAACCGAATCTGGTCGCCGGGCTTCACCGGCTTGCGGAACTTGACGTTGTCGAGCGACATGAAGTAGACCACCTTGCTGTCCGGGTCATCCACCGCGCCCATCAGCAGCATGCCGCCCACCTGCGCCATCGCCTCGACGATCAGCACACCGGGCATGATCGGATGCCCGGGAAAATGTCCCTGAAAGAACGGCTCGTTGATGGAGACGTTCTTGATGCCGACGATGCGCTTCATCGGTTCCATCTCGAGGATCCGGTCCACAAAGAGGAAGGGATAGCGGTGCGGCAGCACCCGCATGATGTCTTCGATTCCGAGCACGTCTTCCTCCCGCCGGGCATGCGCGAGCATCTCGCGCACCAGCATGACAGTTCCGCGATGGCTGGGCTTGATGGCCGAAATGCGCGCCAGCACCCGCTTGCCGGCCAGCGCGAGGTCACCTACGCAGTCCAACGCCTTGTGCCGGACAAACTCGTCCGGCCACCGCAGGGTCGTCCCCACCACATCCTGATCGTCGAGCGCGACGACGTTGTCCGTCGACGCGCCCTGGATCAGGCCTTTCGCCCGCAACGCCTCCACCTCGTGAAGGAACCCGAACGTCCGCGCCGGCGCCAGTTCAACGGCGAACGACTCATGCGTCAGGTGCCACCTGCCCCGCTGCATCCCGACAAGGGGATGCGGAAAATCGATCTCCACCGCCAGCGACAACTCGTTCGCCGGATGCGCCACGTACACGGACTCGCCGTCCACTACCCGGACGCTTTCGGCGAGACGAAGGTACTCCACCGTCCCGCCGTGCTCCACCACACCCGCTTCCTCGAGCGCCGCCACGAAGGGCCGCGCGCTGCCGTCCAGGATCGGTGGCTCCGGTCCATCCATCACCACCCAGACGTCATCGATCCCACACCCCGCCACGGCAGCCAGCACGTGCTCCACGGTGTGCAGGGCCGCCTCGCCGTGTCCCAGCTGCGTGCGCCGCTCCGCATCCTCGGCCACTGACACGTGGGCCGGCGTCTCCGGATGGCCGGCGAGGTCGACGCGGCGGAACACGACGCCGTGTCCAACCGGGGCCGGCTCGAAAACGAGGCGGCATGACCGGCCGAGATGGAGCCCGATGCCGTCCACCGCCGTGGACCGCGCGATGGTACGGCGCCCGCTCACAGCTTGGCCTGTTCGAGGAGCTTCTCGATGCGACGCAGCAGCGCCGGAAGCCGGAGGAGTGCCGCCGACGCCCGCAGCGACTCCTTGTGCGGGCGAGCCGGATACCCCGACCACGTCTCCCCGGCCGGGACATCGCTGATGGCGCCGGACTGCCCCGCCAGGCGCGCTCCCGCCCCGATGGTCACGTGTCCGGTGACCGCCGACTGCCCGCCCAGCAGCGCGCCGTCCTCGATCCGCGCGCTGCCGGCGATGCCAACCTGAGCCATGATCAGGCACAGCCTGCCGATGCGCACGTTGTGACCGATGTGCGCGAGGTTGTCGATCTTGGTGCCATCGCCGATGACCGTGTCGTCCACGCTGCCGCGGTCGATCGTCGCGTTCGCCCCGATTTCCACGTCGTTGCCGATGATCGCGCGGCCGACGTGCGGGATCTTCACGTGCGCCATCTGGCCATCGACGACCCGCTGCACGTACCCGTAGCCGTCGCTCCCCAGCCGCACGCCGCTGTGCAGGATCACGCGATGGCCGACCTGCGTGTGCGGGTACAGAGTGACGTGCGGATACACCAGGCAGTCATCACCGATCTGCGCGCCCGCACCGATCACCGCGTGCGTGGCGATCCAGGTGCGATCGCCAATCACGGCATCGTCCTCCACCACGGCGAGCGCTTCGATGCACACATCAGCGCCCATCAGCACGTTCTGGCCGATGCGCGCCGCCGGATGGATGCCCGGTGGATGCACCACGGGGCGGTAGAAGCGCGGAATCAACGACAGCAGCGCCGCTTGCGGGTCGGCTACGACGACGCGCGCCAGGCACTTGCCCGGCAGGTCCTTCAGCTCCGGCGACACCAGCACGATGCCGGCCAGGGAAGCGGCCATCATCGGCGCGTAGCGCGCCGACGCGAGGAAACTGAGTTCCTCGACGCCAGCGCGGTCGAGCGGCGCGATGGCATGCACCGCGGTCGCCCCATCACCCATGAGCTCGCCCCCCGTCGCCGTGGCAAGCTCGGCGGCAGTCAATGGGGGCTGGGGCGGCATGGGCGGCACGAACGCGAGGGGGTGGGGGTCGGTGCCTGGCTCAGCGCACCGGAGGGATCTTCGGCTTGGCCGCCCCGGCCGGCACAGCGAGTGGCCCGGCCGGCGGTGCTGCCGGCTTGCCCGCCTGCGGCACGTTGAGCATCGGCGCCGGCATGCTGCGCAGTTTCACCAGCACCTTGTCGGTGATGTTCAGGTTCTTGTCGATCGCGACGATCGGGTTCCCCTGGCTGCCCACGTCGAAGATCGCCGTCAGCCCTTCCTCCTTGCGAATGTCTTCGAGCGCCACCTTGATCTGCTCGATGATCGGCTGGAGCAGCGCGGCCTGGCGCTGCTGCGCCTGCAGGTCGAGCGCCTGCGTGCGCGTCTGGAACTCCTGCTCCTTGTCGCCGATGCCCTTCTGGCGCGTCTCGCGCACCGCCGGGGTCAGCCCCGCTTCGACCTTCTGGTAGGCGGCGATCATGACCTGCAGCGAATCCTGCATGCGGGTCACCTCATTCTGCATCACCTGCGCTTCCTTCTTCCACTGGGCGTCGGCGTCGGCGCGGCCGGAGGCCTTGTCGAGCAGCTCGCGGGAATCGACGTAGGCGAATTTCGGAACGGTGCCCTGCGCGGTCGCGATGACCGGCACCAGGAGCAGGGAGGCGAACAGTGCGCCACGAAGCGCGCGGAAACTGACGGGCATTGCAGACTCCAGATGTTAGAAGAACTGACCGAGACGGAAGTGCAGCTGGAACTTCGGGTCGGGCCGGCCGTTCGCATCGACGCGATCGAACCCGTAAGCCCAGTCGAGGCCAAGGGGCCCCAGAGGTGTCACGACGGACGCGCCCACGCCGGCGCCGCGATACAGGCGCGACGGGTCGAACTGACGGGGCTCGGCCCAGATGTTGCCCGCGTCATAGAACATGTTGATGTACAACTGCTGGCTGATGCGCAGGCCCGCCTCGGCCGTCGCGGTGAAAAACGCGTTGCCGAACGAGGAACGCTGGGCATTGTACGTTCCCGTGCCCCCCGTGAAGCCGTTCGGCGTGATCGAGAACTCCGGGTAGCCCCGCAGGGGCTCGCCAAACTGCACCCCGCCGAGCGAAAACGACTGCGAATAGAAGAAGGCGCCGGGGTCACCGAAGACCGCGCCCGACTTGGTCGACAGGCCGACGGTGAACTTCAGCGGCTGCGAGCCGGGCTTCTTGCCGCCGATCGTCCCGAGCAGCGCGTACGAACGCATTTCGGTGTAGTACCGCTGGAAGTTCGACGAACCACCGAGAATCCCGCCGTTGAAGTCGGCTTTGATGCTCTGCAGGCTCCCCTGCGTGGCGAACGGCATGTCCACGCGCGTGTCGCGCTGCATCGTCAACCCCACGTTGGAGCGGAAGCAGCGGACGCAGGTGCTGGTGGCCGCTACCGTTCCCAACAGGCCGCTGGTTCCGAACTTCACCGCCTCCGCGCCGTAGGTGACGAACAATCTCGTGAAACGCGAGTTCGGCATGGGGAAGCCCACCTGCAGGCTGGCGCCCGTGCGAATCGACCGGCCCAGGTCGGCAATCTGGTATCGCGCCTGCGAGTTGTACGCCGATACCGTCCCCGACACGCGCCCGCCCTTGATCGCCGGGTCCGTGTAACTGAGGTTGAAGTCGTTGATGTACCGACCGAACTGCCACTGCACCGAGCCGCGCTTGCAGTTGCCCCACAGGTTGGGCTGCTCGAGGCCGATGAAGCCGCCGACTCCCGTCCCCTGCCCCATGGATGCGCCGAAATTGATGTTGCCCGTGCGCTTTTCCTTCACGCGAAAGATCACGTCCACGTCGCCGGCTTCGTTCGCCGGCTTCGTATCGGGCGGCGGAATCGGCGTCTCGAAGAAACCCAGGTTTCCGATGCTCTGGTACGAACGGATCAGGCGGTCCTGGTTGAACACGTCACCGGGCACGATGAACAGCTGTTCGCGAATGCACGCTTCGTTGGTGTAGTCGTTGCCCAGGATGTCCACGCGGTTGATGATCGCCGGCTGGTTCTCGGTGATCTCCCAGCGCAGGTTCACGCGAGGTATCGAGTCGGGCCCCATGGGCGCCGGCTCGACGACGGACCGCACCTGCGCGTAGATGTAGCCCTCGTTGTTGTACAGCGTCTTCACCTTCTGCGTGGCGTCATCCCACTGCGTCCGGTCGAAGAGGTTGGACGCCGCCGCCTTGCGCCGCACCAGCCCCGCCACCCGCTGCGGCAGTGTCGCCTTCTCGCCCGTGAACGGGAAGTAGCGCTGCACGTCCTCGGTGGAGAAGTGCTTGTTGCCGTCCACCGCGAATGCGCCCACCGTGTAGCGGCTCCCCTCGTTCACCGTCAGCTCCACCAGGCCCTTGCCACGGAGGCGGTCGATGAGCAGCGTGTCCTTGAGGAACTGGAAGTCCACGAACCCCTGCTTGGCGTACAGCGTCGGAATGCGCTCGCCCAGGTCGCCCGCGTACTTGTCCTCGTCGAAGGCGCCCTTCTTCCAGAACCAGAAACCCTCGGGCTTCGTCTGCATGGCCTTGACGATCGCCGGTGCCGGCAGCGCCTTGTTGCCGATCACCTGCACGCCCGAAACGGCGAGCCGGCGCCCCTCGTCCACCCGAAACAGCAGCTTGATCTTGTCGCCGACCGTGGTCGTCTCGGGCTTCACCTGCGCCAGGTAGAAGCCGTTGGCCTGGTACACCGAGTCGATGCGGGTGATGACCGCAGCCACCGCCGCGGGATCCACGGGACGGCCGATCAACAGGTCCACCTTGTCCTTGACCGTGCGCAGCGACACCTCGGCCGGGCCCGCGACGTCCACGTCGGCCAGGAGCGGACGCTCCACGACCTTGATGAGGAGCGTGGCGCGCGTGGCGTCGCTGGACAGCACGCACGAGAGCTGGACGTCGTCGAACTGGCCGCCCTGGAACAGGCCGCGGATGGCCCGCTGCAGGGCCGGATAGTTCAGCGCCGTCTTGGCCTGCAGGCCGGCGTCCGACAGGATCGTCGACGCGGCAATGCGCCGATTCCCGCTGACTGCAATGGAATCGGGCGTCTGGCACCGGCCGTCGTCGGGCTGTTGCGCGGCAAGTGAATGGGCGCCCGCGAGCGCGATGAGCGCCAGGGCGCCTAAGGTCAGTCGATGCATAAGTGGATAAATATACACGAAGGGGCCGGTCGGGTTCACCTGCAACCCGCCCGGCCCCGGAGGGTTCCCGTCACGCCTTGGGCGTGGCGGCGGGGACCCGGAACTCGAGGCGCGAGCGATCGGCACTCACGTCCACCTCGATCTCGTCTCCGCGGGTGAACTCCGCCATCAGGATCTTCTCCGACAGCGGGTCCTCGATATAGCGCTGGATCGCCCGCTTCAGCGGGCGCGCCCCGTAGGCCTCGTCATACCCATGAGTCACCAGGAAGTCGAGCGCCGCGTCCGACAGCTTCATCACCAGTTCTTCCTCGTCCAGCCGCTTCTGCACGTCGCGCATCAGGATGCCGGCAATCTGCGCGATGTGCTCCTTCTGCAGCGGGTGGAAAACGATGATGTCGTCCAGGCGGTTCAGGAACTCCGGGTTGAACACGTGCTGGAGTTCCTCCCGCACCTTCTCGGCCATCTTCTCGAACCGCGTGCTGCCGTCCGACGTGCCGAAGCCGAGCGTGCGGCTCTTCGTGATGTCCTTGGACCCGACGTTCGACGTCATGATCACGACGGTGTTCTTGAAGTCGATCACGCGGCCGTAGTTGTCCGTCAGGTGGCCTTCGTCCAGCACCTGCAGCAGGATGTTGAAGACATCCGGGTGCGCCTTCTCGATCTCGTCGAGCAGCACCACGCTGTAGGGCTTGCGCCGCACGGCCTTGGTGAGCGCCCCCGAATCCTCGTAGCCCACGTAGCCCGGCGGCGCGCCGATCAGGCGCGACACCGAGAACTTCTCCATGTACTCGCTCATGTCCACGCGAATGAGCGCCGACACGTCGGCGAACAGGAACTTCGCCAGCGCACGGGCCAGTTCCGTCTTGCCCACGCCGGTCGGGCCGCAGAAGATGAACGAACCGATCGGGCGTTTCGGGTCCTTCAACCCGGCCCGGCTGCGCCGGATCGACCGGGCGATCGCCTGGATGGCGTCGTCCTGGGCGACCACGCTCTCGTGCAGTTCCTCCTCCATGTGCAGCAGCCGGGCCGTCTCGGCTTCGCGCAGGCGCGTCACCGGGATGCCCGTCCAGCGGCTCACGATGAACGAAATCTCCTCCTCGCCCAGCACGGGGCGGAACGACTGACGGCGCTCTTCCCACGCCTCCTGCCGCGTCCGGATCTCGCCCTGCAACTCGCGTTCGCTGTCCCGCAGCGACGCGGCGAGCTCAAAATTCTGGTCGCGAACCGCGGCGTCCTTTTCCGCCGTCACCCCGTCCAGCTTGCCCTTCAGGGCAGCCACCTCCGGCGGTGGCACCTGCGCCGCTAGCCGTGCCCGAGCCCCCGCCTCGTCGATCACGTCGATCGCCTTGTCCGGCAGGAAACGGTCCGTGATGTAGCGCTCCGACAGCTTGGCCGCCGCCACGAGCGTCTCGTCGGGAATGGTGACCCGGTGGTGATCCTCGTAGCGTTTGCGCAGCCCCTTGAGGATGTCCACGGTCTCGTCGATCGAGGGCGGTTCGACCACCACCGTCTGGAACCGGCGCTCCAGCGCGCCGTCCTTCTCGATGTACTTGCGGTACTCGTTGAGCGTCGACGCACCCACGCACTGCAGCTCGCCCCGGGCCAGCGCCGGCTTGAGCATGTTGCTCGCGTCGATGGCCCCCTCGGCCGCGCCGGCGCCCACCAGAGTGTGCAGCTCGTCGATGAACAGGATCACCTGCTTGTTCAGCGCGATCTCGTTCATCACCGCCTTCAGTCGTTCCTCGAACTGGCCGCGGTACTTGGTGCCGGCAATCACCGCCGCCATGTCGAGCGACAGCACGCGATGACTCCGCAGGGAGTCCGGGCAGTCGCCGTTGGCGATGAGTTGCGCCAGCCCTTCGACGATCGCCGTCTTGCCCACGCCGGGTTCACCGATCAGCACCGGGTTGTTCTTCTTGCGGCGGGTCAGCACTTCCATGACGCGCTCGATTTCCTTGAAGCGCCCGATCGTCGGATCGAGCTGCCCCTCGGCGGCAAGCGTCGTGAGGTCGCGGCAAAAATGATCCAGCGCCGGCGTCTTGGACTTCTTCTCGCCCTTGGCCGGCGAGCCGGGCGAGGGTGCCGGCGTCTCCGCCGCCGGCGCCTGCCCCTGCGGCATCTCGGTGCCCAGCAGGCGCAGCGTCTCCGCGCGCGCGGCCTCGAGCGTCACGTTCGCGTCGGCCAGCACCTGCGCGGCGATGCCCTTCTCCTCGCGCAGCAACCCGAGCAGCAGGTGCTCCGTCCCGACGTACGAGTGCCCCAGTTCGCGGGCCTCGCCCATGCCGAGTTCCAGCACCTTCTTGGCGCGCGACGTGTACGGCAGGTCGGGACCGGTGGCCTGCGCCGCCTTTCCCTTCTTCACGGTCTCCTCGATCTTCTGCTGGATCTCGTCGAGGTCGACATTCAGGTGCTGCAGGACGGCCGAGGCCACCCCGTCGCCCTCACGAATGAGCCCGAGAAGGATGTGCTCCGTGCCGACGTACTCGTGGTGGAGGCGCGCGGCCTCTTCGCGGGCCATCGCCAGCACCTTCCGGACGCGCTCCGTGAAGTTATAACCGTTCATCGAATCCCCCGTTGCTGCATTCGTCGGCCTACGCCGAACCCGCCTCTCCAGCCAGCACACCGCGCACGTAGCGTGCCCGGGCAAGGCTGGCTTCGCTCTCCGTCAACGCGCGCCCTTCGGCCAGCGAAAGGTGCCCCAGCTGACTGAACACCAGGAGCTTGTTAAGCGTGTAAACACTCAAGCCACCGACAAGTTTCAATCCGACCGCAAGCCGCACGCCGCTCAGCAGGTTCATGGCCTCGTCGACACCCAGGCTCCGGGCGTACCGCAACGTGCCGTAGGCCCGCCACAGCTTGTCCTCAATAATATAACCGGCGTCCCGGATCAGGACACGACGCGCCTCCTCTTCCCGGGAGATCACGTGAGAGACCACCCGCGCCAGGTGGTCGCAAAGCTCGTCCTCGCTCCGGCCCAGCGTCGTCTGGTTGGAGATCTGGAAGAAGTTCCCCACCACCTCACTCCCCTCCCCATACAGCCCGCGGTACGTCAGCCCCATCTGCTGCAGCCCGGTGAGCACCTTGCCGATTTCCTGCGTCAGCACGAGCCCCGGCAGGTGCACCAGCACCGACGCCCGCAGCCCCGTGCCCACGTTCGTCGGGCACGACGTCAGGAACCCGAACTCCCGGTGGAACGCCAGGGGGAGCCTCTCGCCGAGCTCGCGGTCGGCGCGCGCCGCCCGTTCCCAGGCCCCGCCAATGTCGAAGCCCGAGCGGAATACCTGCAGGCGCAGGTGGTCTTCCTCGTTCACCATCAGCGCCGCCTCGTTCCCCACCAGCACCGCCGAGCCGCTGCGGGCGTTCGGCGTGTCCAGCTCGGCCAGTTCCCGGCTCACCAGGTGCCGCTCGTGAAGCAGCCGGCGCTCGTTCGCCGTCATCTCGTCCACGCGCAGCAGCACCGCGTGCGACAACGACTCGGTGTGCTGCGCCGCTTCCCGCACCTGCTGCAGCACGCGCAACCGCTCGCCATCCCGGGCCCGCGGGCTGAAGGCGAAGCCGGCGACGTTGCGCGCCAGCCGCACGCGGGACGACAGCACGATGTCCGCGTGGGCGCCGCTGGCCGTGATCCACGGCATCCCGCCGTCGGGGAGCAGCGAGAGGTCGAGCGTCATTCGAGGGCCCTGATCTGGTCGCGCAGCGCCGCTGCCGACTCGAACTCCTCGTCGACCACGGCCTGCTGCAGCCGGCTGCGCAAGGCCTCCAGCGTGGCATCGCGTTCGGTCCCCACGGCCACCGGAGGCACGTATTCGCGCCCGGCGTGCCTCGTCCCGCCCTGCACCCGCCGCAGCAGCTCGCGCAGCGCTCCCTCGAACGCCGTGTAGCACTGGGCGCATCCCAGGCGTCCCGACGTGCGGAAGTCGCGCAGCGTCGTGTCGCAGTAGGCGCACCGCACCTGGTCGCCGGCGGACGGGGAAGCCTGCTGCTGCACCGCGTGCAGGAACTCCCCCAAGGGATGCTTGGGCATCGCGATCGTCGTCTCGATGCCCTTGGCTGCGGCGCACTTCTCGCACAGGTGGAGCTGCGTCACCGCATTTTCCACGATCTGCGTGAGATGCACCACCGCATCCCGTTCCTTGCAGTGATCGCACAGCATCAGACCAGCCCCTCCCCGAGCGTCGCGGTGAGCCGTCCGTCCTCCAGCAGCAATATGCGCTGGGCGCGCAGCGCAAGGGAGCGGTTGTGCGTCACCACCACCAGCGCCACGCCCATTTCCGCGGCCAGCGCGGCAAACAGGTCGTGCAGCAACTCGGCGTTGGCATGGTCCAGGTTGCCCGAGGGTTCGTCGGCGAGCACCAGCGGCGGCGACGCCGCGAGGGCACGGGCCACCGCGGTGCGTTGCTGCTCGCCGCCCGACAGCTCACCCGGCCGGTGGTGCATGCGCGCCGAGAGCCCGACGCGCGCCAGCAACGCCTGTGCCCGTGCCCGTGCCTTGCCGGAAGACTCGCCGGCAATCCGCAGCGGCATCATCACGTTCTCGAGCGCCGTGAACTCGCGCAGCAAGTGGTGAAACTGGAAGACGAATCCGACGCTGCGGTTGCGCAGGCCGGCAAGGGCCTCGTCGGGCACCGTGCTCACAGCCTGCCCTTCCAGCACCACCTCGCCGCCCGTGCACCGTTCCAGCGCGCCCAGCACCTGCAGCAGGGTGCTCTTTCCCGCGCCGCTGGCGCCCACCACGGCCACCATCTCGCCGCGGGCTACCTGCAGGTCCACGCCGTCGAGGACGCGAATCTCGCCGCCGTCGCCGCCGGTAAAGACCTTCCTGACGCCGTGCGCCTCGAGTATCGGGGTCATTCGCCGCGGATGGCCTCGATCGGGTAGAGCCGCGAGGCCTGCCACGCCGGGTACAGCGTCGCCAGCGCCGCCACCGCGAATCCGAGCAGTGCCATCAGCAGGGTGTCGCCCACTTCGAGCCGCACCGGCAGGTGGTCGATGAAGTACACCGTCGGGTCCAGCGAGATCAGCCGGTACCGGTCGATCAGCAGGCCCAGCGTGCCGCCCAGCACCGTGCCCAGCAGCGTGCCCACAAACCCGATGACCATGCCCTGGATGAGGAAGACGCGGCGGATCCCCGCCTCGGTGAACCCCATCGCCTTCAGGATGCCGATCTCCCGCGTCTTGTCGCGCACTACCATCGTGAGCGTGCTCACGAT
>DATCGU010000102.1:0-2754 GCA_036508735.1 Gemmatimonadaceae bacterium
GATGGCAGTTGGCGGTTGGCAGTTGGCAGTGTACAGCCAACCGCCAACTGCCTACCGCCAACAGCTTCCTTCAACCATCCCATCAGGCAACGCATATGCTCACGATTCACCATTCCGCCGCCGCTCCCGCCGCCATCGGCCCTTATTCACAGGCTATCGCCGCCGGCGGATTCCTGTTCTGCGCCGGCCAGACGCCGCTCAATCCTGCCTCGATGACGCTCGTGGAAGGCGATGTCGGCGCGCAGGCCGCGCAGGTGCTGCAGAACCTCCACGCCGTGCTCCAGTCAGCCGGCTGCTCCTGGAAGGACGTGGTGAAGACCACAATCTTCCTGCGCAACATGAACGACTTCGCCAAGGTGAACGAGGTGTATGCCGCCACGCTCGGCGAAAGCCGGCCGGCGCGTTCCACCGTCGCCGTGGCCGGGCTGCCCAAGGACGCGCAGGTCGAGATCGAGCTGATTGCCAAGCTGCCGTAGCAAACGTCCGGTTCACATTCCGCGTTCCGTTTCGAATTCCGGATTCGAATTCCAATTCCGTCATCCGAGTTCCGATTCATGACTAGAGCCGAAATCTTCCGCCTCACGCATTTCGCCCGCTGCGCTGGTTGAGCGTCCAAGATGGGTCCGGCGGACCTGTCCGAAGCGCTGGCGCCGCTCCCGCGTCATACCGATCCACGACTGCTCGTCGGACCTGACACGTTCGATGACGCCGCGGTCTTTCGCCTGCACGCCGACCTGGCGCTCGTGCAGACCGTGGATTTCTTCGCGCCCATCGTCGACGATCCGTACGACTTCGGGCGCATCGCGGCCGCCAATGCGCTGTCGGACATCTACGCCATGGGAGGGACGCCGCTCACTGCCCTGGCGCTCGCCGCCTTTCCCGATGACAAGCTCCCCATCAGCGTGCTCACCGAGATCCTGCGGGGTGGGGAAGAGATGGTGCGCTCGGCGGGAGCGCTCGTCGTGGGTGGCCACACCATTTCCGACGACGAGGTCAAGTACGGCCTGGCCGTGACCGGCACGGTGCACCCCGACAAGGTGATGTCGAACGCCGGAGCGTGTGCTGGCGACGTGCTGGTGCTCACCAAGGCGCTGGGCACCGGGCTGCTTGCCACCAAGATGAAGGCGGCCACGCTGACGCCCGCGCACGCCGCGTCGCTCGTCGCCAGCATGGTGCGCCTCAACGCCCTCGGCGCGGAGGTTGCCGTCGCCGTCGGGGCGCGCTGTGCCACCGACATTACGGGGTTTGGTCTGCTCGGGCACGCCGCCCATGTGGCGCGCGCCAGCAATGTCACGTTGCGCTTCGACAGCGCGTCGCTGCCCGAACTTCCCGGAGCGCGGCAGGCCATCGACGAGGGCGTGAAGACCGGTGGCGCCGTGCGCAACGCGCGATTTGTGGAGTCGCTTGTGCGCTGGGGCACTGGCGTGCCGGCGTCGGCGCGCGTGCTTGCGGTTGATCCGCAGACTTCCGGTGGCCTGCTGGTGGCCGTCCCAGCCGGCCGTGTGGCCGAGTATCTTGACCGGGTCGAGGGCGCGGTGCGCATCGGTGAAGTGCTGCCGTGCCACGACGTCACACTCGTCGTCGACTGATCGCCCTGCGCCGTGGGGGTGGATGGGGCCTGGTGGTCCTCCTGGTCTTCAAAACCAGTGCGGCCCGACTTCGTCGGGCTTGGTGGGTTCGATTCCCACACGCTCCCGCCAGCGGGGCCATCTGCGCACCAGCTTCGCTAGCCTACCACCAATGCCGCCGCCGCTAGCCGGGAGGTTCCTTGTGCGTATACGCGGCAATCTGCAGTCGCGTGTGCAGCACCAGTTTCTCCATCACGTTCCGCACGTGGCTCTTGACGGTGTAGGTCGCGACGTTGAGGTGATGGGCAATCTCCTTGTTGCTCAAGCCCTCGCCGATGAGGTCGATCACCTCGCGTTCGCGTCGCGTCAGGCGCACTTCTTCGTGCAGCGCCCCTCGTCCGGATCCCGGCCCATTCGCGTCCCTGGCTATATGGGAGAACAGCGACTCGGTGAGTCCGGATGGCAGCACCTTCTGGCCCGCGGCGACGGACCGGATGGTCGTCACGAACTCGTCGATGCTCGCATCCTTGAGGACGAACCCCGATACCCCGGCGCCCACGAACGCCGCGATGTCGTCGTGCATGGGAATGAGGTCCATGACGATCACCTTCGCGTCCGGATGATCGCGTACGAACTCGGTGGCCACCTCAAGGCTGTCGTGCTCGCCCAGCCCGACGTCGAGCAGCAGCACCTGCGGCTTCACCGCAGCCAGCAATGACATGTCAGCCACCGCCGTGGCGACCACGCGCACGTCGGGAAGCCGGCCGAGTACCGCTGCGAGCGTCTCGCGCAGCAGGCGATTGTCCTCGATGATCGCCACCGTGGTAGGCATGCTGCTTGTCATGCGATCCGAGCTCCTGGATTCGTAACTGTCAAATTGATATTACTTTTCTTGTGCGCGGCAATAGGCCTGTGCGCGCACCACGCGGGATCCCGGTGCCTCGCAGTAGCCAACGCCGACGCCGCAGGGTAGGCTGTAGAGGGCCGCAAAGTACGGCCGGTCCTGCATTTACGCGCTTGCCATGCCGGGCTTCCATCCCGCGGTCGATCCTCAATCCCACGCTGCATGAGTGAACCAGCCCCATATCGCCTCATCACCGCAGGCGGCTCCGTCATCTATAGCGCCACGCCCGGACAATTCGGCGGCCATCGACGCCGGCGGGTGTACGGCCGGCTGGACTGCAAG
>DATCGU010000103.1:0-4265 GCA_036508735.1 Gemmatimonadaceae bacterium
ACATGGGCGCCGGCCATGGCGGCGCCAGCGGACGCTATGAGCGCCTGCGGGAAACGGCGTTCCGGTGGGCGTTCATACTGCAGCAGTGACAGAACGCGAGAACGCGAGAGCGCGAGAACGCGAGAACGCGAGAGCGCTCCATAGGAGCTCCACCAGGTGGTCCCTGGGCGCCGCCCGGTTCGGCGAATGAGCCAGGCACACCAGCAGCGCAAGCGGCTTTCCGGGACCGAACCGGCCACGGCGCTCCCCCGAGGGCGTCTCCGACGCGCACTCCACCACGCCGAGCGTGCGGAGCACAAGCCGGACGGCCGTGTTCTGGTCTACGGTGGCTCGCCTGTGGGGCATCGGCTTCACGTTGGGGACGGCCTGTTCGGATCTGCAGCGGTCGGAACCGGCGTCGGCTCCGGCGAGTGTCAGAGCAAGGCCACCGTACCTTCGATGGCACAGCCTGCTGCAGGCGAACGAATTAGCCTACGGCCTCAGGCCGCCGTCAGAAAGGGATCGATGGCCAATCTGGTGCGGCTGATGCCCGAATTCCGCGCGCTCAGCCGAGCGTGGCGATGAACTGCGGCGAGCGCCGCGCCTTGGTCGCCTGCTCGAACGCATACGCGTACTTCAGCAGCGCCCCTTCGGTCCACGCCTTGCCGATGAAAGACAACCCAACCGGGAGTTCGTGTACGAGCCTCATCGGCACCGTGACGCTTGGGTAGCCCGCGACGGCGGCGAAACTCGTGTCGCCACCCGTGTAGTGATCGCCGTTCAGCAGGTCGGTGGTCCAGGCCGGCTGGTTGGACGGCGAGATGATGGCGTCGAGCCGGTGCCTGGCCATCACCGCATCGAGCCCCTGCGTGCGCGCCAGGCGCAGGCAGGTGGCGCGCGCATCGCGGTACTTCTTGTCGGTGAGCGGGCCGCTCTTCTGCGCGCGGATGAAGATCTCCTGGCCGAACCACGGCATCTCGCGCGCCTTCTCGCGCTCGTTCCACGCGATCAGCTCTTCCAGCGTCTTCACCGCCGCTTCGCGACGTGCGGCGAGGTATGCGTTCAGCCCGGCCTTGAACTCGTAGTCGAGCACGATGCCTTCGGCGGCGGCGAACTTGCCCGCCGTCGGCAGGTCCGCCGGATCGATGATCGTCGCGCCCCCATCCTTGAGCGCGGCGATGGCCTGGTCGAACGCGCGGTCGACGTCGGGATTGAAGCCGGCGAGGTTGCGTGCCACGCCAATGCGCGCTCCCTTCAGGCCTCCCGCAACGAGGAAGCGCGTGTAGTCCACCTGCGTGTGGCCACGGCCGGCCGTCGTGGCGGCATCGCGCGGGTCGATGCCGGTGAGCGCGCCAAGCAGCGCGGCGGCGTCGGCCACCGTGCGCGCCATCGGTCCCGCGGTGTCCTGTGACGCGGAAATAGGGATGATCCCCGACCTGCTCCACAGGCCAACCGTCGGCTTCACGCCGACCAGGCCGCACAGGGCAGCGGGGGAAATGATGGACCCGTCGGTCTCGGTGCCGATGCCCACCGTGGCGAAGTCCGCGGCAATGGCTGCCGCCGTTCCCGAGCTGGAGCCGCTCGGATTGCGGTCGAGCATGTACGGATTCAGCGTTCGCCCCCCTCGTCCGCTCCAGCCGCTCGTGCTGCGTGTGGAGCGGTAGTTGGCCCACTCGCTCAGGTTCGTCTTGCCCAGCAGCACCGCGCCGGCGGCGCGCAGTCGCTCCACGATGAACGCATCGCGTTCCGGCGTGCTTCCCACCAGCGCCAGCGAGCCGGCGGTCGTGCGCATCTTGTCGGCGCTGTCGATGTTGTCTTTGATGAGCACCGGAATACCGTGCAGGGGCCCGCGCACCTTGCCGGCCTTCCGTTCCGCGTCCAGGGCATCGGCAATCGGCGCGGCATCGGGGTTCAGTTCGATGACGGCGTTGATGGCCGGGCCGCGCTTGTCCAGGGCGGCCATACGCTGCAGGTAGCGCTCGGTGAGCGCACGTGACGACAACTCGCCGCGCGCCATCATGGCCGAGAGCTCCGTCACGCTCTTCTCGAACAGGCCATCCTCGCGCGGCAGCGGGAGTGGCGCTGCCGCGCCGGCTGCGCCCGTCCCACTGGCAACCGGCGCGGCCTCCGCAGCGGCGGCCAGGTGCGGTGCTGAGATCAACGCGGCTCCGGCAATGGCGGAACGCGCCATGAATGCCCGGCGAGAGAGGTCGGAGTCTGGGTCGCGGCGGTCGGGAGAGCGGGGCATCAAGGCGTTCCTGTTCGAGACACTGAAAACGTAGCACGACGGGACGGACGTCGCCCGGCTGGCAAAGGCCGGTGTGACGGTCCGGGTACGATCGGGCCCGTGTGCCGCAGCGCACTACTCAGACGTCGCCGACGAGCAGCTGGTCGCGGTTCAGGCCACTGCCACCGCTCCACGGCCGTTCACAAGCGATCAATGGCACTCGCACGGTTCCGCCATTTTGTCAGGGGATGGCGGCCGGCGATGTACACGATCCGCATTGAACTGAACTCATCGCCTTGGGTAGGGTGAGGCGTCGGTTGCTTCCGGGAATCTGCGCCTCCTCGGTGCCTGAGGAGCAGCGGAGGTCGCCGGACTGGCTACGTTGTGGACGCCCAGCACGCAAGTATTGAACGAAGGTCCAATTTCAGGTCGTCGCGGCATGTAACGAGCCGCACTTCGCCTTCCTCTCAGATCAAACTGGAGATGAAGCAAACTATAGCGATAAAAAATGCGAACTTACAAACGTAAGCTCGCGTCAATTCTATATGCATTTTCAAGCCCATTCATCGATACCATCAATGTATCATACTGCATATCGACGAACAGTTGCCAAAAGCTCACATTGATACCATCGCGGCAATTTCAGTGGATTACTTCTTTTCGTTCACGGCGACCACTTTCGCCGTTCAGTCACCAGGATCAGTCACCGCATACACGATCCATCCCCGTGAATGGTCACGGATGGTTGGATCTTCCGCGGATCACAAAAAGTATTCACGATGATTTTTCACCATATGTCATTCGGGCGGTGGCTGTCTCGCTTCCGCATGCAGAAGAGGACCGGCGTTCAGCCGGTCCTCTTGTCAATCCAGAGCTGCCTTCAGGCGTCTTGGGAGGCCTTCCTGCGCTCGGCCAACGCGTCCTGGACCCAAGTGAGCGGGATGAGGAAGAGTGGCGTCAGGAACATGCCGAGCAGCGAGTTGATCCAGATCAGCGCGACGTAGAACGCTCCCATCGCGAGGCCCGCAAGCAACGTGCCGAGTGGCCCGCCAAAGCTGTGTTCCACGTGAGTGTCCGGAGCGAAAAGATCGAAGGGGCGCCATGCACCTCATGCGCCAGCATATCTTAGCAACGTGCACGCAATCGCGAAAGCGCTCGAGGCGCTTCCTCACGGACGCTACCTGCTGGCCGTCTCGGGCGGCAGGGACTCGATGGTGCTGCTCGATGCCTGCCTGGAGCGTCGCCGGGACGCGGTGGTTGCCGTGGCGACCTTTGATCACGGCACGGGCCCGGCCGCGAGCGCCGCCGCCGCGCTGGTCGAACAGACCTGTCTGGAAGCCGGAGTCCCCGTGGTCAGTGGCCGGCTGGCTACCGGCAGCGGGCAGTGGGCGGCCGACGGTGCGCCGATGGCAGTTGCCAGCGGGCTGCCGGCGGTCGACAGTGGGCCGAAGGCGGTCATGGGTCGGCGGACAGCGGACGGCGTACAGCGTACAGCGTACAGCTTCAGTTCAGCGTCGTCCCGCCCGACCGAGGCGTCCTGGCGCGCTGCTCGCTGGAGCTTCCTGAGGGCCGTGGCCGAGGAGCACCACGCCACGATCGTCACAGCGCACACCCGCGACGACCAGGCCGAGACCGTCGCGATGCGCATCTTGCGTGGCGCCTCAGCCCGCGGCCTCGCCGCGATGGCCACTCGGGCCACGGGCATCGTCCGCCCGCTCATCGGCGTGCCTCGGGCAGAAGTTGCCAGCTACGCGATTGACCGCGGCGTTCGGTTCCTCGACGATCCATCCAACCTGAACCCCGCTCACCTGCGAAACCGGTTGCGGACAGACCTCATGCGGGCGGTGTTGGCGGTGCAACCGGAGTTTGTGGCGGAGTTGTGCGGCATCGCCGAACGGGCCGCGGCCTGGCGACGCGCCCTCGCCGAGGTGGTCGACACCATGGAGATGCAGCAGGTGGGGCAATCGCTCGTCGTCGCGGCGGGTGCCCTCGAGGGGATCGATGCCACGGGGCGCGCGGTGCTTTGGCCCGAACTCGCCGGCCGCCTGGGCCTGACGAT
>DATCGU010000104.1:0-14995 GCA_036508735.1 Gemmatimonadaceae bacterium
TCATCGACAGGTTCTGCTTGGGAATCTTGAAGAACGTCGCCGTGTCGAGCGCCCGCGTGGTCAGGTTCACGCGATACACGGGCGCGCTGTCGGCCATCTGCGGCATGGCGAACGGCTGTCCCGGCTGCGGCGGCCCCCGCATGCCCGACATGTTCGGCCGCACGAAGCCGCGATAGACGATGCGCCCCTGCGGGTCGAACCCGGGCGTGCCGAACGGGCCGCCAATCATGAACGTCGCGTCCTCGGGCCGCGGCACGGCCATCACCCGGGCCACCTCGCCCTTGCCGTCGATCACCAGCATCGACAGCGACTGCGGGTCGATGAACAGCGACGAGTCGCCCTTGAACGGAATGAGGCCCGCCAGCCGGCCGCTGTAGCTATTGGCCGTGGCCGGCGTGGTGTCGGCAATGACCGCCTGCTTCTTGAAGTCGGCGTCGAGCAGGATCAGTTGTCGGCGCGTGAGGTCGTTCACGATGGCGCCGCCGTTGGGCAACGGGCGCACCGTGCTCACGGAGCCGAGAATGTCGGCCGGCGACACCTTGGTAATCGGGCCGAGCGGACGCACCGGCGGCAACTGCTGGGCGGCGAGCGGCGCCGCGGCGAACAGGCCGAGCGAGAGGGCGTGGTACAGGCGAGTGCGCATCATATGGAGATAGGGAAGAGGCACAGGAACCACTAACGAACGATAACGGTGGCGCCGCCCGAGGGCACGGCCATGCCACCACCACTCATGAAGATGAACGGGCCACCGGCCGTGCCGCCCACCGTGGCCGAGCGGATTGAGTCGAGGTAGCGCTTGTCGAGGTGACTGGCAACGATGGGCGGCAGCTTGCGCTGCTGTTCCTTGGTAAGGATCGACTTCACGCGCGGCGCCAGTTCGATGAGCATGTCCACCGAAGCCTCGCGTGACTTCTTGTACATCGCGTACGCGGCATCCCTGCTGTAGTTGTCGGTCAGCCCCACCATCTCGGTGATGACCGGCGCCCACAGGCGGTTGAGCTTTATCAGGTACGCGCGATTGATGGTCGCCAGGCTGTCGCCCTGCGCCGACGTCAGGTGCAGCGAGTCGGTCTGCCGCAGGATGAGCGTCATCGGATTGATGGTGACGCCGCCGGCGCCGTAGATGGCGTTCAGCAGGGACGCGTTGGCCTTCTGCCCCGGCAGGCGACGCCCGCGGTCGAGTTGTTGCGTGAGCAGCTGGCGTTCGCGCGGCGGGCCGAGGTCGAACCGCATCATGGCCGTCACCACCACCGGCTGGCGCACCGACGTCACCTGCGGACTCACGGAACCGAAGCGCTGGTTCACTTCGTAGATGTAGCGCTGCGTGACCGGGTTGAATCCGCGCACGTACAGGAGCGTCGCGTCGGGCATCGCCTGCTGTCCCCATCCGCGCAGGTTGTTCTCGCCGTGCAGCATCAGGTCGGCGGCGCCAATGGGGTTGTTCACCTGAAACGACAGCGTGGCGCGCTGCGGCAGGCCCAGCTTGAGCGGGTTGAACGAGACGCTCATGAACGCCGACTGCGTCCAGGCGCCGCCGCAGCTGTTGCGCCCGGCCAGCAGGCCGAGCTGCTTCTCCAGGCACGTGCGGGCATCACCCGACGCGCTGCTGAGCAGCGTGCGCATGGAGGCGGCGAACGCGGCGTCGATCGTCTTGGCGGGATCGGCAATGAACGCACGGTCGTTGTTCAGGCCGTCGCCATTGACGTCACCACCGACGAGCGGCGTATAGGGGCTCCCCGAGCGCACGCTGCCGAACCAGCTGACGCGCACGGCATCGAAGAAGTTGTAGCCGAGCGTGTACTGGAACTGGTGACGCGAGTCGAATCCCGAACGCGACCATTCCACCGACCGGGGATCGCTCACCGTGCTCTGGAAGCCGCGGAACTGCTCGCGCACGTTGCCGTACACGTAGGCGAGGTTCCACGTCAGGCTGGAGCTGAACGTCATGGGCGACAGCCGCAGGGTGAGCTGCCTGGCCTCGGACTGCAGGTCGGAGCGGCTCTCGTTGACCACGTTGTACTGCGGCAGCATGCGCGAGTCGCGCGGTGCGGCGGCGCCGGTGAGCGGATCGATGCTGGTGGCCGGCACGTACACAGGGCGGCCCCCTTCGCCGGCCAGAGTGAAGCGTGGCACGCCACTGAAGTTGAGGTCGTACGTGCCGGGCTGGTTGAGGTTCCTGGAATACGTGACGTCCGCCGACAAGGTGTACCGGCCATTCAGCACCGGGCCGTTCCACTGCAGGTTGGAGCGCACGCTGCGCGTGGACGCATAGTCCTTGGCGAACAGGCTGACATTCGGGACGTTGCTGGTGAACGGCGAGCCCACTGAACCATCGGCGCACTGCCCGGGCACCGTGCCGCTGTTGGCGAGCCAGGAGGTCCAGTTCTGCGCCGGCACCGTGGCGCCAAAGCAGCCGAGTTGCTGCACCGCACCCGGAAGACCGGTGTTGTCGAGCGCCGGTCCCAGCAGCGTGGACTGCGGAATGTTCTGGAACACACCCACGCCACCGCGCACCACTGCGCGCGGACCGCGAATGGCGCCGTCGAAGCCGGGAATCTGCGCCCCCTGGCCGTACGTCCACGAAAAACCGAGGCGCGGGCTGGCGTACAGGCGGTCCGGCTTGCTGTTGTTGGCCGATCCGAACAGCCGCGCGATGTCGGGGTTGTCGTTGGGACCGGCGCTGAACTTGTTGCCGTCCAGGCGCACGCCATACTGGATCTGCAGGTCGTTCGACTTGCGCCACGCGTCGCCCAGCGAGAAGGCGCCCACCGTCTGGCTGCCGGTGCGCACGCGCGGCGAGAGCTGGCGGGTGAACGACGAGGCGCGGCCGGCCTCGAGGTCGGCCAGCGAGTTGTAGCTGAACGAACCGAGCTGGTTGACGGTCTGGTCCTGGTCGAATCCGTCGCGCCGCAACTCGGTGGTGAACTTGAGCCGGTGCTTGTTGTTCCGGCTGAACCACGACAGCGTATTGACGAAGCCGAGGCTCGTGTTCGACGAGCTCGTGCCGAGGAACGGGCTGCCGCCGAACGTGACGCTCTTGAGGCCGTCGGTGCCGTCGCTCAGCGTGGAGTTGATGCGCACGTTGCCGCTCGGGAGGTTGAGATACGGCGTCCCTTCGTTGCGCGACCCGCCCAGCGTGACGTTGGTCTCGGTGAGGAACCCCGACAGGATGCCCGAGTCGAAGTACCCCGAGTGCCGCGCCTGCACGCCGCCGTTCCAGTTGGTGCGCTCGCCGCTGTGCCCCGGCAGCTCGGTGATGGAGCCGCCCGCCGGCGCCGTGCGATTGGCCGAACCGTTGAAGGTGAGCGCGTACGCCGCACCGATGCGTGAGGCCAGCGGCGCCACATTGATGGTCGCCAGCACCGAGGCGTTGTCGCTGTTGCGACTGCTGACGGACGTGCGCGGCGAGAGCGGTATTCCCTTGGCGCGCAGAATATTGAGAAGGCGCGTCGCCGAGTCGGGGCTGATGCCACTGGTCGTGAGGCCGGTGGACGACGTGTTGAGCAGCGACTGGAGGTCGTTGGAGCGCCGCCCAAGCTGGTAGGAGAAGTTGTAGAACTTTTCGTCGATCGTGATGGGGCCCGACAGGAGGCCGCCCAGCGACACATTGGTGTACTGCTGGCCGAGCGCTTGTGCCGCGCGGTCGGTCCACTGCAGCGACGGCGCGTCGAGGTTCAGCGACATGGTGCGCTGCAGGAAGTTGTTCCCCGAGGGCGAGCGGATATTGAATTGCGCGCCGCTGAAGCCGCCGCGCGACACGTCGTACGGTGCGGTGGCGAGCGAGCTGGAGACACCGGCGTCGCGCGGCACGCTGGCGCCGCCAAAGGAGCCGCCGTTGAGCGTGCTGGCGTTCTGGTCGGGCGTGAGTCCCAGCACCGAGAAGCCCGACGCGTCGCCGTTGGAGCCCGGCACCAGCTGGACGCCGGGCAGCGACGCCGCCATGGCGGCGATATCGCCGGCGTTGGCCGCCGACACGTTGGCGGCGTTGATCGCCCGCTCGGTGCCGCTGATGTCCGGTGCGCGATCGTCGCGCGTGGCACGGGTGCGGTCGCCCGCCTCCACGCGCACCGCCTCCAGCTCCGTCATGGCGCGCGACAGCCGGGCGTCGGCCAGGAGGATTTCCTGGTCGGCCGTGCGCTTCACCTCGAATCGCTTCTGCGAGAAGCCCATGGCCTGCACGGTGACCATGTAGTCGCCGTCGCCGTTGGGAAACGTGATGGTGAAACGACCGCTGTTGTCGGTGAGCGCGCGTCGCGACACGTTGCCGCTCAGCGACACGGCAGTCACCCGGGCGCCGGCGATGGCGATGGAGTCTTCGCCCACCACCTTGCCGCGGATGACATCGACCGCTTGCGCGGTGGCCGCAGAGGGAGCACAGAAGGCAAAGGCTACGGCAACCGCAATGAAGCGGAGAACGCTCGAAAGGCGCATCTGGAGGTCAGCGGGGTGGTGGAGCGGTCGCGCGGGAGCGCAGCAATCAGGGGATTAGACGTCAGCAGGGCGTCCAATGGTTTACGCGCCAGAGCGAGCAGGAGTTTCTCTATGGATGTATACGACTGCGGCGCGCCCGCCGTTGGTACAGGCTCACTGAGTGGACACCAGACGGGCGATGGCCCTTGCGACGCGCCACGCCGCGTCGTTTTCGAGGTGCCGCCCGTCGGTCGTCTGCATTCTCGTTCCGTCCAGGCGCACGCGCGGAAACAGCGAATCGGGAAACGCCCGACCGATCATCCGCTGCTCGCGCGGGAACATCGCGAGCAGCGGATGCACCGGCAGCTCCACGAGATAGACGGTCGTCCCTGCCAACCGCCATTGATCGAGCAGGCCGCGCACCCGGTCCAGCGCACGCTGGCCCTGCGCGCTGTCGACTTCCTCGCGCCCATACGCCGCGGCCGCGCGGCGCTCCGCCACGCGCTTCCCCGCCTCTGACAACAGCACCCGGCGCGCCAGGTCGGTGACCCGAACGATCAACCCGAGTGCCTGCGTCGACGGTCGGTATTCAAAGCGCCAGAGTCGCCAGGTACCGGACCCGGGCGTGGCGACCGACAGGTCGCGCATGTCCGAGGAATCGGAAGGCCAGGCCAACCGGTTGGCCTCCACCACCGCCACACGCGGCCGGCGCCCCATGGACTGCGCGAGCTCGATGGCCATCGCCGCCGTGCCGCCGCTGACGCCCACGGCCTGCGCGCCAGGTGCGACGCTCGACATGGGCAGCCGTGCCGTCATCGAACTGCCAAGCACCAGCACCGACGAATCGGTGGCGTCCAGCCGGAGCCGCTCGGCCACGATCCGGTTCTGCGCTGCGCCAACGGGCAGCGGTGGCGCGGAAGGCGCGATCCATTGAACGAAGGCTGTCCAGCAGGCGAGGGCAGCGATCAGCGAGGCAACCAGCGCGCGCACGTCAGAACTGGAAGTAGATGAATGGCACCGGCGCCGCCGCGTCGACGATCGTCCACGCCAGCAACACGCCAAGCAGCGGCATTGCCAGGCGCTCGGCGAGGTCGGCACGACGTTCCTCGAGCCTTCCCCAGGCGTGATAGACGATGACCGGCAGCGAGAACCACGCGATGGTCGCGAGGGGAAAGACATTCGGCGGCCACGCCAGGTGCGCGGCGGCGGCCTGCAGCACGGTGAACGCCGCCGTCACGCTGCGCAGGCGGAAGAAGAGCCAACCCACGTTGATGAAGGCGAAGACGCCGAGCACGCGAAGCGCCCTGACTCCCCACCACCTGCTGCGCGACGGATCGAGACCCAGCGCGCGCTCCGCCACCATTCCGGCACCGCTCCACAGGCCCCACACGGCGTACCCCCAGGCGGCACCGTGCCACAGGCCGGCGAGCGTCATCGTCAGCAGGAGGTTGGCGGCGTTGCGCGCGGCGGACCGCTTGTTACCTCCCAGCGGGATGTAGAGGTAGTCGCGCAGCCAGGCACCGAGCGAGATGTGCCAGCGTCGCCAGAATTCCCCGATGGACTCACTGAGGTACGGGAAGGCAAAGTTGCGCGGCAGGGTGAAACCGAAGAGCGCCGCCAGGCCGACGGCGAGGCTCGAGTACGCGGCGAAGTCGGCAAAGAGCTGCATCGCGTAGGCAATCACGAGGCCGGCGAGATTGAGCCCCGGAAGCGTGATGATCCACGACGCGTCGAGGTCCACGGTGAGCACCGCGAGGTGGTCGGCGACGACGAGCTTCAGGAAGGCGCCGGTGATGATGGCGCGGACCACCACCGGCCAACCAATTGTGGTGGCGTCCTTGGGCCCGACCTGCGACAGGAAGTCGCGGGCGCGCACGATGGGACCGGCTATCAGCTGGGGAAAGAAGACGAGATACAGGGACGCGCCGCCGAGGTGCCGCACGCCGTTCCGCGGGGGCGTCCACGTGCCGCGCCAGACGTCGATGATGAGGCTGATGCCGTGGAACGTGTAGAACGAGATGCCGGCGGGAATGGGGAGCAGCAGGAGCCCGGCAACCGGGCTGTCCTGGGGCAGCAGGCCCGTGACGAGCCGGCCGTACTTGAAGCAGGCAAGTGCGGCAAGATTGCCCAGCACACCGGCCACCGCCCAGGCGCGTCGCGCCTTCACCGTCGGCTGCGCCCCGACGCGCCAGCTCACGAGCGCGGTGAGCGCGCCACAGCCCACCAGCAGCCAGAACATCGGGCCGACCATCCACGCGTACAGCGCGAGGCTGGCCGCCACCAGCCACGGCAACTGCCAGCGTCTCAGCGAGGGCAGGTAGTAGATGGTCGCCACGACAACGACGAATCCGGCGAACGGCCAGCTGGTGAAGAGCATGGATGTGACGGGAGTTCAGCGCGGGAGTTGCTTTCAGGGCCCAGGTCGGGAATTGGATTGACGTTCCGGCGCCGCGCCCCAGCGCGTCACGAGTCGCTGAATCAACGCGAGCAATATCACGCAGGTGGCCAGCGTCGCCAGCGCCGCGCCTTGCGCGGTCGCCGTCGTGGCGCGCAGCAGGGCGGCAAGCTCCTGCATCGTGGTCACCAGCAGCGACGCCACGATCCAGGCCGCAACACTCGTAGCGGCCCAGGTGCGCAGCGCGAGATACGCCAGTGGAAGCGCCGACACCAGCAGCACCGCCAACAGCGCCGGATGGGGCGTTGCGGTGCGGCCCATCGCCACGGTGCCAATGAGCACTGCGGCGAGCGTGCCGAGCAGCAACGTAAGCGCCAGCCGCCGTGCCGTGGACCGCGACACCAGCATGATCACGAACGCCACGATGCCCAGCAGCAGCGCGCCGATGAAGAACGTCCTGATCAGGCCCAGCGCACCGTCGAGCGGGGGAAGCAGCGTATCGAGCGCGTCGAGCGAAGGCGCTTCCGGAACGCGGGGACCTTTGAGATGGGCCAGCGCTCCGGCAAGGGTGGCCTGAGCGCCGGCGAGTCCCAGGCCGGCGATTGCCGTGAGGCGCCAGGAATCTTCGCCCTCGGCGAACAGGGGAATGCCCACGCGCCGACGCATTCCGTCGAACACCGACCAGAGCACCGCCAGCAGGCCCAGCAGGACGAGCGAAATCACGGTTTGCAGCGACTCGCCGGCGAGGAACCGTCCCCACGGCTGCGCCGTGTCGTAACCGGCCAGCGTGGACGGCAGGCCGTTCACCGCGCCCACCAGCAAGACGATGGCGAACGCCGCCAGTGTCACGATGGCACGACGGCGATTGAACAGGCGGTCGTGGCGCTGGGCGGCACGGCGGTTCCGCGTCCAGAGGATCCCGACGACCACGAGCAGCACGAACGTCAGGCCCGCCGTGCCCGCGATCATCAGGCGCGTCGTTTGTCGCTTGGTATCGGCGCGCCGGAATGACTCGGGCAGCTCGACGCTGCGCCGCACGAGCACCACCTCGTTGCCGGCGAGTTCCACGCGCACCCTCGCCAGGGCGTCGCCGGGGAGGTGCACCGTCGTATCGGTGTATGTGAGTGCGATGTCCACGCGCGGCCGGGCACCCTTGGCGCCTGCCTTGCGATCGGAAGTCTGGCGGGATTCCGTCAGGCGTGCGGCATCGATTCCTGCACCGCGCAACGCAGCCTGTGCCATGATGCGCGCCGAGTCCACGCTCACCGAGTCGCGCCAGGCCGCGTCGGGAAGGACGTGGCGCACGTCCAGCACCCGTCCGTCAGGAAGCACTCGCACGCGCCACTCCTCGGCGCGCTCCTCCACGCGTCCGTGCGGGCGCACGTAGCGCACGATCCACCACGCCGGCGGCTGGTACGTGGTGGCGAGCGCGGCGGCCATCGGCTCGGCGCGATGCTCCACGAGGAACCGGCGCCATTCGTCCATCGAGGGCGCCGCCGTGCCGGTGAGCCGCGTCCACTCGGGGGTCCTGACCCCGCGCGCTGCGAGCACTGAATCGGCAACGACCAGCGCGCGACCACGCGTGGCCGTGGCATCGGCGCCCAGCGTGGGATGATGCGGCACGGCAAAGCTCAGCACGAGACCACTCACGCCGAGCAGCACGGCCAGTCGGCGTGCAAACGGCGACAGCGTCGTGAGGCGCATCGCCGACGCCTCCTCGAGTGGTAGCGGTGGCTCCGGCGCGCGCATGCCACCGGCGAGATCGGTGTCCGACACCTCCACCAGCCCGCGCTGCCGCCACCATTGCCAGCCCACCGCGATGGCGGGTGCAAGGGCGACCAGCACGATGATGGCCGCTGATACCCGATAGGCGGGCGCAGTGCCCGCCGCTGCAAAGAGACCGAAGAGAATCAGGTCATACAGGAAGTGGCCGAGCATCGTCGCCAGCGGTCCGAGCCAGACGACCAGCGCTCCCCACACACAGGCGTCGAAAAAGATCTCCACGCCGCGCGAGTAGGCCGGCCACGACGGGTAGTTGGCGTGCGCAAAACCGAACACGAGTGCCGTCGCCACGACGCCGAGCGCCATCCACCGACGGCGGCCCGTGCGATTGCCAACCCAGAGCGAGAGCAGCGACAGCGGCAGCACGCGAAAGAGGGCCTCTTCCCACACACCGGCCTCGAGCGACATGGCCACGCCGGCGAGCCACGGCGCGCGAGTGGCCATCAGGTTCGGGTTGTCCACGAGTTCCGTGGGAACCCACCAACCGAATACACGACGCGTCATCAGGTAGAAGAACGCCACGTATGCCAGCCCGAAGGCCGCCACCGCGTACCCCGTCATCACCCGGCCGGCAACCTGCCGCGTTCCACGAGCGGCCCACCATCGCCACCACGAGACCTGCCGGGGGAAGGCGTGCCGCGAGATGACCTCCGCCGCGGCGAGCGTCAGCGCCAATTGCAGGGTGGTGAGGAGTCCGGCGAACACGGCCGCCGCCACCATGGACGCCTGGGCAATGCCGGCGGACGTCGCGGTGTCATAATCAAACCACGCCAGCGGCAGCAGGTTGAGCCCGGCGGCAAGCGCGAGCCCTCCCACCACTCCACCGGCAATCCAGGATTCCCGCCAGCGTATCTGCCCCGTGCCCGAGAAGTGCCGCAGCACGAGCAGCGCGCCAATCATCAGCAACAGCGCCCCGACGCCGGCGATGCTGGCCAGTTGATCGTTGGCGGAGCGCATCTCGCGATACCGGCGCTCGAACGCCTCGGGCACCGCCGCGCGGCGGCGCGCCGCCGTGGGCAGGTCACCGCCAATCGTTATCACGAGTCGCAGTGGGGCGGCAATCAGCTGCCGGTCGGCGCGCTCGAACGTGAACGTGCGGTCCACCCGAGCACTGCCGGCCTTGGTGTCGTAGCTCTGCGACGCCAGGCGCCACCGGTCCGAGCCTTCGCGCAGCCACTCGCTGCGCACCACCTCGGCGAGCCGTTGCGCCGAATCAGCCGACAGGTTCGGTCGCCGGGTGCTGTCGGCCAGCCGACGCTCGAAACCGAGCACGCGGCCATCAGGGGCCAGCGTCAGTCGCGTCTCGTGTGCGTCACCCGGGGTGAATCGCCGTACGCCCCACGTGAAGAGTGCGTAGTCGCGCCCTCCCACGACCGCGCGCACCGTGTCGGCGCCTCCCTCGAGGTCGAGGTACGTCTGGACGTCATCGTCTCCCTCGAACCGCACGGCGGTGCGACTGCCATTCCATGGAAGGGAGTGCGCCGCGGCAAACGAATCGGCCACCGTCCGGGCGATCGCCGGCGTGAGGTTCTGCTTGAGCGCAATGAAGGGAAACGCTCGTGGAAAGAGCGCCACGGCCACGGCCGCGCAGGCGACGAGCGCCGCGAACAGTGGCACGCCGACACGCCGCGCCGACCAGGAAGCACTCATGGCACCACCGCACGCACCCGCACCGCGGTCTCGCAGAATGGGCAGGTCGCGAAGTGGTGATTCGTCGGCGAGGTACCGGCGAGAACCGGGACAGAGGCGGAAGGCATCTGAAGAAGATGCCGCCAGGTGGGAACGGCCGGAAGTCAACGCGCCTCCGCGAAGCGCCCGGCTCGACCGGTCGTATCGCATGCACGATATTGTGAGGAGGCTCAGGAGGCATGATGGATCCGAAAGCACACTGGGAATCGGTCTACACGGCAAAGTCACCGATGGCGGTGAGCTGGTTCCAGCCCCAGGCACGGCTGTCGCTCGAACTCGTCACCGCCGCCACTCCCGACCGCGCGGCGCGCATCCTCGACGTGGGCGGTGGCGCGTCGCGGCTGGTGGACGGGCTGCTCGACCTCGGATACTCGCGCTTGACGGTGCTCGACATCGCCGAGGCGGCGCTGCAACACGCGCGTGAACGGCTGGGGACACGTGCCACGGAGGTCACCTGGCTCACCGCCGACGTCCGCTCGGTCAGGCTCGATCCCGCGTCCGTAGACCTCTGGCACGATCGCGCGGTCTTTCACTTCCTCGTCGATGAAGCCGACCGTCGGCGGTACGTGGAGCAGGTGCGACGCGCGCTGTGCCCGGGCGGAATCGTGATCGTGGCCACCTTCGCCGACGACGGCCCGCTACGCTGCAGTGGCCTGGACGTCGCGCGCTACTCGCCGGAAGAACTGCACGGCGAGTTCGGTGAGGACTTCCAGTTGCTGCGCAGCGAGCGCGAGGAACACCAGACACCCGGGGGCGCCGTGCAGTCGTTCACCTACTGCCTCTGCCGGCGCGGCTCAGGCCGGTGATACCTCGACGGCGGCACCAAGGACATCCGCAGCCTCAAACTCACCGCTGGCACCGCCAAGCAGGTAGTCCAGCACATCAGCCGCCGTGTACGACAGGCGGCCGTGAGCCACCGACGCCAGTTCGGTGACGGCATCGCCACTCGTCAGGAGCGGCGGCTCCGCCGAGCCGTCCTTGCGCAACTGTGCCTGGCCGATGACGGACATGAGGCCGTTGCACAGGCAACGGCGGCCAACGGTGTCCTCGATGTTGCCCCCGGACTTCACGTACGTATCCACGGGCTCCGACGAGCACTTGTAGGCAAGGCGTCCGTCGGCACGGCGCGCCGCCGTGCGGAGGTATCCCAGGTCGCACAGGCGCACACGCGAGTCGTCCTGCTGCACGAGCGAAGGCGCCTCGATGACCTTGAACGGAAAACCGGTTGGCGAAGCACGCGGATCGGTGAAGATGCCGATATGGCCGGCCGCCACGTCGCCGAGCACCGTGCGCTTGACCTCGGGCGAGAGACCCGACTCATCGGAATAGGCAAAGGGCGTACCCACCTGGACGCCGGCCGCGCCGAGCTTGAGCGCGGCACGCAGTCCTTCAGGGTTCCCGAAGCCGCCGGCCAGCCAGAACGGGGCACCGAGTTCACGCATCACGCCGAGGTCGACCTCGTCGCGTTCACCGTAAATCGGCTCACCCCGCTCGTTCAAGTGCAGGACGCCGCGCGGTGGAGCATTGTGCCCGCCCGCCGTGGCGCCCTCCACAATGAAGCCGTCCACGCGACCCGTCGCCTTGCGCAGAAGCGTGGTGGCCAGCGCGTGCGACGAGACGATGGCGTAGAACTGCGGCCGCTTCAGCGGCACGTCGGTCGCGCCATGCACGGAGGGGTCAAAGCGAAGGAACAGCGGCTCGCTGGCGGGCTGGCCTTCGACATCGAAGCGCAGCGTCGCCGGCGCGTGCTGCGCCAGCGCGTCCAGCGCACCGGGAATCTCGCGTGGAATCCCCGCGCCCATGAGCACCACGTCCACGCCGGCCAGCATGGCGCCGTACAGCGACGCCAGGTTGGGCATCTGCACCTTCGTCAGCAGGTTGATGCCGACCTTTCCGGAGTGCCCTTCCTTGGCAAGCCAGACCTCGACGAAATTGGCGGCGATCGTTACCTGCTCGCGCACCGTGCTCACGGCCTGCTTGTACATGGGGAGCCCGCGATACGGCTCGCCGGGGGCGCGGCCACCCGGCTTGAAGTACCGCCGCAGCAGGTCGGCGGCGACACTTGGATTTGGAAAGTTCTCCAGGGCACGGCGAATCGCCCCGCAGGGGTCACCATCCTGGAGTCGCCGCACGAAGACCGAATCGATCGCCGTACCCGATATGACGCCCAACTGTCCGGCGGCGGCAACTGCATTGGCAAGGCGCCAGTTCGAGACGGCTATGCCCATACCTCCCTGAATGACAAAGGGAAGAGCAACTGCCGTCATGAAAGCTCCTGAGCAGGAGAAAGTGGAGCGCCCGCCCATGGAGGCGGCCAACCAATCAAAATACTGATCCGGCCCCCACCTCTCAGTCAGGGATTCCCCTAGGGTTCTTGTCCTGCGGGCGGCGACCATCGCCCGGGTTGCGATGCTGGCGAGGCGGGTAATGATTACGCTACCAGCCACCGCTTGCCGTCGTACGCGACGGTGGCCAACCCCTCAAGATGGTAAGATATGCCCGACACGGTCGCACCGAAACCGGCAGTCACGCCGGTGCGCTGGGGTATTCTCGGCGTCGCCAACATAGCCATCCAGCAGGTGATTCCGGCGCTGCAGCGGGGCTCACGCTCGGAAGTTGTCGCCATCGCATCGAGGGACGCAACGAAGGCACGCGCCGCTGCCGCCAAGCTCGGCATCGCGCGCGCCTACGGTTCCTACCAGGAGTTGCTCGACGATCCCGACGTCGAGGCCGTCTACAACCCGCTGCCAAATCACCTGCACGTTCCCTGGTCCATCAAGGCCGCCGAGGCGGGAAAGCACGTGCTGTGCGAGAAGCCGCTCTCGCTCACCACCGCGGAGGCCCGGCACCTCATGGCGGCCCGCGATCGCGCCGGCGTGCAGATCGGCGAGGCCTTCATGGTGCGCACGCACCCACGGTGGCTCGCCGTGCGCGACCTGGTGCGTGCCGGTCGGATTGGCGAGCTGAAGCTGATCGTCGGGCACTTCAGCTACAATCGGCACGCGAGCGACGACGTGCGCAGTCGTGTTGAATGGGGCGGCGGCGTGCTGATGGATATCGGGTGCTACCCCATCACGCTGTCCCGCTGGCTCTTCGGCACCGAACCGGTGGAGGTCGTCGGCATGATCGAGCGCGATCCCGATCTCGAGGTCGACCGCCTCGCCTCAGCGCTGCTCCGCTTTCCCACCGGACAGGCATCGTTCACGGTGGCCGGCCAGCTGGTGCCCTGGCAACGGATGCAGATCTTCGGGACGACAGGCCGGATCGAGGTGGAGATCCCCTTCAACACACCCGCGGATTATCGGGCCCGTATATTCATTGATGATGGCAGCGACCTGCGCAGCCGGAACGTCGAAACCGTCGAGTTCAAGGCCGTGGACCAATACGTGCTGCAGGGCGAACGGTTCGCCGAAGCCGTGCGTGGGTCTGGAAGCGTACCCGTACCACTGGAAGATGCCTTCGGCAACATGGCCGTGATCGAGGCGCTGTTCAGGTCCACCGACTCGAGGCGGTGGGAGACACCGGCGCGGTAGGGCTCACTCCACGGAGACGACGATGAAATTGCTGCGCGCGGGACTCGTGTTGTTGCTCAGCCTGGCGATCGGCCATCCGCTCTCGGCGCAGGCCAAGCCGGCCAAGGCGCCGTCGCGGGACAAGGTGATGGCCGCCGCCAGGGCCATCATGCTGGAGGCCCGGTACTGCACGTTCATCACCATCGGGCCGGACGGTCAGCCGCAGGCCCGCGTGGTCGATGCCGCTGCTTCGGACTCCGGGTTCGTCGTGTGGATCGGCACGAACCGCGTGACGCGGAAGGTGGCGGACATCCGGAAGGATCCGCGCGTCACGCTGATGTATTTCAACGCCGCGGGCCAGGAATACGTGACGGTGATCGGCAAGGCGGTGGTGGATGACGACATGGCGCACAAGAAGGCGCACTGGAAGCCGTCCTGGGGCATGATGGTGAAGGATGAGTATCGCGGGGCGGACTTCACGTTGATCCGGGTGCAACCGTCGCGGCTCGAGGTCAGCAGCGTGAAGCGCGGCATCTTCAACGACCCGATCAACTGGCGTCCGGCCATCGTGGAGCTGCGGTAGCGAGGGCGCATCGCCCGGAGGTTGCTCCGGCGCGTTCGCTTCCTCAGCGATGTCCGGCCATTCAGCCAGAGAAAGCCGTTCGTCACGTGCGAAGCGGCGGCGGTCTTGAGGTGTCGGCTGCAGCCGTTCGATGACGGGCGCAATGCACTTCAGTGGCACGTTTGTTCCATGGCGTCACCTTGCGTTGTATATAGCGTAAATGCTATGTTGCCTCAGTGACTTGGAAGGTCGCGTTCTACAGCGCGTCGCTGGAGACGGGCGCGGGAGATCACGACGTGACCACGACATTGAAGGCATTCAGAGCCCGCGCGCTGTCGAACCCGCGCGTCAAGCATGAGTACGATCGCCTTGAAGGCGAGTTTGCGTATCTCGATGAGGTCCTGAAGGCGCGCGAGGCCGCAGGGCTCACGCAAGCCGATGTGGCAAAGCGCATCGGGACCACTCAGTCGGCCGTGGCCCGCCTCGAGTCGCGAAGCGCCAGGCATTCGCCCTCATTGGCTACGCTGGAGCGATACGCGGCGGCGTTGGGATGCAGGCTCGAAGTGCGATTCGTGAAAGAGCGCGCGCGACGCTGAGGATGGGCTCCGGTTCAGCACCTCCCAGCCAACGCTCCCGATTGCACTG
>DATCGU010000105.1:0-4666 GCA_036508735.1 Gemmatimonadaceae bacterium
TGATCGGCATCAACTCGGCCATCGCCAGCCAGACGGGGTTCTATTCGGGTTATGGCTTCGCCATCCCGATCACGCTGGCCAAGACGGTGATGGACGACATCGTGGCGCACGGCCGCGTGCGCCGCGCCATCCTGGGCATCACCATCAACGACGTGAACGCCGAAGACGCGGTGGTGGCCGGCCTCAAGCAGATCGCCGGCGCCAAGGTGGGCGGCTTCAATGGTGAGGAGTCGCCCGCCAAACGGGCCGGTATCGAGCCGGGCGACATCATCGTGAAAGTGGACGGCAAGGACGTCGACCGCGTGTCGACGTTGCAGCGCGAAGTCCGCATGCACCAACCCGGCGAGAGCGTCGAGGTGGAGGTGGTGCGTTACGGCGACCGCAAGACCTTCAGGATCAAGCTGCAGGAAGCCCCGGCCGAGGCGGCGCAGGTGGCCAGCGCCGACGACAAGCCGGCGGCGCACGAGAGCGTGTCGAACTCGAAGCTCGGCATCAGTGTCGAAGTCGTCACGGCCGAGGTGGCGAAAGCCAACGACATCCCCGAGGCGAATCGTGGCCTGCGCGTGCTGACGGTGGACGCGGCCGGCCCGGCGGCGCAGAGGCTGGGGCGCGACGACATCATCGTGAAGGTGATCCGTCCCGAGCCATCCACGGCGATCCGCTCGACGGCCGACCTGCAGAAGGTCCTGGCCCGCATGAAGAGCGGCGACTACATCAGCTTGCTGGTGTATGCGCTGGGCCCGAACGGGGGTGGGACGCGGGTCGTGAACCTGAAGGTGGCGGAGTGACCAGGAGCCAGGAGCCAGGAGCTAGGTGCTAGGAGCTAGGTGCTAGGAGCTGGAGGGGCGCGGGCCGGGTCGGCCGGCGCCCCTCCGTTTTTTTTGACGCATCCCGGCATTACGCCTAGGTTTCGGGGACGCGGGAGTGGCGAAACTGGCAGACGCGCCAGACTTAGGATCTGGTGGGGTAACCCTTGCGGGTTCGAGTCCCGCCTCTCGCATACCGGCAGACTGGAGATCGCGGGAGCGCGAGAGCGCGAGAGGCTTCCGCTCTCGCGCTCTCGCGATCTTGTGCTCTTGTGCTCTTGCGCTCTTATGCTCTCGCCCGCGCATTCCAATTCCGTCATCCACAGCCTATAATTCCCTCTGTGGTTGCCCCCGCCGCTCAGCGGATTGAGTGACGGGGGATTCTTCCCTGTTCGCACCTATTGCCGGATTACGGCCGCACGCCATGGAAATCGAGATTACCACCACGAAGGCTGACGGCGCCGAGCGCCGCATTCAGGTCGCCGTCCCGGCCACCACGGTCAAGGACGCCAAGAAGCGTGCGGCCCGGCACGTGGCGCAGCAGGTGCGCATGCCCGGGTTCCGCGTGGGCAAGGCGCCGACCGCAATGATCGAGAAGAAGTACGCCGACGCCATCCAGCAGGAGGCGCTGGAGCAGGTGATGCGCGACGCCTACCAGGCGGTGGTCGAGCGGGAGCAGCTGAAGCTCGTCACCCAGCCGCATGCGCACGACGTGAAGTTCGGCGAGGATGACTCGCTGTCGTTCGAGCTGCACTGCGAGGTGCAGCCCGAGATCACGCTGGCCAAGGTCGAGGGGTTCCGCGTCACGCGCCCGGCGACGACGGTCACGAACGACATGGTGCGGGAGCAGATCGAGCAGTTGCGCGACCAGAAGGCCGTATGGACGCCGGTGACCGACAAGCCGGTCGAGGGCGACATGGTGGTGGTGATGCTGTCCATGGCGGACGAGGACGGCACCCTCCCCGAGGGCAAGGAATACCGGGTCGTCCTTGGCGCCGGGCAGGCGATTCCGCCCATCGAAGAAGTCCTCATGGAGCTGGCGCCGGGCGCGAAGGTGGAACGCGGGGTGCGGTGGCCGGACGACTTCCCCGACGAGGCGCAGCGCGGCAAGATGAAGACGGTGCGCGCGGAGATGAAGGAGGTGAAGCGCAAGACGGTGCCGGCACTCGATGACGCCTGGGCGCGCGAAATGGGCGACTTCGACTCCGTGGAGGCGCTCACGACGGCCGTCCGCAGTGACCTCGAGGCGGGCAAGGTGCGCGAGGCCGACGCTGCGGTGCGCGGGCTGGTGCTCGACGAGATCATCGGTGCCAATGAATTTTCCGTGCCGCCGTCGTGGGTGACGGGCCTCGTGCAGTCGTACGGCAAGGCGTACCAGATTCCCGAGGCGGAACAGGAGAAGTTTGCCACCGAGTTCCGGCCGACCGCCGAACGCCAGGTGCGACGCGACCTGATCATCGAGACGCTGGCCACCCGCGAGGGGTTGACGGCCAGCGAGGCCGATGTCGATGCCCGGATCCAGGAGATGGCCGAGAAGCGCGGCGCCAATCCGGGCCAGGTATACGCGCAGCTGCAGAAGGCCGGACGGCTACAAGAGCTCGAGCGGGGTATAACGGAGGACCGCGTCTTCGCGTGGCTCCTGTCGCACAACACGGTCGAGCAGGCATAGGCAGGGCACCTTGAGCACCGCGGCCCCCGCGGCCCCCGCGACCCCCGCGACCCTCCAGGCTCCCGGGCCGTCAGCGCAACGCACGAACGGACACCACCCAGCAGAGGACGACGACATGCCGATGATCCCCAACCCCTTCGTGATCGAACGGTCGAGCCGCGGCGAGCGGAGCTACGACATCTTCTCGCGCCTGCTGATGGATCGCATCATCTTCCTCGGCACGCCGATCAACGACGACGTGGCGAACATGGTGATCGCGCAGCTGCTCTTTCTCGAGGCGGACAACCCGGGGCGCGACATCCACCTGTACATCAACTCGCCGGGCGGCAGCGTCTCGGCCGGGCTGGCGATGTACGACACCATGCAGTGGATGAAGTCGCCGGTGAACACCATCTGCATGGGTATGGCGGCTTCGATGGGATGCTTCCTGCTGGCCGGCGGGTCCAAGGGCAAGCGGTCGGCGCTGCCGCATGCGCGCATCATGATGCACCAGCCGTCGGGCGGCTCGCAGGGGACGGCGTCGGACATCGAGATCCAGGCGCGGGAAATCATCTATCTCCGCGGCAAGATGAACGACCTGATGGCCCAGCATACCGGGCGTCCGGTGGAGCAGATCGAGCGGGATTTCGACCGGGACTTCTACATGTCGGCCGAAGAAGCGAAGGGCTACGGCATCATCGACAACGTGGTGTCGCCCCGCACGTCCGAGGTGGCCGCGGTCGTCGCCGCGGTGACCTCGACGAAGTAAGGGAAGACGGCGGGATTCGTGAAACGATTCACGAGGCCTGTCGTCACAGAATTGCTTGCCTCCGGCCAATGCCGGGTGTTACTACAGGGAGGATCGTGCGTCGGTTGGGAGCCGCCTGCCGGCCGCACGAAAACCGCTGAGGCTTGATGAACACCACGACGCACGACCGCCACCTGCGCTGCTCGTTCTGCGGCAAGTCCAAGGATGCCGTCCGGAAGTTCATCTCCGGTCCGTCCGTGTACATCTGCAACGAATGCATTGCGCTGTGCAACGAGATCCTCGCCGAGGATGAAGAGCGCGAGGTAGGCGAGGCGGTGACGCGGGTTCCCTCGCCGCAGGAAATCAAGGACGTGCTCGACCAGTACGTGATTGGCCAGGACATGGCCAAGAAGACGCTGGCCGTGGCCGTGTACAACCACTACAAGCGCATCAACAGCGTCAAGCGCGAGGGCGACGTCGAGCTGGACAAGTCAAACATCCTGCTCATCGGCCCGACCGGCGTGGGCAAGACACTGCTGGCGCAGACGCTGGCGCGCATCCTCGACGTGCCGTTCACCATTGCCGATGCCACCACGCTGACCGAGGCCGGCTACGTGGGCGAGGACGTGGAGAACATCCTGGTGCGGCTGCTGCAGGCCGGCGACTTCAACGTCGCCGAGTGCGAGCGCGGCATCGTATACATCGACGAACTGGACAAGATTGCGCGGAAGAGCGAGAACCCGAGCATCACGCGCGACGTGTCGGGCGAGGGGGTGCAGCAGGCCCTGCTGAAGATCCTCGAGGGGACGGTGGCCAGCGTGCCGCCGCAGGGTGGCCGCAAGCACCCGCAGCAGGAATACATCCAGATCAACACCAAGGACATCCTGTTCATCTGCGGCGGCGCGTTCGACGGCCTCGAAAAGATCATCGAGGCGCGCCTGGGCAAGCGCCAGATAGGGTTCAGCGCCGAGGACCAGCTGGCGACCAAGGGGGGCAAGAGCACCCACATCTTCCAGCACGTGGAGCCCGACGACCTGCTGCGCTTTGGGCTGATCCCCGAACTGGTGGGACGCCTGCCGGTGTCGGTGTCGCTGGAGTCGCTGGACGAGGCATCGCTGACGCGCATCCTCAAGGAACCGAAGAACGCCATCACCAAGCAGTTCGCCAAGCTGTTCGAGCTCGAGGACGTCGCCCTGACGTTCGAGGAAAACGCCCTGCAGGCGATCGCCAAGAAGGCGCTGGGGCGCGGCACCGGCGCGCGCGGCTTGCGGGCGATCGTGGAGGACCTGCTCCTCGACACGATGTTCGACCTGCCGGGGCGTGACGACGTGGTGGGTGTGACGGTGACGGAGGCGACGGTGACTAACAAGCAGCCGCCGCTGCTGGAGCTGTCGGCGAAGAGGCAGAAGAAGGAAGCGTAGGACAGAACACGAGAACACGAGAACGCGAGAACGCGAGAACGCG
>DATCGU010000106.1:0-7566 GCA_036508735.1 Gemmatimonadaceae bacterium
CCAGCGCGCGCGCCGTGGCCACCAGCGACGTGTCGATCTCGATGCCACTGGCCTCGTAGCCGAGCAGGTCGGCCATGATGGTGATGACACCCGACGCCGAGCCCAGCTCGAGAAACTTCAGCCCCGGGGGGCCGGGGGGGCCGGGGGGGCCGGGGGGGCCCGGGGCGCGGTGCGCGACGAGCGCGTCGAGCACCACCTCGTACTCGCTGGCGATGAACGAGTGGAACTCGCGCTCCCGCACCTCGCGGTCGAAGCGCTCGAAGAACGCCCACCCTTCGGCGCACAGGTCCTTGAGGCGCGCGCCGAGCGCGTCGTCGATTTCAGGCTGGTACGTCGTGGGATCTCCCGTTGCGCCGATTGGCCCGCGGCATGGTACGGGAAAGCTAGTCGAACGAGGGGCGGGCGGATGCGTATTCCACGTCAAGCCGTCATCTTTAGCAGCCGTCGCGCCCACTTTTCCACGAGTCCCGCATGATCTCACTCCGCGCCTTCGTGGCACGCGTCTCCGGGCGTGCCGTTCCATCCGGCCAGCGCACGACATCTGGGTTGATGCTGGCACTTGCTTCACTCAGCTTGTCGGTCCCGAATGTGGGCACGGCCCAGGTTCCGGCGCCGGCCGCCACGCCAACTCCGGCACCCGTGGCGCGCGACACGATCATCACCGCGCCCATCCTCGCACCCCGCAAGCCGCTGCCGAGCGAAGCCGCCACGGCGAAGGTCAGGAAGTTCAGCTTCATCGCCTATGGCGACACCCGCGGCCGCTTCGACGGTACCGCGCTGCAGGTGGAGCACGGGATGGTGGTCGCGTCGATGCTGGCCACGATCAAGCGCCTGGCCGCCACGTCCGATCCCATCCGCTTCATCGTGCAGGGCGGCGACCCCGTGGTGAACGGGTCGCTCGCGCGCCAGCTGAACGTGAGCTACGTCCCGCTCGTCAACCGGCTCACGCAGGAAGGTCAGGTGCCCTACCTGCCCGCCGTCGGCAATCACGATGTCGGCACCTCGACGGACCTGACCAGCACGCGCCGGCTCGACGGCCTGCACAACTACTTTGCAACCACCGTCAACCTGATTCCGGCTGCCGCGTCGAAGCGCCGGCTGAAGGGCTACCCCACCTACGCCTTCGGCTACGGCAACACGTTCTTCATCACGTTCGACTCCGACATCCCCGACGATAGCGTGCAGTTCGCGTGGGTCAGGGCGCAGCTCGAGGGGCTCGATCGCAGGCGGTTCGTGAACGTCGTAACGTCCTTTCACCATCCGGCGTTTTCTTCGGGTGCGCACGGCGGACCGCGGCTCGAACCGCAGGCGGCTGCGATTCGCTCGAGGTGGCTGCCGCTGTTCCGCCGGCATCACGTGCGCCTGCTGCTCAACGGGCACGAGCACTTCTACGAGCATTGGGTGGAACGCTACCGCGACGCCTCGGGCACGCATCGCATGGACCAGATCGTCACCGGCGGCGGCGGCGCGCCGCTGTACAAGTTCGTCGGCGCGCCCGACCTCACGGAGTACCTCAAGGCCAATGCGGCGGCGAAGGTGTCGATGGAGCACCTCGTGCGCCCGGGCGCCGATTCCACCGGCAATCCATACCACTACGTCATCGTGCACGTGGATGGGGAGCGCATCTCGCTGGAGGTGATCGGCGTGGACTGGGGTCGGGACTTCGCGCCGTATCGGTCGAACGCCGCGTCGCTGCAGGATCCACGACCGTAGCGGCCCGAGCAGCGCCGCGGGCGCCACGGCGCACGATGACGCACGATGACGCACGATGGCGCACGATGGCGCACCATGGCGCACGATTAGCTTCCCCGCATGGCCCTTACCTCCACCATGTACACCTTCGACATCGCCCTCAGCGACGTCGACCGCGGCGTCTATGAGCAGCTCAATCTCAAGGTGGCCTGCCACCCGTCTGAAACGGAGGAATACCTCCTGACGCGAGTGCTGGCGTACTGCCTGGAGTACCAGGAAGGAATTGCCTTCTCCAAGGGGCTTGGCGCCCCCGATGAGCCGGCCATCAGCGTGCGCGACCTCACCGGGGCGCTCAAGGCGTGGATCGAGGTCGGCAGTCCCGACGCCGCACGCCTGCACAAGGCCAGCAAGGCCTCACCACGCGTGGCGGTGTACACGCACAAGGATCCGCGAGCGCTGCTGCGCGGCTACGAGGGGCAGAAGATCCATCGCGCCGCCCAGGTGGAGATCCACGCGGTGGATCGCGAGTTGCTCGCCGAACTGGTATCGAACCTCGACCGGCGGGTGGCGATGACGCTGAGCGTCAGCGACCGCCATCTGTTCATCGACGTCGAAGGTTCGAGCGTCAGCGGCGCGGTTGAACGGCACCTGCTGGGCTGAGGTGCCCGCGGGACCTTCAGGCCCCTCGGTCCCCCCTCGGTCCCCCCTCGGTCCCCCCTCGGTCCCCCTTGGTCCCCCTCGGTCCCCTTCGGTCCCCCCGGGGTTGTGATCTGCGACGCAATGCCGCAACTTTTCTTCGACCCTTACCCCAGCCATATGCGACACGCTTTGATGTACCATGGCGGATTCGAGCGCAACTTCCGCAACCTGACCCCCGGCTGCTCGACGTTCGAGGGCACCGACGGCGCGGTGCACCAGATCCCGGCATGGCACGCCAGTGCCGACGGCCTCCGCTTCGGCTACATGGAGAAGCACGGCAAGAAGTTCTGCGTCGTGCGCGTCTTCGACGGCACCGCCGACGTCATACTGGCCAACGACCTCGTGCTCGACCTCGGCCGTCACCTGGGCTTTGGCCACCGCCTCGGCTCCGAGCCGACGCTGGTGGAAGACGATGCGGTGGCGCTCACGCTGCTCGAGGACGCCATCAAGAAGAACGCGGACTCGCCGGGCCAGCTGCTGGCCATTCGCGACCGGTTCAAGAAGGCGCACGAGGCGAACAAGCCGAAGTAGCGAACCGCGTGAAAGTTCGAGGCGCGACGAAGCGGTCGCGCCTCGTGTGTTGTGCTCAGCGGCACCTCGGGTACGAGGGATCGTTGCCGCTGATCGCCGGCCGATCCCTCCGGTTGGCCAGGGCCATCATCACGTCATGCACGAAGCGCCCCACGCGCGCCGCATGCTCGTACTCGACGTACCGCGGCTCGTCGGTCGGCATGTGATAGTCCTGCGCATAACCGGTCGAGAAGTAGGTGACCGGCACGTTATTGACCACGTAGTTCACCTGGTCGCTGCGACAGAAGCGGTTCATCGGGTTGGCCGTCACGTCCCACGTCTTGTCGATGGCCATCACCTCGCCGCGCGTGGCGTTGACGCTGTCGATGACGTCCCCGAACTCCCGTGACAGCCGCCGCGAACCGAGCGTCTGCACCGAGGCCGGGCCGCCGAACTTCACCTGGTCGGCGCGCCCCTTCCCCACCATGTCCATGTTGTGCGCAGCGACGATGCTCGCCAGCGGGATCGTGGGGTGATTGACGAACCACGTCGAACCCAGCATCCCGCCTTCCTCGCCGTTGTGCGAGACGAAGATGATCGAACGCGCCGGCTTCTCGGCGGCGAACTGCTCGGCGATCTCGAGCAGCACCACCGTGCCCGAGCCATCATCGTCGGCGCCGTTCATGATGGAATCGCGCCGCGGCGCCCGGATGCTGCGGGCGCGGGCGATGAGCGAATCGATCTGGTGCTGCTGCCCCACGGTGGGACGGCAGACAGGATCGTTGGCGCCCTGCCGGCGCGCGACGGTATTGACGGCGCGCAGCGAGTCGTGGTCGACCGCCGCGGCGAGAATGCCGTTGTGGTCATTGTGCGCGCTCGCCAGCACATACTCGGCGGCGCGTGCCGGATCGGCGCCGGGGAGCACGGCCACGACATTGCGGGCGGGCGTCGCCGACATCTTCCAGACGTAGCTCCACTGCGCCGTCACCGGCTGGCCCACATCGCCCACCGCGAGCTTGTCGACGGGCTTGCCGAACAGCGCAGTCGCGGCCGTCCTGGAAATCGTCGCGCCACCGATGGCCGTTGCCGCATCAGCGGCCGGCTGCATGGCGCCTCTCAGGGCCCACGCCGCAGCGACCGAGGCGGCCGGCGTCGCGTCGAGTCCGATGACGAGCACGGCAGCGGCACCCACAGCCTGCGCACGCACGTCGCGCGGTCCGCCTCCGCCCCGGGTGCTCGTTCGGGCGCCGGCGGCCGTGGCTTCCACCGCCGCGGCTGCCTGCGCGCCGAACTTGTCGGGCACCGAGTCGCAACGAAGCACCCGCGCCGGCGGACGCGTGGTTGCAGTCGAGAGGAACACCGCCACCTTGCCCCTGAACATCGCCGGGTCGAGCGCGACCGCAGTGTCGCCCCACCGCCCGGCAAATACCACGGGAACCCCCGCCAGATCCACCTTGCCGGCAATGCTTCCGGCGGCCGGTGCCATGGGAATCCACTCGGCGCTGCGCAGGAAGGCCGCGCCGCCTGCCGAGAGGCGCGACGCCGAGCTGTCGAACCCCGCGGGGCCGAAGGTGATCACCTGGAAGAAGGTGCCGTTGTCTCCCATGGGCTTCAGTCCCATCCGCTTGAACTCGCGGGCGATGTACTCGGTGCCCTTGTAGTTGCCCGGCTCGCCGATGAGCCGTCCCCGCATCGAGTCATCGGAAAAACCGTAGAGCCGCGTGCGAAGGTCATTGGCGGTGATGGCACTCACCGTCGGGCGAGGGGCCCACGTGGCGGGGCCCTCGTCGGGCCAGACCACCTTGGTGGCGACACTCTTCGTCTGGGCAGGGAGCGAACCGATGACGAGCGAAAGCGCACCCACGATGCGAACAGAGGCAGGCAAGCGGAACACGGGATATCCGGGTAGAAGCGGCTGGCGCGAGCGCCGGGAGAAATCCGATGCGATTGTACTACAATTCTACGGTGCCCGCAGCGGCGGCGTTCAATCCAGCCCTGTCGCGCCGTTCCGCCCGCCGGTACACTCCGGCGTCACTCCCTCTCGAGGTTCGGATGCGCTCACCACGTCTCCTCTGCGCGCTGCTCGCCGCGCTCCCCCTGATGGCGGGTGCGCAGGCGCTCGCGCCGGCCGGCGGCGACCCGCGCGCGCCGCTGTTCGTCAGCGCCCAGTGGCTGGCGACGCACCTGAAGGACCCCAATCTCGTGCTGCTCCACGTGGGCAACCCCGGGGACTACCCGGCGGCGCACATTGCCGGAGCGCGCTTCGTCAGCGTTCAGGACGTCTCCGTCAGCGACCCCACGGGCGCCGGGCTCTCCGTAGAGATGCCCAGCCCCGACACGCTGCGCGCGCACCTCGCCGCACTCGGCATCGGCGACGCATCGCGCGTCGTGCTGTACTATGGCAAGGACCTGGTGAGCCAGACGACGCGCATTCTGCTGACGCTCACGTGGGCCGGGCTGGGTGACCGCACGTCGATACTCGACGGTGGGATGAGCGAGTGGACCAGGGCCGGCAATGCCACCACCGCCGACGTGCCGGCGCCGGTTACCGGGACGTTGTCACCCCTCAAGATCCGCAACTTCGTGGTCGATGCCGACTACGTAAAGTCGATGATCGGCCGGCGCGGCGTGTCGATTGTGGACGCGCGGGCTCCGGCGTTCTACGACGGCACGCAGACCGGCGGCAGCGCCGCGCGCCCGCACAAGACCGGGCACATTGCCGGCGCCCGGAACGTGCCGTACTCGTCCGTCACCGACGACGCGCTGCGCTTCAGGCCGCCCGCCGAGCTGGCGGACGTCTTCGCGAAGGCCGGGGTTGGGCCGAACGACGTGGTGATCGGCTACTGCCACGTGGGCCAGCAGGCCACGTTGATGCTCACGGCCGCGCAGTCGCTGGGGCACCCCATTTTGCTGTATGACGGGTCGTTCCAGGACTGGTCCAAGCTTTCCGATACCCCGGTGGAGACGAAGCTGTCAAAAGAAGTGACACACCCGAAGTGATAGTTGATGCTGTTATTGTGATACAGCTCCTATTGACGGCAGGGGCAATGAGGTCAAATTCGCTGTTGTAAGGCTGGCCGGATACTCTATTGGGACTGGCTTGCCGTGTGGTACTCGGTGGAAAGTTTCAGTGATGATGAAGATACACGTCGTCAGGACGGCGGTCGCCGCCCGGCTAGTCTGTCTACACCCTATTTCAGGGGGAAACATGAAACAACTGAGCTTGCTGGCCGCGTTGCTTGTCGTTGCTGCTTGTGGTGAGTCGCCCACGGCGCCGGGTGCGAATGCGACTTCACCATCTGACGTGGCGCAGGTGGCGCGACGGACTGCTGGTTTGACTGCAGCTGATTGTCCCCTTGACGCTCCATACGTCAAGTGGACGTTCCTGGCGACGGTGACAGCGTCCGCCGCCGGTAGTGGTGGTGGACCGGGGGGCGGAGGCGGGGCACCTGCCCCAATGGCTCTAGGCGAGGCAACCACCGCGACACTGGAGTTTTGCGCAGTCGCCTCGACCAACAGCGACGCGCCCCTCGATTTGATTGTCGGCCCGGCCGGCCCCTTCACGGGCTTCTCTGGGATAATTGACGTGGGTACCCCGGCCAACGGCGCGACGTTCAGTGTGCTGGGAGCAGCCCCAACTTATGTGCTCGTTTCCTCAGGCTACCCCAGTCTGCCAAGCACGCCAGGCAAATTCGGGTCACTGATCCTCAACAACAACTGGCAGTTGACGTTTGACCTGTCTGTGCCGCCAGCAGCAAGCGCCAATCCCGCGGACAAGAACGCCTGCATGAAGGACGGTTTTCAGACGTTCAAGTTCAAGAACCAGGGCCAGTGCGTCCGGTTCGTGGAGACGGGCAAGGACAGCCGTTCGCTTCCCACTCCGTAGGACAAGTGCTGGGGGGACAGGAGCTTTGGCTCGTGCCCCCCGTTTCCATCCAGGCAACCGCCACCCAAACGTCAGCGGGGCGCGCTCACATCGAGCGCGCCCCGCTTTCGCTTGCCCCTGCCCCTTCCTCTGCACCTACTTGATGCGTGCCATTTCCAGCCGCGCCGACGCCCCGTCCTGCACGCCCATGTAAACCACCCCGGGGCCAAAGCCCGAGATGACGCGCCCGAACGGCAGCTTCACGCGATCAATCAACTCGCCCTTGCCGTTGACCACGTCGTAGATCGCACCAGCATCGGACGGAGCGGTGGTGCGGATCCAGAGATTGCCATCCACGTCGGCGCGCGCCGCGCCCATCCGGAAGGCGGGACGATAGTCGGGGATGTCCTTCACCGGCACCATGTTGATGGCCGGCATGCTGATCTGCTGCACGCCCGGCTGCGGGCGGGTGCTGGCGTTGCCGCCCGGCCCTCCGACGTTCATCTCGATGCGCATGGACCCACCACCGCCGCCAGCCATCGCCGCGGCCGCATTGTTCACGCCATTGGCCATCGCCTTCTGGTTGGCCTCGCGCTGCTTCTCCAGCTCGACCTTGGCCGAATCGAGGAACTTCTGCTTGCCATCATCATCCAGGCGCTCCCAGTTGTACGGAATCTTGGGAGTCGCCGTCCACTTGCCGTCGGTGCCCAGCCAGTCGACGTGGTAGTCCTTGCCGCGAATCACGGCAATGCGCCCGTCGGGCATCAGGGCCCAGTCATCGACCACCGGCATCGGGTTGG
>DATCGU010000107.1:0-4979 GCA_036508735.1 Gemmatimonadaceae bacterium
TCTCGCCGAACCCGCGCACCGACTGCGCGCCGCCGGCATAAAAACGCGTGCGCGGGTGCACGATCCCACCGTTGTCCCCGACCACGCCGAGCGCGCTTGCGCTGCCCTGGAGCGACTTCACCCAGCCGGCGTGCACGTGAATCGCCAGCACCGCGCGTCGCTGCGGCACGTATATGCTCGCCTCGCCGTTCAGGCGGTTGTAGCGGAAGTCGGATGCCGTGAACGTCGACGCATGCTCCAACTCGAACCGCGCATTGTATCCGCGGGTCGGCGCGAGCGGGTCGTCCGTGCGCTCCGCGAGCATACTCAGGGCGAGCGGTGACAGGCGATGCGTGCCGCGCAACGCGCCAATGGTGTTCAGGCCGCATACGCCAAAGTTGATGCAGAAATACAGGTCGCCCGCTTCGACACGGTTCTCCTCGAACTGATACGTCAAACTGCCTGGAACGTGGTTCATGAAGCGCCACGTGAGCGATCCGTTCGCGCCGTAGCCGCGATCGATCACGATGCCGGGAACGCTGCGGCGGTGCGTTGACACGCCGAACCCGAGCGATGCGCGCGCATCCAGCACGAGCGGCTGCGCAAGCGTCGCGCCAATCTCCCACGTAGGGCTCAGGAACCGCGTGTCGACATTGTCGCCGATCCCCAGCGGTACGGCATTTCCGAAAATCGATTTCCCGTACAATTGGCGCGCGAACAGGTTCCCCGTCGCAGCGCGGATGTCCACGCGTCGCGCGCCGCCGAACAAGTTGTAGAGCGTGTTCCTGAACTCGGCCTGACCGAACTCCGTCGTGTTGAAACCCAAGCCGACGCGTAGCGAGCGGAACGGCGCTTCCTGCACCGACACGGTAACCGTCTTCGCACTGTCCTGCACCTCGGGCACCAGCACGAGCGTCTGGCGGAAGATTTCGGTTTCATACAGTCGGCGCTGCGCGGCGGTCATCTCGGAGCGTCGATAGAGATCGCCCTCGTGCAAGTCGAGCAGGCGGCGGATCGTGTTCGCCGACACACCCTTGTTGCCCTGGATCACGACGGAATCGATCGTCGTCCGATGCGCAGGGTCGATGGTCACGTGCAGCACGGCCGTATGTGCCGTCGTGTTGATCTCGGACGAATCCAGGATCACGGCGTCTCCGTACCCGTAGTCCCACAGCGTGCCGCGCAGCCGGATCTTCGCGGAATCGATGTGTGCCAGGTCCAGCAGATCGCGCTTGCGGGGAAGGAGCGCTTGGCGAATCTGCCTGGACGTGAGCACCTTGACGACTTGCCGGATGTGGACCGCCGAGATCTTCGTGGCTGGACCTTCATCGATGCTGAACGTGACATCGACCTGGTCTTTCGCCGGCGTGACTACGGAGCTCACGCGCGCCTCGCGATAACCGGCGCGGAAATAGATCACGCGAATGCGCAGTTCGTCGCGTGGGATCTCGGCACGATCGAGATAGTGCTTCTCGACGAAGTAAGGCGACTGGCTGATGGCGCACAGCGGCTTCAGCAACAGGCCCCGGCACCGTGTCGCCTGCGTCACGATGCTGTCGCGGAGCACGTTGCGTTTCAGGCCCTTCGTGCCGACGAATGTGACCTTGGCGATTCTCGGCGTGGCGTCGAAGACAGGTGACTTCGTCTGCGCGAATACGCTACGCGGCCCGCACGGAATCGCGCACAGGACGAACACCAAGGCAGGCCACAACCGGGTTCGATGCGTGGAACCAGGGTTCAGTGCTGCCCGCGTGCGTGGCAATATTGGCACCCCGGTATCCGGCGGCCCGGCAAATGGATCAGGAGTCGTTCTCGTAGTCAGTGGAATATCGCCGCTTCCACGCCGTGGGCAACCGGCCTGTTGCGCGCACTCACCGCAAACGGCAACGTTCCGGCTTCGGCCTGCTGGAGAAATGGGTATAGGGCGGGCGGTACGATGACTTCGGCGGTACCGCGGGCACGGCCGAGGTTAGCCCCGCCCCTGCCAGCGCATCCACCCGGTCGCCCTAGGCGCCCTTCCTCCTTAGCGTTCGCGCACCGGTTCCGAGGGAAATCTCAAAACGGTTTCGCCGGCACACCTCCCAGGAGGTGTGCCCGTGGAACCATAAGTTCTCCGCCGCAGCAACGGAGACCGCCTTTTCTCCTCTGGAGCGGCTGGCCGCTCCTGATGCCCGCGACCTGGCGCGCGACTTCTTGGCCACATCCCAAGCCGAGTTCACCAAGACGCTGAAACACACGCCGTTGTCGCGCGCAAAGCTGTCTGGCCTCAAGCGCAATGCCTGTGCCGTGCTGGCCAACGTGGGCACTCCGACCGAGTAGCCGACGCTGACCGCAGCGTGAGGAACTCGGCCTTTGAATCAGGCGACTGATGCCGGGCACGGCTCAACGATCAAAAAGGCGTCAGACGCCAACCGTGGAATCAGGGCGAACCTCGCGCGACGAGGTCGGACGCCCTACTGCCCAGACGGGCGTTGGGTGGTAGTGTGGAAAAGCCCCCCACGGCTGACGGAGCGATCTCTATGACAGACTCGACCACCGTACTCTGGGGCCAGACCTTGGCGTACACGTTGTACGTCCTCGCGATCATGGCGGTGATGGGCTGGTTCGCGATGCGAGTGACGCAAGACGGAGAGCAGAAGGGCATCAAGCCCGTGTACTTCTATGCCTTCGTTTCCTTCCTCGTCGTCCTCGGCGTCTCTCTGCATTTCATCACGTACTACACGATTCCCTGGAAGTCGATGGACATGCACCGGGCGACCATCACGCCGGACAAGGTCTTCGACATCAGCGTGGCCGCCCACAAGTTCAAGCTGCCCGCCGACATCTTGCAGATCTCCTGCGCCGACAAGGTGCTCTTCAATGTCACCTCGCGCGACCTGACCTACGGGTTCGGCTTGTTCCGGAGAGACCATTCGATGCTGTTCCAGATGCAGGTCGTGCCCGGGCACCGGAACGACATCTTGTGGCAGTTCGACAAGGCCGGCGTCTACACCATTCGCTCCACCGAGTACTCGGGTCCTGCGGGGGTCGACATGATCCTGAAGGATGCGGTCGTCGTGTCGTGCGAGAAGCGCTCCTAGCAACCTGACCGGAACCGTACCGCTTCCAACGAGACTTCATATGAGCTTCACACACACGCTTGTGCACGGCGAGCAGGAGTCGTTCAAGCCCGACACGCTCACACCGATGCAGAAGCTGGTTCTTCGTTTCGTCGTCGTCGGACTTGTGTACTACGGCATCGTGGTGATCGAAGGCATGATCATGCGGCTGTACGAGATTGCGCCGATTCCGACCGTCGACACGCAGCAGTTCTTTGCCATCATGACCGCCCATCCCCTGGTTGGCATCTTCGGCTCCACCTACTCCATTGTCTTCGGCGCCTTCCTCTTTCTCGTGCCGTTCCTGATGAAGAAGCCGTTGTGGAGCATCCCCCTTGGCAACTGGACGTGCGGACTGCTGGCCGTTGGCACGTTTACGTTCTGGTTCGCGGGGTTCCTCTCCGAATACGCGCCGCTGTACACGCTGTACTGGCCCCTGCCGGCGGACTTCACCCAGTTCAGCGTGTGGGGCGGGATCTTCTTCATCGTCGGCATCGCCCTGGTGATGGTGGGGACGGCGTTCTTCGTCGTCAACATCTTCAAGACCATTTCCTACACACCCCAGGGATGGGACAGGCAGCCGGCGGGAGCGCTCATCGCATCCGCCTTGGGAATCAGCGGATTGCAGGCGCTGTTCTCGAAGAACAAGCGGGAGCACCTCGTCTCCCTGCCCGTGGCGGCGATCGCGCGCGGCACGGTGGACACGGCGCTCAACGCCGGGATCATCCTGTTCACCGGGGTGCTCATCCTGGTGTACATGGTGGCGGCGGTGCTCGGGCATGACCTCAGGCACAGCGCCGTGGACGCGCTGCTCTACAAGAACTGGTTCTGGTGGGGCCTGGATCTTATTGCGGACGGACTGGTGCTGATCTTCGTGGCGGGCACGTGGTATCTGCTCGCGACGCTCATTACGGGCAAGAAGCTCTACATGGAGAACTTCGCCCGTGCCGCCCTGTTCGTGGAATTGGTGGTGTCGTGGACCGTGTGGTCGCACCACTTGATGTCCGACCAGGCGCAACCCGGCATCCTCAAGACCGTGTCCGGCGAGATGGTCACGGCGTTCGAGCTCATCACGCAGGGCCTGGCGTTCTTCATCACGCTCGTCACGTTGTGGAGCGCGCGGCCCCTGAAGATGACGCATCCACTCAAGTTCCTGCTTGGCGGCTTGCTCGGATTTGCGCTGGCCGTGCCTGCCGGCATCATGCAGGCGGACCTGGGACTGAACCGGATCCTCCACAACACGCAGTGGATCATCGGGCCACACGTGCACGTGGCTGTGCTCGTCGAACTGACCATGACGCTGTACGCCACGATCTACCTGCTCTTTCCCATCGTGACCAACGGGGCGAAGCTCTACAGCGAGAAGCTCGCCATCTTCCATTTCTGGGCACACCTGCTTGGCGGGATTGGCATGGGCGCCTTCATGGGCATGGCCGGGCTGCACGGGATGCTGCGCCGATCGTTGTATGTGAACGGGGAGTTCAGTGGCTACATGATCCTCGCGGGACTTTCCGGCGCACTCCTGCTCTTCGCGTTCCTTGCGTTCTTCTACAACATCGTGATGAGCCTCGGGCTGAAGGGAGTGTTCGAGATCTTCACGCCGTCGAAACTGGACACCACGGACCCCGTGCCAGCCAGCTAGTACTACTTTGTTAGATAGATAGTTGGTGCTCTGGCGCGGAGGAGCCCGTCGAGCACCTGCGTGAACAGTTCATCGAGCACCGCGCGGCGTAGCGCGGCCACGCTGCACCGCCCCGGTGGGGGGAAAACCCCGCGCGGGCGCGGGGGATCGGCGACGCGGTGGTGGTACCGCGGAGACCGACGGGTGCAGGACCTCGCCTTCGTACGACTGACGGAGCGTCAGATAGGAGTGCGCGAGCATCACGAGCGCCACGTGGCGAT
>DATCGU010000108.1:0-4202 GCA_036508735.1 Gemmatimonadaceae bacterium
CGCGTTCGTTCCCGATGCCGGCGTCGAGCTGGTCGGCGTCGAGGCGGCCGGGCGCGGCCTCGACAGCGGGGCGCACTCGGCGAGCCTCACGCGCGGCACGCCGGGTGTACTGCACGGGGCGCTCAGCTACCTCCTGCAGGACGCGCACGGCCAGGTGCACCCGGCGCATTCCATCTCGGCGGGCCTCGACTATCCCGGGGTGGGTCCCGAACACTCCTTCCTCAAGGACTCCGGGCGAGCGAGCTACGTGTCGGTCACCGACGACGAGGCGCTGCAGGGGTTCGAGCTGCTCGGCCGCCTCGAGGGCATCATCCCCGCGCTCGAGTCGGCGCACGCCGTGGCCTGGATCGCCGCGCAGCGCGGACGCTGGAGCGCGGATGAGCCCGTGCTGCTTTGCGTCAGCGGGCGCGGCGACAAGGATGTGGCGCAGGTGAGCGCGATGCGTATCTTAGAAGGATGAGCATGACCTCGGTGCCCGTGCCCGACGTCGGACCGCAAGGTCTCGAGCCGCCGTTCTCCCCGACGCTGGTCGAGGAGATGCTGGGTCAGCTCGACCGCACCATCCGTGCGCACCTGCTGTACCTGAACAACCACAACAATCCGAGCTACACCCGGTCGGTGGAACTGGCGCGGGCGGCATTCGCGGCGTTGTGGGAGCACACGGACGCGATTACACTGCTGGTCACCGACGTCGCGCTGCTCTGGTACGAGCGCCCGGTGTTCCAGGAACCCACCAAGGCGTCGGATTCGCTGCCGTGGATGTTCTTCAAGGACGGGCTGCGCGAGTTGACGCTCCAGCAGGGGTTCGAGCAGCAAGATCTTCTCGACTTCCTGGCGATCATCCCGAAGCTGCGCCGGTCGCAGGCCAACCAGGACGACATCCTCACTCTGTTGTGGGAGGCCGAGCTCACGACGTTGCAGTACCGCTATGTGGAAGTGTCGAGCGTCTCGGGCGAGTCGATCGAAACGTCGCCGAATCCCGGTCACTGGCCCAAGGGCGACGGCACCCCGGCTGAAGATCCGAAGAACGCCGTCATCCAGGCCCAGCAGGAAGTCCGCGCGGCGGCCGAGGTGGCCGCCGGCGAGGAAGACATGCAGGGCGAGGGCACCGCCGCAGCCGAAAGCAAGCCGCGTTCGGGTATCGTCCGCATGGAGGACTTCGACAGCACGCTGTATTTCCTCGATCCCGTCGAAGTGGAATACCTGCGCCAGGAGACCGTCCGGGAGTACGACGTCGACCTGCGGCGCGCCGTGCTCGACACGCTGCTCGACATCTTCGAGTTCCAGCTCGACCCGCTCGTCCGGTCCGAGGTGCTCGTTAATCTCGAGGCGCTGATGCTGCACCTCCTGTCGGCGGGACAGTTCTCCAACGTGGCCTATCTCCTGCGCGAGAGCACGCTGACGCTGGAGCGGGCCCGTGAGGTGCAGCCCGAGACGCGGGAGCGGCTGGCCTCGCTGGCCGCGCGCCTCAGCGAGCCGGGTGCGCTGTCGCAGCTGCTGGAAGCCATGGACGCGGCACCCACACTGCCCTCGCCCGAAGATCTCAACGAACTGTTTGTCCAGCTCCATGCCTCGGCGCTTTCCACGATCTTCGCGTGGCTGCCCCGCACGCAGAACGCCGGGCTGCGGCCGCTGCTGGAAGGAGCGGCCAGTCGCATCGCCGAGTCGGCCACCGGCGAACTGGTGAAGTTGATCTCGAGTCCGGAGATCGACGTCGCGCTCGAGGCCATCCGCCGTTGCGGCGCCATGAGAGCCGCGGCCGGCGTGCCGGCGATGGCGCGCGTTCTCGAACAGGGCGAGCGCGAGTTGCGCTTGGCCGCGATATCGTCGCTCAGTGACATCGGGTCGCCTGGCGCACTGCAGGTCATGGAGCGCGCGCTGCAGGACGGGGATCGCGACATCCGTGTGACGGTGGCCCGGGCGTTGATGAGCCGGCAGCACCGGCCGGCGCTTTCCAAGGTCGAGACGGTGGTGAAGGGCAAGGGAATCCGCGAGACGGATCGCACGGAACGCCTGGCGTTCTTCGAGCTGTACGGCACGCTCTGTGGCGACACGGGAATCCCGTTCCTCGACGGCCTGCTGAACGCCAAGGGCGGGCTGTTCGCCCGCAAGGAAGATCCCGAGCTGCGCGCCTGTGCCGCCGTGGCCCTCAGCCACATCGGTTCGGCGGGAGCAAAGGAATCGCTCCGGCGCGCCGAGGGTGACAAGGAAGTGATCGTGCGCAACGCCGTGTCTCGCGCGCTGCGCGGAGGTGCCCAGTGACCACTCCGCCCCGGGCGACGGCCGCCCTGCGTTCCTCCGTGGCCATGCAGGCCATGAGCGAGGTCGCCGGCGAAGCCTACGTGCGCGTGGCCAGTCGTGCGTTCATCCTCGCGTTCTACGGCACGATGCGGAACCTCCGGCTCTACCCGATCGAGAATGCCGTCGTGCAGCAGTCGCTGCAGGAGCTCTCGCTCATCACCGGCGACCTCATCGCGCGCGAGAAGGAGTGCGAGTTCCGGGTGGCCGGCGAGTTCATCTTCGTCAACAGCACGCGGCTGCGCCTCGACCTGGACAACTACTCGAGCTTCAGCGCGTTGCTGGCGCAGTTCCGGCAGAACGGCATCGGCACGCTGCGCGCGCGAACGGTCCCGGCCACGCGCGACTGGACGATCCTGCTCGGCTTCGTGATGAACCCCCAAGGGTCGGATGCCGAGCAGCGCTATGAGGCGCTGTCTCGCCGCCTCGAGGAAACCGGCGTGGAGGCGTTCGAGCTCGCGCCGCTGGTGGAGTCCGATGAAGAGCACAGCGGCCCGCACATGGAGGCCAAGGAGAAGGCCAAGCGCACGTACGTGCGCTCGGTCGAGGCCACCAAGGACGTGATCAACTCCATCCGCATGGGGCAAAGCGCGAACATCGGCAAGATCAAGCGCGTGGTGCAGGGCATCGTCGACCAGATCCTCGCGGACGAGACCTCGCTGGTGGGGCTGACGGCCATCCGCGACTACGACGACTACACGTTCACGCACTCGGTGAACGTCTGCATCTTCTCCATCGCGCTCGGCCGGCGGCTCGCCCTGACTCGCCTGCAGCTCTACGACCTGGGCATGGGCGCGCTCTTTCACGACATCGGCAAGTCGCGCGTGCCGCTCGATATCATCAACAAGGTCGACGTACTCACCGACGACGAGTGGCGGATGATCGCGGCGCACCCGTGGCTCGGGGTGCTCGCGCTGTTCTCGGTGCGCGACCAGCAGGAATTCCCGTACCGCTCCATGCTGGTGGCCTTTCAGCACCACATGAAGCGCGACCTCACCGGGTATCCGCGGAGCCTGCGCACCAAGACCCTGATGTTCTACGCCAAGATCGTGGCCGTCGCCGACGGCTTCGACGCGGCCACGTCACGGCGCTCCTACCAGACCGTGCCGATGGCGCCGTCGGCCGTGTTGCAGGAAATGCGCGACAACTCGCGGCGCGGCATGGACCCGGTGATCGTGAAGGCGTTCATCAACCTGCTGGGCATCTATCCCGTGGGGACGTTCCTGGTGCTCGACACCTTCGAACTGGCCATTGTGCACGCCGCGAACCCGGACCCGGACATGCTCTCGCGTCCGCTCGTCCGCATCGTCAGCGACGAACTCGGCAACGTGCAGTATCCCGGCTTGGTGGTCGACCTCACGGAACGCAGCGACGCCGGGCAGTTCAGCCGGTCGATCATCAAGACCGCCGATCCGGATCGCTACGGCATTCGCGTCGGCGACTACTTCGTCTGATCACCCCGTGCTGACTGCCCGATTCGACGCGCTGCGGACACGCGGACGCCGTGCCCTTGTATGCTACGCAACCGCGGGCCATCCCGATCCCGAGCGCAGCATCGCGCTCTGGCAGGGGCTCGAGGCCGCGGGAGCCGACATCCTGGAGGTCGGGGTCCCTTTCTCCGATCCCATGGCGGACGGTCCCGTCATCCAGGCCAGCTCGCAGGTGGCCCTGTCGCATGGCGTGCACCTCGATGGCGCCCTCGAACTGGTGTCGCGTGCGCAGCTCGGCATTCCCGTCGTGCTCTTCAGCTACCTCAATCCCCTGCTCGCCGCCGGACCGAACGTGCTGCGGCGCGCGGCCGCAGCCGGCGTGCATGGCGTCCTTGTCACCGACCTTCCGGTGGGCGCTGATCCCGAGCGTGAGGCGTGGCTGGGCGGCGGACCGCTCGACCTGGTACGGCTGGT
>DATCGU010000109.1:0-12368 GCA_036508735.1 Gemmatimonadaceae bacterium
CCGCCGATCGCTCCGCCAGGCCCTCTGGATGCTCAACCGCGCCGCCGGCCCAACGTTCATCGAAAGCAGCGCCGACGGCCTCACCATCACCTCCGCGCTCCACAGCGATGTCGCCGCCCTCGAGGAAGCCGTGCGCGTCGGTGAACTCGACAACGCCGTCAATCGCTACACCGGTGACTTCTTCGCCGATTTCGCCTCACCCGGCGCCGATGAATTCGAACGGTGGGCCTCCGTCGAACGCGCCCGGGTGCGCGCTCTCTTCGTCCACGCCGCCGAATCGCTCGCCCGGCGCGCCCTCGACCGTGGCGGGTTCTCCGACGCGATCACTCTTGCGCGCCACGTCCGCCATCGCGCACCGCATGACGAAACGGGATGGCAGCTCCTCCTCGAATCGCTGAGCGCCTCGGGCGATGTCATCGGCGCTCGTGCCGAGGCGGATCATTTCGACGAGTGGCTGCGCGCCGAAGAGCGCGCCGCCGAGCCGGCGAGCGTTGCCGCGTTGCGGCTTGCCCGCAACCTGCGCGCGCCAGCAGGCGAGCACACGGCTCCCACGGAGCTCGCCGCCGACCTGGTCGGACGCGAGAACGAATTCTCCCGGCTGCACGACCTGTGGCTGATCGCGCGCTCCAACGGCGCGCACTCCAAGGACGCAGGCACCAAGCGCTCTCGCGTCGCCCTCATCCTCGGCGATGGCGGCATCGGCAAGTCGCGGCTCGCCGCCGACCTGCGCACGCGCATCGTCGCCGGTCGCGGGCGCGTGGTCTGGTGCGCGGCCCGCTCCGGCGATCGGCACGTCGCGTACGCGGCGCTCGCCAGCCTTGCCGCCGCGCTGGCATCGAGTCCGGGCGCGGCGGGCATATCGCAGCACTCGGCGGCCGCATTGCTCGCCCTCGACCCGGCGCTCTCGTCGTTCTTCTCCGGAGCGCCTGATGGAGCGCAGGGCGATGAAGCACTGCGCCGCCGCGGGCTCGCGGTCGTCGAGCTCATCGCCGCCGTCGCCGACGACGCTCCCTTCGCGCTCGTGGTGGACGACCTGCACTGGTGCGACGATGACTCGCTGCGCGCCATCGCGTTCGTCGCGGCGCGCCTGAGCGACGAACGGGTGCTGCTCGTCCTCACCAGCCGGCCGACGCGTGCCCTGCCTCCATTCGGCGATTCTGTGACCACGGTGCGGCTCGCGCCACTTACCGCCGAACAGGTGGAGCAGCTCGTGACGAGCATTGCGCCTCTGTCCACCGATCCATGGGCGCGAGCGCTCCCACAACTGCTGCTCCGTTGCTCGGCTGGAGTTCCGCTGCTCGTGTTCGAGGCGCTCCGGCTCGCGATCGAACAACAGGTGCTACGACTCGGCGGCGACGACTGGCAATGCTGTTCAGAGGAGGATCTCGACCACACGCTGCAGCAGGGCGCAGTCATGGGCCGCCGCATTGGCGTGCTGCCGCCGATCGAGGCAACCGTGCTTCGCACGATCGCGGCCGCTGAATTGCCGATCGGCGCCGACATCATTTCCGGGGCAACCGGGCTCGATGCCGCGCACGCCACGGCTGCGGCGGTTGACCTCGAGCGACGAGCGCTCGTTGCATCGGCCGGCAGCGTCTGGCGTGTGGCGCACGACGAGATCGGCGCCGTCGCCATCGCGCTTGCCGATCCTGCCGACCTGCGCGCGACGCATCGCGGGCTCGGTGACGCACTCGCCGCGCAATCCGGCGCGGGCTCGCACCGACGCGCCGTGCGCCACCTCGTGGACGCCGAAGCGTGGGACCGCGTTGCGACGGTGACCCGCGCGGTGCTCGCCGACATGCCGCGGCGTGGTCCGCTCGATGTTGAACTCCGGTCGCTGCTGGGCGACGGCGTGACGACGGAACAGATCGCGGACATTCGCAAGGCACTGCCCGCCGCGATACGACTTCCTCTGGCACGGCGCGCCGCGCTCGCGGCCGGCGTTGTTGCCGCGCTGTCGCTCGGCGCCCTCGCGGTGGCACGGCTTGGTGCGCACCCGGCGCCGGAAACGGAACTCCTCGTCGCCTACGTGGGTGATGACGGCCTGACACGCGAAGTCGCGCGCACCGGGATCACTCTCGAGCGGTGGAACGTAGGCCGCCCGCTCGACGATGCGGTGCGCGAACCGCGTGGCGCGTGGACGCGAACGCCGTCCTCGGAAGGAGCTACCGTCATCGCGCCGGACGGCTCACACTGGGCGACCGAGGCCGCGTTCTCCGACTCGGGCGGTCTCGACGTCGTGCTGCACGATCGAACCGGCGCCGCCCGCCGGCTGACCTTCTCGCGCGGCGACGACCGCCCGGCCGCGTTCTCGCCCGACGGCGCGCTCCTCGCGATTTCGACGGCGCGATGGAACCAGAACGGTCACTCAAATCTCGCCGTGATCGATGTACGAACGGGCGCGTTGGTTCGCCGCCTGACGCAAGGCGACGGCGCTTCGGTGTACATCGCTCGCTGGAGCCCGGACGGATCGAGGTTGGCCTTCCTCCGCGCAGTGGCGGAGCGCGACTCGGTGGCGCTCTGCTGGACAACCGTCGACGCGCAGCGCGAGCGATGCCTCGACCTCGCACCGTGGCGGGAGTTTGAGCTCATCGGCTTCGTCGGCGACTCCCGTGTGCTTTTACGCGGACGAAGCCCAACCGAAATGGCCACACTCGACGTCGACCTGCGAACAGCTGCTGTCAGCCGCACGAGGATTCCCGCCGACGGCAACGCCACACTCGACGCGGCGGGGCGCTGGCTACTGCTTTCCGGGCACGGCAATGTTTCGTCGGATTCGATGCTCATCGGCCCCCCACTGGCCTTCGAGCGGGCGCGTCCGGTCGCGCTCCGGCGGATTCCCGGTGCTCACGCGGTGGCTTGGCTCGAGAGCGGACCGACCGACTATATCGCGAGCGTACACATCGTGCATCCGCGCGCCCCGGTCTCGCTCGGCACGCCGTATCGCCTCAATGTCACGGCGACGACGCGTACCGGCAAACCAACGGCGCCATGGATCGTGCTGTGGCGCTCACTCACGCCGCGAGTCGCCGCGGTCGATTCGAATGGCGTTCTCGTGGCACTCGATACTGGCGCCGCGATCATCGAGGCGAGCGCCGGCGGCTGGCGCTCCGCGCTCGACACGGTTCGCGTCGTTCGCTCCGCATCGACGCTGGCCGCCGATGAACGATGGACGGACGGAGTGGAGCGCCGATGGCGCTTCTTCGGGGAACCCTTTCCGCTCATCGTGAACGACGCGCGAGGTGGGCGCGCGTTCTTCAACAACGGCGATAGTCAGTTCTACAGCGGCGCGTACAGCATCGCGGAGTACGACGCGACGCGGGGCATCGCGATTGAAGCGGAGTTCTCGACGCCGGTGACGCGGACGCAGTGGCAGATGATCTCCGTCGACCTGTTCGGCGGCGCTGCATTCGAACCTGTGGCGCAGTGGGACCACAAAACCGGTTATCTGCCGGGTCGCATGGGGGGACAAACCTCATGCCAGTTCGTGTACCCTGAAGGCGAGGGTCCGTCAGCGCGAACGAGAGCGAACGTCGCCAGGCCGCTGCCGCGTACGCTCAGCGGCCGACCGCTGGAACTGTGGCGCGGTGCATGGCACAGCGTGCGCGTGCAGATGATGCCCGACGGCCGTTGCGGCTACGCCATCGACGGCGTGGCGGTGGGGATGGGAGACAGCGGATCGGCACCGCCGCCCACGGCGCGCGTCGTGCTGCAGGGCATGTCGGTCGGGACGCGAATGCTCATAGGCCACGTGCGGGTGTTCACCGGAGTGCCGCCCGGCGTTGACTGGAGCCGTGCGAAACGCGCGCCCTGACGCATCGGTCAGTCCATTTCTTGAGCCATTCCGCGAATATTCTCTATGGGCCCGTGCGCACAGGTAGCGTGTGGATTGTAGTGCACCCCGGTTCGTGAGACACTCGCTGACCTAATCTGACGCAATCTTCGACGGGCGCTCGCGCCTTCCAAACTTCTCTGGCGAGACCCGAAGCCCTGATCGGTGCTCAGGGGTTCAGATGCGCAGTCGATGGTGAGATGCAGCACGCGCGCCGGGGTCGCATCGTGCGGAAAGCAGGAGCGAAAGAGCGAGGTCACAGCAACTCCTCGGGGGTCGGAAGCGGAGGACTGGCCGCGTCGATCGTGGGCGTCGAGGATCCGTTTGTGGAGGCCGTTACCACGGAGTTCATCGGGACTGCAGAAACGGGTGCGGTCGCCGGTGCGGTCGCCGGTGCGGTCGCCGGTGCGGACGCACACGTCTCACGGGGCACGTCGACGGCCCGCACCTCCCACGCCTGATCGGGATGGAATCCTCCCGTTGGTCCGCAGCGATAGAGACAGGCGAGGTGCCCATCGGACTCCGTGTCCACTGCCCGCTTCTTCCGGTGCAAGAGTTTGAGGAAGCTCGGCCAGTCACTGCCGATAATGACGTCGAGCGTCCCATGCGCCTGCGTGTACGGCGTGCCATTCGCCATCCGCCCGTCCGGCTCCGCCCTGAACTCCACCCACTTGGTCGTGGGTAGCTCGTGCGTCTTCACGCGCCGGAGCAACACCACCACGGACTCGGGAGCGCCATCGAGCCGCGCCCAGACCACGAATCCTCGAGGTGCATTCGCGAGCATGGCGGCGTGGGACTCTCGACTCGAGGCCACCCAGTACGAGGCACGAGGTTTTGGCAACGGCGGCTTCACGAGGCGGTCTGCGGTGTCGGGGACATCGGGACCTTCAGCGAGTTCACCTGCAGGCCGAGCGGGAAGGAGCGATGGAGCGACATGGCGAGTCCTGACGGAGAGGACTACAACGTCGCTCCTGCCCGATGCTCTGCACGTAGCAGGGTGGGGACCCTGCTGTGCGCGGGTATTCCGGCCGTGATCGCCGAGGCGACGGGTCGCTCGCGTGGGCACGTGCGGGAAGTGTGCCCCACCCTGCTGCGCTGAAGTATCGGCGCACTCATATGGGGACACAGGTAAGAATCAGACCCTGCTGTGACCACTCTTGTCGCGCAGAGGTAGAGTTGCGCGGATACCAATCGGCGCCCGCAGCCAGGATTCCGTGGCTCGAGCCGGGGCGCCTGATGAGGTGACTTCGAGCGTTACCTACGTCGGAACTTCACCCCGAACCCACCCCCCGGCATGCTTCCCGATCGTGCCAGGTCAGCCTGAACGATGGCGCATGTACACCGGAAGTCGCCTTCTCTCAACGTCGCACGGCCCCTTGACGCACGCCGTATGTGAGAGCGCGAGGCGAGCAGAGGGAGGCGAGCGTACGACCGCGGTGTGGGGACGCTCGCGGTCAGTGTCGCAGGTTGGACGCGTGGATTGAGGAACGAGCGTCGCGGAGCTGGAGACGGGACCGCGCTCAACCACATGCCCTCGACCTCGTGTGCGGATGGACGGCTCGTCACGGGAGCCGGTCGAGCGCGCCGTCCAAGCTCTCGTCAGGCAGCGTGCACATCATCGCGGCCAGTATCCCTCACGGCGTGCGTGGTGACCTCGTGAAGGGGTGGCCTCAGGACCTCGAGGCCTCGTGCTCGTACCGTCGCCTCACCGGCCCTTGTGTGCGTGCGAGTCGTCGGGGTAGTCAGCCGAGCCTGCACGGGACAGGGGCCCACAGGACGTCACGTGGCCGCTGGCTCCGCGTGGCCACCAGTGCTGCAGCGGCTACATGAGGCTCCGCTGTCGCTCCCGACATGTCCGTGAACGCCGGCTCGTGCTCCTCGGCGCTCACCTCGTCCCCGTGTCACTGCCATCACGCGGCCACGACACAACGGCATTCCCAGAGAGTGTGTGTCGATTCCACCATCGCCTCATGTTCGTCGTCCCCTCGATCGTCGCTGTTGTGTGTAGGTGCGTGCAGAGTCCTGGTGGCCCCTGCGTCCCGCGCGCCCTGTGTCCGGTGATCACGAGCAGCACCAGCAGCACCAGCAGCACCAGCAGCACCAGCAGCACCGTGGCCTCCAGGTCGCGCGCATCTCTGGCGGGCGCTAGCTGTGACAGGTCCGCGCGATCCAGGACGTCACATCGCACAACACGAAGACGTGCTGCAACCAGGTCACTCTCTCGCCTATGCACGTGAGCAGGCCGGTCCCCTTCCCCATCAGCGTCTCGGCGCTCGCTTCGCCCCGGGGCCACCATGCTGTCAATCGCTGGGGTCGCCGGAGGTCACGAGGCCACCAGAGAACACGAGGCCACCAGAGAATACGAGGCCACCCGATCACTAGGCCACCTTGATCACCGGACACATCGACAACTGACTCCTGGTCTGCATGGACAAGATGGCACTCCACCGCTACTCTCTGCCGATTACGACTTGGACTCGAGAGAGATCCCTGTCGCTCAGGCCCTCGGGGTCATCATGATCCTGTGGGCTCCAGCGTGCAGAGTCGACTGCAGTCATCGGGCAGTCCTGTGACTCACTGATGATGACCGAGCGGAAGTCGAGGCGATGCATGGTCGACCCTCTGCTGTTCCGCCCCGTCCGAGACGTCCCGGGGCCTCGCGTCCTCTGACCTCCGGGCCTCGTTGTGTCACGGGGCCATCGCGTCACTGAGATGAAGACACGGCTGATCACACCCTGCATCTATATGAATGAGTTCCCGGCCGATGAGAGACGTCTGCTGGCCGATTGCTCGTGGCCTCAGGGTGTCGTTGCCTCTGTGCCTCGCGGCGTCCGTGCCTCGTGGCCTCGGTGCCTCAGCGCCTGGTGGCCTCCGGGTCTCGTGGCCTCGGTGACTGGCGGCCTCGGTTGCTCATGCTCTCGGGCCGTGATCGCCATCATCAGGCCGTAGCCATTCTCGAGTGCGCCGTATACCCCTGTCACAGACGTGCCGCACGCGCGCGGGTGACGCCGGGGGCCACGAGGCGCCGGGGGTATGCGAGGCGCCTGTCAAAGAGAGGCTGCCGTCTCCGCATGCGAGGCCTCGTGAGCTCTGAGCGGCAAGGGGGCGGACAACGGATCAGATGCCAGGACCGCCGTCGTCACCCGCGAGTCAGTTCATGGCTCTCGACGGCTCCTCTCTGTCTGTCTCTCTCTCAGTCGTGATCGCGCTCGAGACGCGCATCCCACGTGGGCAGCCCCTCAGCACGGGCCGGGTCGTGCGCCCTCACCACCTCGAGGCACGCGTGGTAGTCAGATCGAGTCCACACCTTGCCGAACACGAACACGCTGCCGCTCGACTCTTCCTCATCGCGTCCATCCACGTTCTTGAGGTTGTAGCTCACGCCCCGGACTGCGTGATGTCCTACGCCGAGCCAGGTTGCCTGAGGGTCTCTCCCGTACGGCCAATACTTCACCACCTCTGAGGGAGTGAGATCAACACCGGCCAGGACACCGTGTGTGTGCAGGTCGCCACTCTGGTGTGCTTCGATGGCCAGGTTCGCCCGGATGGACTGATGGGTCCGCCCACCGAGGCGGCGACAGTAGTGCTCCAACAACCACTCGGCCTGGGAGACCGTGAGTGGCCTCCTCCGCTTCGTAGGAACCCGTGCCAGATGGGGATGGACCTCACGGGACCGCCACCTCCTGGTAGTCAGATCTCCAGGTTCAAGGCGGCGGAGATCTTCGAAGGGATAGGGGGCGAAGGTGAGGGACACGTTGATCGTGAACGGATACTCTCCCACCCACTTCTCCAGCGCGCGACGGTGGAGGATGTCTTCCATCGTGTCCCAGCGCGTTCCCCCCGCCAGTGTCCGATGCCGGGTGCTGATGAATCCTGCGGGTGAGTCAACGGGGGTGACAATGGAAGTCATGGAGATCCTTGGCTGATGTGATGCGTGCGTGTGCGAGAGCGGCGAGAGTGGCGAGGCAGTCGGATCACTCCAGTAGCGGCCGGACTGTCGATGCGAGGCCGTGTACTTCGTTGATCTGGCACGGGCGGAGCGTCGTATGCCCACCGCTCGAGGCCCCGGGCCATCGAGGCCGCCTGACCCATCAGACCTGCGAGTGCATCCAGGTCGTCCAAGCGTCCGTGACCGTCCCTGTCGCTGTGGACCTGTGACCTTCTGTGCCCTTCAAGAGGACCCTCCCGCCAACTCTCGTTGATGGGCGTGCGCCTTCCTCGGGAGAATGTCGAAACCACGACCGACCCTCCCTCCTGGTGGATCACTGTGAGTTCTCGCACTGCGCTCGAGGGCCCCAGCGGTGGGGGAGGGCAAGAGCAGGCCAGGCGATGATGTTCGACTCACGGTGCTATGACTGCGACAGACTCGAGCCGCCAGACCACTCCAGCGGCATCGATCGGGAACTCACTGCAGGCGCGCCCTTCACGATTCTTCTCAGTGCTGCCCGATAGGAAGTGGGACGCCGGTCCCTATTGAGTTCTATCCCGCGAGACTTTCAGAACGCGCCGATGCGTGGCAGTGAGTCGACGGCATCGGGAGACGGCAGGGCGGGCAGCGGGACAGGCGCACGGCTAGCAGACACGTGAGGTGAGGGCGGACGCGAACACGTCGACCGCTGCAAAGCACGGCGCGTGTGCCCAGCGCCCGGTCGGCGGCGACCATGCGCGTCCGATCGCCGTGCAGGTGACGCGTCACGGCGGTCATTCATCGGATCCGCGGAGTTCGCGGTGATCCGGCTCCCTGACGGCCGATCGATGCTCGTGGGATAGGAAGAGATATGCCCCCTCCGCATGTAGCCCGCTCTTCCCTGGCGTATCACGACGCGCATCCGGCCCATGTCGCCGTGCTGCTAGGTCATCCCAACGCGCGACAGGCCGCCACCGCGAGAGCCCCCCCGCACGCATTGGTGCCGCCGATAACGCGTCAGCGATCGGCACAGCAGGGTAAGGCCCCTGCTGCGTGCTCGAGCATCGGGCACCGCGACACTCCCTCTCAACGCGCTGAACCTCTCGGCGCGCCGGACCTCACTCAAGCAACGGCCCCACATGACGCACAATGAGTTCAAGACCACCTGGGGCAAGCAGCGCGACGACTTCGCCCGTTACGGCGCGCAGGTCGACGGCGCCACGCTGATCGATCAAATGCTGAGTGACTTGGAGGATGCGACGACCGATCATCATGAGGTGCTGCTGAACCTGACCGACGCCGCGGCCGAGTGCGGGTACCATGCGGAGAGCCTCGGGCGGATGGTGCGGAACGGCGAGCTCCACAATCATGGCCGGAAGGGCGCCCCGCGAGTCAAGCGTGGTGACCTCCCGCGTCACGTCCGTCGTCGGCCGGGTGTACGCGTGGGAGTCGCCGGGTCGTACGATCCCGTCGCCGACGCGCAGTCGCTCCGCGACCAGTAATGCCCCGGCGCGGATCATGAGCAAGAGCAGCAGCACGTGGCACGAGGCGGATGGTGGATGGGCTCGCTCCCTCGGCCATCGGGGGATGCGCATCCGCCTCTACCAGAAGCAGGTTGGCGGCACGTTCTATCGGACGATCTGGATTTCCGGGCGCGGGAAGTCGACCGCGTCGCTCGGCACGACGGATCGCGCCGAGGCGGACAAGCTGGGCCGAGCGTTCTTGGCCGAGCTCTTGAGCGGCAAGGCGGCCGCTATGCCGGAGCGGCTCACGCTCGAGCTGTTGTGGCGGCGCTATCGCACGGAGTGCGCGGCGTTCCTCGACAACAAGCTGTGCTCGCGGAAGGACGACGCCGCGCACGCACGGGTACTGCTCGCGGTCTTGGGTGAGGCGGTCGATGTTCGGACCCTGAGCGCGCGGGATCAGGCGGCCTACACGACGCGGCGCAAGGCCGGCGGCATCGTGCTCTCCAACGGCCGTTCGACTGGAATCGTGCGTGAGGCAAGCGTGTGGGGAGATCTCGTCCTCCTGCACGCGATGCTCAACTGGGCGACGACAGTTCGGTTGCACGACGGCACGCGCCTGTTGGAGACCAATCCGTTGGCCGGCGTGCGCCGCGCCAAAGAGCAGAACCCGCGGCGGCCGATTGCCACGTGGGAACGTTTCGAAAAGACGCGCATCGCCATGCAGGCGCTTCGGCGCGAAGCCGAGGCCACGCTCGAGGCGACGCCTGAGTCCAGCACCGCGGCACTCGAGGTGTCGCGCTGGACCAAGATGGAACTCGCATTGGTTCTGGCCGAAGCGACGGGACGGCGCCTGGGCTCGATTCGTCAGCTCCGCTGGGAGGATATCAACTTCGAACGGCGTGAGATCCGGTGGCGCGCAGAAGCCGACAAGAAGGGAAAGGAATGGGTCGTGCCCATGCCGGCAGCGCACATCGACGAGTTGAGCGATTTTCGCACGCTGCTCGGCACCAGCGCCGGTTGGATCTTCGCTGGCGAGCGTCGCGTGGAGATGCCTATGGATCGGCACCTCTTCGACAAGTGGCTGACGCTTGCAGAGACGCGGGCGAAGCTGCCGAAGCTTGTAGGCGGCTTGTGGCATCCGTATCGGCGGAAGTGGGCGACCGAGCGCAAGCATCACGCGATTACGGACGTCGCAGCCGCGGGTGGATGGAAGGACACGGAGACGTTGCTAACATGTTATCAGCAGCCGGATGCCGACACGATGCTCGCTGTTATGAGCGAGCCGAAGAAGGTCCGCGACGTGGCGATCGTGACGCCGATCGGGTAAAGCGAACGATCGAAGCGTGTCGTCGTGTACGAGCCTCGAGACACAATAGGGTGCTTGAACGCATTAGCCGGCAAGAGGTTACGGGATAGCTACCGTAGCACAATAGGGCAATACCCTCTAATCGATAAGGCTAGATACCCTATACTTCATAAAGCCGAATACCCTATATTACATCAGGCCGACTACCCTATATTTCATCTGCACCGATACCGCTAGGTCGAAACCACAAGTCCTCACCCACTTCTTCTATGGCTAAGCCCACCACGCCCGCGCGTCGCCTCCTCGTCACCGGCCTCAAGCGCATGAAGACGCTTCAGGATCGGGGGCGCCGCGCATTCCGAGCGACCGACTTTTCACGCTACCAGCTTCCCGCGCTCACCGCAGCCGGCTTTCTCCAGCCCGTGGTGAAGGGGTGGTATATCGCGTCGCGCCCTGGGGAAGAAGCCGGCGACACCACTGCGTGGTTCGCGTCCATGCGTGACTTTGTCGGCAACTACTGCGACCAGCGTTTTCGCGCACGGTGGCATCTGGCACCCGACCTCTCACTCCTCGTGCAGGCGGGGGCGACGACGCTGCCCGCGCAGATCGTAGTGCATGCCGAGCGGGGGACGAACTATGTGCTCAACCTCCCGGGTGGGAGCTCGCTCCTCGACTACAAAGCACCCACGCGCATGACACCGGACCAGACGGAGCGGGTGGGACCGCTTCGCGTCCTGACAATCGAACACGCGCTCGTGCGGGTGGCCGAGCGTTTCTTTCAGACCTTTCCCACCGACGCGCAGGTCGTGCTCAGCCAGCTGCGCGACGTAGCGGGGTTGAATCGCATCCTCGTGGACGAGGGCCGGCCTGTCGTAGCCGGTCGTCTCGCCGGCGCCCTGCGTGCCGCGCACCGCGCCAAGCTCGCGGACGAGATGCTGGCCACGATGCGGTCGGCTGGCTACACCGTGCAGGAGACAGATCCGTTCACCCGCCCGTTGCCGACCCTCGGCTCCCACCGCGCGACTTCGCCGGCAGTGAGTCGGCTGCGCCTCATGTGGCAGACCATGCGCGAGCCTATCGCCGCGCACTTCGCCACCCCGCCGGGTCGGCCGAGAAACTCCCGGCGGTATCTGACCGCAGCCGAGGAAGCGTACAAGGCCGATGCGTACCACTCCCTCTCGATCGAGGGCTATCAGGTGACCGAGCAGTTGATCGAGCGGGTGACGAGCGGCAAGTGGGCTCCCGACACGAACGCCGACGATGCGACCACGCGCGATGCATTGGCGGCACGAGGATACTTCTTGGCCCGCCGCGAAGTGATGGGGTCCCTCAAGGCAATTCTCGGTGGAGCGAACGCAGGCATGATCGTGGATCGTGACCACGGCACGTGGTATCGGAAACTCTTCGAACCGGGCGTCACCGCAGGCATTCTGGAGGTGCGGGATCTCGCCGGCTACCGCACCAGCCCGGTCTATATTCGGAACGCGCTACACGTTCCGCCGTCGTCCGATGCAGCCCGCGAGATGATGCCAGTGCTTTTCGAGCTCCTCACGGAGGAATCGAGCCCCGCGGTACGCGCGGTTCTCGGTCACTTCTTCTTCGTCTTCATCCACCCGTACATGGACGGCAACGGCCGCATGGCGCGCTTCCTCATGAATGCCATGTTCGCGTCTGGCGGCTATCCATGGACCATCATTCCCGTGAATCGGCGCAAAGAGTACATGGCGTCGTTGGACACGGCGAGTGCAGGAGGGAAGATCGAACCGTTCGCCCGATTCGTCGCGTCGTGCGTCGGGACCCCGCCGCCGCCCATCCGGTAGCCACGGACCGTCGCGGAGTATTCGTGTCCGTGGCGGG